>NZ_JALKFT010000059.1:0-16215 GCF_023242945.1 Frankia umida
TCGCGCCGCGAAACGGGAACCCGCCAGAAGCTCACGCCCACAGCGGCGTAGCAGGCTGGAATCTCCACCCTTCAGGGTGGAGAGGATGTCAACGTGAAGCCCTCGATGGAGTTCGACGCGGCGACGGCGTCGGCGGTCAGGAACTTCCGGAGCCCCACGGTCCATGTCGCCGGCGCGGCCTGGATCTGATGGCGCAGCGTCTCACGCATGCCATCGATCTCGTGGCCTGCGGTTGATGAGGGTGTCACCAGGTGATGGGGAGGCGTTCGGGGTAGCGCCAGATGGAGCCGGTGTGCCAGGGGATCTCGTCCGCGGGGACGGCCAGGCGCAGCGTGGGGAAGCGGGCCAGCAGGGTGGCGAAGGCCAGGCGCAGGACGGCGCGGGCCAGGTTCGCGCCGAGGCAGTAGTGGATGCCGTGGCCGAAGGCGAAGTGGGTGGTGGGCGGGCGGTCGAGATCGAGGTCGCCCGGGTGGTCGAACACCGCGGGGTCGCGGTTGGCGGCCAGGTAGGAGACGTGCACGGCCTCACCGGCGCGGATCGTCACGCCACCGAGGTCCACGTCGGTGCGGGCGATCCGGGCGATGCCGACCCCCTGGCGGAACGGGATGTGGCGCAGGATCTCCTCGAGGGCCTGGTCGAGCAGTTCGGGGTGGGCGCGGACCCGGGCGAGCTCGGCGGGGTGGGTGAGCAGGGTGTAGAGGATGTTGCTGAGCTGGTAGGTGCTGGTGTCGTGGCCGTTCACGGTGAGCACGAGGGCCATCACGCCAAGCTCGGTGTCGTCGAGGGAGTCCGTGCCGTTCGCGCCGTTCGCGCCGTTCGCGCCCTCGTGGGCGGTGGCGAGGGTGCTGATCAGGTCGTCGCCGGGGTGGCGGCGGCGCTGGATGGCGAGCTCGCGGAAGTGGGTGCGCAGGGACGCCTTGGCCGCGCGGCTGGCCTCGGCGCCGACGCTGGTGGACATGAGGTCGAGGACCCAGCGGCGGATCTGTGGCCGGTCGTGCGGGGAGATCGCCATCAGCTCGCAGATCGTGTCCAGGGGCAGCCGGGCGGCGAACCGCCGGGTGAACTCCGCCGGGGGGCCGGCGGCGGCGAGCTCGTCGAGCAGACCGTCCACGATGGTCTGGATGCGGGGGGTCAGCCGGGCGATCTGCTCGGGCGCGAGGGCCTGGGCGGCCAGACGGCGTAGTCGGGTGAGGTCGGGTGGGTCCATCAGGTTGATCGCGTCGGGCTGGGCGATCGGTTCGGGGGTCATCCGCGGCAGGTCCCGACCGACGGTGGCGGCCCGGCTGAACCGCGGGTCGCTGACCACCCGGCGCACATCGTCGTACCGCGTCACCAGCCACGCCCAGTCCGTACCGTGCGCCATCGTGATCCGGGTGATCGGCCGCTCGTCGCGCAGTCGTTCCAGCAGCGGGTCGGGTTCGAGCGCGTCACCGTGGTCGAACGGGCAGTGCACCACGTCGGCCGGTGCCGGATCGGTCCGCGAGGTGACGGACACCGTCGTGGCGGACGGGGGGCCGGCCGGCGCTGTGGGGTTCGGCTTCACACGGGTTCTGGCGGGCATGCGCGCGTCCTTCCTCGGAACGGTCGTCCAGGGGGCGGTCGGGGCAGCTGGTCCAGGTACCGATACAGGTCTCGGCCGTGATACCCGGGCCGAAGCCGGCGATCATGCCGCGGGCGCCGGGGTCGAGCGCGTCGTCGTCGAACATCCGGCGCAGCGCGTCGAGGACGACGGCGCTTGCGATGTTGCCGTAGTCGGTGAGGGTCGCCCGGCTGTGCCGGAACGCGGAGGCCTCGACGTCCAGGATGGCGCCCAGATCGTCGAGGATGCGCGGGCCGCCGGCGTGGATGATGTAGAAGTCGAGGTCACCGGCCTCCCAGCCGTGACTGCGGGCCAGGGTGTGCAGCGCCGGGGCGAGCATTGCCATGGTGGTCGGGACCCGCCGGTCGAGCTGGAAGTGGAAGCCCGTCGATCGCACCGCGTAGGAGATCCAGTCCTCGGTGTCCGGCACCAGGTACGAGCCGTTGCGTTCCAGTTCGACGCCCCGCAGCCCCGGCTCGCCCCCGCCGCGCACCACCGCGGCGGCCACCGCATCGCCGAACAGGCCGTTGGCCAGCAGGTTGCCGACCTCGACATCGTCCGGCTGGTAGCACAGCGAGCAGAACTCGCAGGCGACGATCAGCACGTTCGCGTCCGGGTAGGCGAGGCAGAAGTCGGCCGCCCGGTTGATCGCGGCCCCGCCGGCGGCACAGCCCAGCTGCGCGATCGGGATCTGCCGGGTGTCGGACCGGAACCCCAGATTGTTGATCATCCAGGCGGTCATCGACGGCATCAGGAACCCGGTGCAGGAGACGAAGATGATCGCGTCGATGTCGGTGGCGCCGACCGCGGCGGAGCGCAGCGCGCCCTGTATCACCGGTGGCACGCGGCGCCGTGCCTCGCGCGCATAGAGGTTGTTGCGGGCCTCGAGGCCCGGATGGGTCAGCGTCCGCGCGATCGGCTGAACGAGATGGCGTTCCCGCACCCCCGTATGCGCGATCAGCTGTAACGCCAGGTCGAGCCGGGGATGGTCGGCGTGCAGCCGGCGGGCCAGGTCCAGGGTCTGCGCCATGGTGATCACATGCTCGGGCACCGCGACGGACGGGCGGCAGAGAATCGGCATCAGGGCGCCTTTCTGGCAGCTGCGTCAACCCGGCACGTTCACCGCGCTCCCCGCGTCCGTGCCCCGAGCCGGATACCTACCCCTGCGTCACTGCACGTACTCGCATCATCGCTTCATGTATCGAATGGCCTGCGGTCGGATCCCCGTGACGCACGAAGGCCGGACCGTCCCCTGTCGATCTTCATGGGTGCGGATCCGGTGGTGCGGGGTCAGGCGAAGTCGATGTGCTGGGCGAGGGGGAGGGCACCCGAGTAGTTGATGGTGTTCGTGGCGCGGCGCATGTAGGCGCGCCAGGCGTCCGAGCCCGCCTCACGGCCGCCACCGGTGGCCTTCTCGCCGCCGAACGCGCCGCCGATCTCCGCGCCGGACGTGCCGATGTTGACGTTCACGAGGCCGCAGTCCGATCCGTCCGCGGCCAGGAAACGTTCGGCCTCGCGCTGGTCGGTGGTGAAGATCGACGAGGACAGACCCTGCGGGACGTCGTTGTGCAGCGCGATCGCCTCGTCCAGGGTGCGGTAGGTCAACAGGTAGAGGATGGGGGCGAAGGTCTCGGCGCGCACGATCGCGGTCTGCGCCGGCATGCGCACCAGAACCGGCTCCACATAGAACGCGGACGTGCCGGTGGGGCGCCGGTCGCCGCCGGTGAGGATCGTGCCGCCGTCCGCGACGGCCTGCCGCAGGGCCCGGGCCATGCTCTGGTGGGCCTGGCCGTCGATCAGTGGGCCGACGAGTGTGCTCTCGGTGAACGGGTCGCCGATCGGCAGCCGGGCGTACGCGGCGCGCAGGCGGGCGGCGACCTCGTCCGCGATCGACTCGTGGACGATCAGTCGGCGCAGTGTGGTGCACCGCTGACCGGCGGTGCCCACGGCGGCGAAGACGACGGCGCGGGTCGTGAGATCGAGATCCGCGGACGGCGTGACCACGGCCGCGTTGTTCCCGCCGAGTTCGAGGATGACCCGACCGAACCGGGCGGCGACCCGGGGGGCGATCCGCTCACCCATGGCCTGCGAGCCGGTGGCGCTCACCAGCGGCACCCGCGGACTGTCGACGAGCACCGCCGCGTCCGCCGCGCTGGCGATGACCAGGACGTTCAGGTTGGCCGGCGCACCGACGTCGGCCGCCGCCCGGTCGAACAGAGCCGTGCACGCGGTGGCGGTGAGCACGGCGCGCGGTGACGGCTTCCACACCATCGTGTTCCCGCAGACGGTCGCCAGCGCCACGTTCCACGACCACACCGCCGCCGGAAAGTTGAACGCCGAGATCACGCCGACCACGCCGAGCGGGTGCCAGGTCTCCATCAGTCGGTGGCCCGGCCGCTCCGAGGGCATGGTGCGCCCGGTGAGCTGACGGGACAGCCCGACCGCCAGATCGCAGATGTCGATCATCTCCTGGACCTCGCCGAGTGCCTCGGAACGAATCTTGCCGACCTCGATGCCGATCAGATCGGCCAGATCGGCGCGGTGTCGACCCACCAGTTCGCCGAACCGCTTCACCAGCGCACCCCGGGCGGGCGCCGGCACCATCCGCCAGCGTCCGAACGCCTCGTGTGCCGCGTCGATCGCCGCGGCCACGTCGCGGGTGTCCGCGGCCGGGATGTCGAACAGATCCGCCCCGGTGATCGGCGTCCGGACGGTGATCGTGTCGCCGGTGTCGCCGGTGTGCCCTGCCGTGGTGACGCCGCAGCGGCGCAGGGCGGCCAGGGCGCGTTCCCGCAGCTCGTCGGTGCCCGGCAGCACAAGCGGGTCGACGACGACCGTGCTCATGGGCAGCGTCCCTTCGCGGCGGCGGCCGGGCTCGGAGTCACGGGCGCGGGACAGCGCCCGCAGCTGCGGGGCGGCCCGCGCACCACCCCGATCCTCGCCCGCGGACCTCGGTCCGGCATCCTGGCCGGCGGTTCGGCCCCTTCGTCCGATGGACCCCTCCGGCGGATCCGACCGGCAGGGCCGGCCCGGCGGTTTCACCCGTCATACCGGTCCGACCCGTCCGTCCGACGGGTATGACCAGCAGGTTCGACCGAGGGACGGGGGCCCGCGTTCGGGGGACAGAAACGAGACAATCCGTACCCGGGCCGAGCGCCGGACGACAGGATCGGTTGAATATCCCGGTGGACGCGGGCAGGAGGTTCTAGGGATGGCGAGTGACCAGAAGTTCAGGCTGCTCAACCGTGCGCATGGTGTGCTCGTCCGGTTGACCGGGGGGCGCCTGGGCTGGCGGGCCGCCGGCATGCCGGTTCTTGAGGTGATCACCACCGGTCGGCGTTCCGGGCGTCCGCACGCCCTGCGGCTGACCTCGCCGGTGCGGCAGGGATCCACGATCGTGCTGGTGGCCTCCCGAGGCGGCGAGGACCGGGATCCCGACTGGTTCCTCAACATGTGCGCGCATCCGCAGGTCCAGGTGCGGGCCAGGGGCGAACAGTGGCGGTCGATGCTGGCGCGTCCGGCCACCCCGCAGGAACGCGGGCAGCTGTGGCCGCTGGTCGTCAGGAACCGCTGGTACCGCGGTTACGAGGCGAAGACCGAGCGTGTCATCCCGCTCGTCCTGCTGGAGCCGGTCTGAGCTGAGCACGGCAGCCGGGCAGCATCGGGACGCGGGGGATTCGTCGGGGGACATCGGTCGGGTGAGACCAGTCGGGGGAGAACGGACGGGAGTCGATCGCATGTACCGTCGTGACCGGAAGACGCCTGGCTGGGGTCTCGCCGAGGTGCCGGACCTGCGCGGGCGGCGTGTCGTCGTCACCGGTGCCGACTCCGGGATCGGCTTCCAGATGTCCCGGATACTTGCCGGGCGGGGTGCCACCGTCATCCTGGCCTGCCGGGATCTCCTGCTGGCGCGACAGGCCGCCGACCGCATCCGCGCCGACGTCGCCGCGGCGGGACCACGCCCGGCGGACGTCCGGGTGCAGCACCTGGATCTTGCGTCGCTGGCCTCGGTGCGCGCGGCGGCCGAGCGGATCCGGGTCGAACATCCGGCCCTCGACCTTCTGGTCAACAACGCCGGGGTGATGCGGCCGGTCGAGTCCACCACCGAGGACGGTTTCGACCGGACGCTGGGTGTCAACTACCTCGGGCACTTCGCCCTCACCGGTCTGCTGCTGGACCGCCTGCTTGCCAGCCCGAGCTCACGGGTCGTCGTCCTGAGCAGCCTTGCGCACCACGTCGGGCGGATCGACCCGGTCGGCCTCGCCGCCGGCTCCCCGCCGTTCGGCCCGGCCTCGGTGTCGGCGTCGACGGGGCGCAGGCAGTACCCGGCCTCGAAGCTAGCGATGCTGATGTTCGCCTTCGAACTGCAGCGGCGTCTGGCCGCTGTCGGTGCGCCCACCATCGCGGTGGCCACCCATCCGGGAGTGGCCCGGACCGGGCTGGCGCAGGAACTGCCAGCGGTCATGCGCGCCTTCATGACTGACCAGATGAGCCCGATGATGGGCTGGCTCATCCACAGTGCGCAGGCCGGAGCGCTGGCGCCGATCCGGGCGGCCGTGGACCCGGCCGCGTCCGGCGGCGAGTACTACGGCCCGGACGGCCTGTTCGGCACGACGGGGGCGCCGACGTTCGCCCGGGTGAGTCGGGCCGCCCGTAACCGCGCCGGCCAGCGCCTGTTGTGGGCCGAGTCCGAACGGGTCACCGGCATTCGTTATCTGCTCCGGCCCTCCGCGGTTCCACCTCTCACTGCCAACCTTATATGAGACAGAACACATTGTGGTGGAAGGGTTGAGCCGTTTCGCGGCCAACTGCTGGCTATGCGCATTCGCATCGCAAGGAAGGGTAGTCTCACCTTCCAACCATGCGGTATCGATATGTGTGCGGAATGTATCGGTGTCGGCCCCCTGTTGGTCCGCCGTCGGCGCGGTGTCGGCGTGCTGTGTCTGGCGGGCGGGGTCGGGCGGCAGCTCGAGCCGCCGATCTTCTCGCTCGCGTGGTCCAGGTGGGGTGAAGGGGTTGCCAGCCGCCTTGCGCACTACTAAGGTAAACTTCACCTAAGTAGTGAGGGGCTCAGGTGGGAATCAGGTCGGCCGCAGGTGCATGTTCCGACCGCATCCCGCCACGTTCAGCGCCCTGATCGAGGAGCCGATCCTGTGCAGCTGGAGGAATCTTGTCGAGCGGGCATCGGTGCGTCCCGGGAATGACGCCGGTGTGGCGGCGAGCTCGGGAGACGAGTCGTGAAGGTGGTGCGGTTCGCCGGGTGGCTGCAGTGCCGTGATCCGCGCTCGCGGCCGGGGTGCAGGGTGGTCGTCTTTCCGCACGCCGGGGGGAGGGCGAACGCGTACAACGCGTTCGCACAGGGATTTCCGGACGATCACGAGGTCTGGATCGTTCGGTATCCCGGGCGGCTACCCGCTGTCGAAACGGGTGGCCGAGAAACTGGCCGCCCAGGCGGTGGAGCGTGGGCTGCCGGTCGCCGTCTACCGGCCGGGTCGGGTCGGCGGGGACAGCCGCACCGGCGTCGGCACGACCGACGACGTGCCGTGGAGCTACGTCCAGGCGGTCGTCCGGACAGGCGTGGTACCCGACGACGCATCGCCGCGGCCTCGACCGGGGCCTCATCCCTGTGGACTACGTTGCCGCCGCCCTGGTCGAACCTGCCCTCACCCAGCCGGCCACCGGCACCGTCCACCACCTGACGAACCCGCGCCCGACCCCGCTCGGGAACCTGCTCGACCGGTTGGTCGCGCTTGGCCACCCGTCCACCGTCGTGTCCGAACAGGCCTGGGGCGAGGCGCTGCGGGTGGCCGCGGCCACCGCCGAGAGCCCCACGATCGCCACCGTGCGGGCGTTGGAGGCCGCGGGTCCGCGGGGCGACGAGGCGTCCGGCCGATACCGCTTCGACGACCGCAACACCCGCACTGCGCTGGACCGGTCCGGGCTGCGCTGTCCGAGTGTCGACGACACCGTCGTCGACCGCTACCCGACAGCGGCCATGGACTCGGGCTTCCTGCCCGACCCCTGACGGCGCACCCCCCGACGACTACCGACCCGACGACCCCGACTGGAGAACCATGCCGTCCATCCCCGCCCCGATCGCGGACTTCACCGAGCGGAAGTTCGGCATCGCGGGCACGATCAGAACGATCACCCGGCTCTCACCCGGCCTGCTCCGGCTACAGGTGACCTGCCCGCAGCCGAAACGCAAGCCGTGGCAGCCGGGACACGAGATCGAGCTCCGGGTCGGCGAGCGCGCGTTCCGTCACTACAGCGTCATGGACTACAGTCCCGCCGGTGCCACTGATGCTGATGGTGGTGCTGGCGGCGGCGTGATGACCGTCCTCGTCCATCTGCATGGCACTGCTCCCGGCACCACGTGGCTGCTCGGGCGGGCCGCCGGGGACGAGGTCGCTGTGCTCGGCCCCGGGCACGCCCTCGACCGGGGGCCGGGCGAGCGGCGGCTGCTGCTGGGTGACACCTGCACGATCGGCACCTTCGCGGCGATGCTGGCCGCGGACGGCGTCGGGCCGGGCGGCGACAATGGTGCGCCGGCCACCACCACCACCGCGGTCGCCGGGGGTGTCCGTTACCTCGGGGCGGTGGAGGTGGCCGAGGCGGACGCGGCGGCGGCGGCCGAGCTGCTGCCCGGGATCGACGTGGTCGTCGAACAGGCGGCGCCGGGGGAGGCCCTGGCCGGCTGGGTGGGCAATGCGGCGGCCGAGGCGGGCGGTGACCTCGCCGACCGCGCCCATCTGATCGGCCATGCCGGCACCATCCAGTCCCTGCGTACGATGCTGCGCGCCACCACGACACTGGACCGCCGCGCCATCGTCACCAAGCCGTACTGGGCCACCGGCAAGGTCGGCCTGTGAGCCCCCGGCGGGGACGGGAGCCCCGGCCGAAGCCGTCCGCGGCGTTCCGGGAGCTGTCGGCGCCGGTGCGCGGTGCCCTGCGGGTGGCGGCGCTGCTGCGGGCACGGCGTCCCTGGCCTGGCAGGTGCCGCTGGCCGCCGGCTACCTGCTCGCCGAGGAGGCACTCGACCCGGACAGCGCGGCACCCGAGCGCGGCACCCTGTGGACGATCACCCTCGTGGCGGTCGTCGGAGCGCTCGTGCACTTCGCCCTGGCCTCGGCGGCGGTCGCGATCTGTCACCGCGCGTACACCCGGCGGTGGTGGTCGTTGCACAGCGGTTCCCGGCGCAGTCGCAACGACCACGCCGAGAACCGTCCTACCGCATGCGGGTGGAACCTGACCTGCTGTGGAACCTGACCTGCTGTGGAACCTAGCCTGCGGCGGACGGTGCTGCGGTGGACGACGGGGCCCCGGCCGAGGCGCGGTCGGTGGCAGCCGCCCCGGTGGTGGCACGCGGGGTGCGCACCCGGGCGGGCTCGCCGGCGAGGCGTTCGGCGAGTGCACCGAAGCCGAAGCCGATCGTCAGCCACAGAAGCAGCTGGCTGATCACCGAGTAGAACCGGAACCGGAACAGCAGGTCGGCGTCGAAACCGGGATACACGATCGCACCCCTGGCATCGCGCAGCGGTTGCGGTGTCTCCGTGGCGAGGGTGCCGTACTCGGCCTTGTTCGACGCGAGATGCCCCAGCGGTGGCAGCAGTCCCATCGCCACGCCGACGAGCACGAAGAACACGACCGCGCCAAGCAGGCTCGCGTTCCAGGTGCCGACCCGTCCGGCCAGCCACCGCCCGGCGATGACGGCCAGCACCAGCGAGACCACCGACACCGCGACCATGGTCACGTACAGGATGCTGCGGTCGCCGATCGTCTCCTCGTGGCCGACGGCCGGCGGGTTCGCCGGGTACTTGGCGAACGGCACCAGGTACAGGCTCACGAAGCCCGCCCCGGCGAGCAGCCCCGCCAGCACCCGCGGCCGAACGCCCGGGTAGCGCCGCGAGACCAGCAGATAGGCGACGACGAACAGCCCGCCCATCGCGAGCCCGAACGCGGCCATGCCCACCCCGATGCCGATGTTGCTCTGCACCGAGCGGCTGAAGACCTCGGCCTCCTCATGCCCGCCGCCCGCGTGCCCGAGCCCGGCGGCGTGGCTGAGTGCCTCCTGGGCGGCGTCCCGGCCGCCCTCGTAGTCGATCGCGTCCTGGATGAAAGGCTCGGCGAAGATGCGGGCGAACACGAACGCCAGCAGCCCGCCGACCAGCCCCACACCCAGGCCGCGGTAGATGTAGCGAAGTTCCATCGCGGCAGCCCTCCCGCTCAGTGGCAGGGGAAGCCGATGAAGTGGCGCGCGTCGTGCACGAACTCGTGGATGTGGGTGTCCGACCCGAACAGCGAGGTCGCGCCCTGGTCGACGCCGATGAAGTACAGCAGCGCCAGCGACAGCAGCGCGGTGAGCCCCAGCGCCACCCGGCGGGCGGTCAGCGGGAGTGTGACGGAATGCTGCCGTGGTTCGGCGACAGGCGTGGTCATGAAGGATCCTCCTGGGGGATCGTGCGTCCCGGATGTTCGGACTCACCTGCGCTTGGGTCTGGCTTGCGACCCCTCCGCGGACGTGCGGACAGGCCGGTCACAGTGGCGCGACCGCGCCGGATTTCCACCGGCTTCCTCACACAGGCGATCGAAGTATGTGGTTAGCCCAGATCATTGTCAATGCAGCCAGTGGATACGGACTGTTTACGCCCTTTTGGTCCGTACCGCCGTCGCTCGTTCGTTCCGCCGCGGGGTCGCGGGACCGCGGCCGCGCGGCACACCCTGTGGGGCAGGCCGCGGCCGTGGTCGCGAGCCGGGTGCGGCTCAGGCCACCGACTCGACGTAACCGTCGGGCCGGACGACCAGGCCGGGTAGACCGTCGACCCACACGGTCACCGGCTCGACCGCGTCGGCTGAGCCCGCCTGCGCCGACAGCGCGTCCAGGGCGGCGGGGGGTGCGAACGTCCCCACCAGGGGATGGCTGCCGGGTGCGGCGGTGATCCTCGTCGACAGGCCGGCGACCATGGACGCGAGATGGAGTTTGGCGTCGGGAAGCTCGATCAGCTCGGCGACGATCTCCCGCAGGGCGCTGCTGTGCGCGTCGGTGCGCAGCAGCGCGCTCTGGGCAAGGGTGTTGCGCAGGACCAGCTGGGCCGCCGCCTGCCGTTCCCGTTCGTAGTCGGCCAGCAGCTGATCGCCAGGCAGCCACCCGTCAGGCGCCACCTGGCCGGATTCTCCCTGGTCAAAGGTCTGCTGCCCGGACGTCGGGCGGTGGGATCCCGCTTGGTGGGACGCCGTCTGCTCGGCACCGGTGGCGATGCGGGCGAGTCGCCAGCCGAGGCTGGCGGCATCCTGCAGCCCGAGGTTGAGGCCCTGGCCGCCCATCGGGGAGTGCAGGTGGGCCGCATCGCCAGCGAGCAGGAGCCGGCCGCGGCGGTACTGGCGCGCGACCCGGGCATGATCGGTGACGCGCACAGCACCCCGGAACGCGGTCACCGTGACGTCGGTGCCACTGATCCGGCGCAGCGCGGCCACGAACTCCTCGCGGCTCACCGGCCCGCGCGCGTCCAGTGTGGGCCCGTCGAACTCGACCAGGACGATGTCGCCGGGCGGGGGGTTCACGAACATCAGCCCCCCGGGCGTCCGGTGCACACCAGGGGGCACCGCGCCGGTTGGTTCCAACGACACGTCGGCGATGAGCACGACCATCGCCGGCGCCGTGCTGTCGAAGGAGAACTTCCGGCGCACGACGCCATGCCCGCCGTCGCACCCGACCACCCAACGTGCCTGATGCTCGGTGCCGTCGGTGAGCTCGAGCGAGACGTGGTTTCCCCGGTCGGTGACGCCGACGACCTCGCTGTCGTGGTGCAGCCGGGCGCCCCGTTCGCGTGCCCGCTGCGCGAGGACCTCGACGAGCCGGTCCTGCCACACCGCGAGCTGGTGCGGGACGGTGGACAGCTCGCCGTCCCGGTCAACCAGCGCCAGCATGGCGAAATGGCCCTTGAACCGGCTTGTGCCCCAGCTGTCGACGAGCTCGGCGAGATCGGCGGGAGCCGCGCTGCCTGGCGATCCGACGAAGCCCGCGATTCCAGCCCCGCCCGTGGCCGCCGCCTGGGCCCGCACCGGGTCGAGCAGCCCCCGCATCCGCAGCAGCTGCAGCGTGCGGGCCTGCAGACCACGGTCGCCCCCGTCCGGGGCCGCCGACGCGCCGGCCTGCCGGCGCTCGAACACGGCCACTGACACGTCGGCGCGCCGCAGCTCCGCGGCCAGGAACATGCCGACCGGGCCACCGCCCACCACCGCAACATCCCACCTCATGCGCTTCCCTCTTCCTCGTCCAGGTCCCGGGGCAGATGCGGCTGCGCGCACCATGTGCCGGTCCGTCGTCCGTCGTCCGTCGTCCGTTTCCGGCCCCGGATCCGCGCGCGGCCCGGACCGGTTCGGGCGGTGGGGTAAGCGTGTTTGAATGATCGGAAACGCGGAACGAGCCGGCGGCAAAACCGACGTGTTCGGCCAGGAACAGGGGTGCGGGTGACGGATTCGCTCACCGTGGACGAGCTGGACCGTCAGCTCCTCCAGGCGCTGCAGATCGACGGACGGGCCCCGTTCAGCGCCATAGCGGAGGTGACCGGGGTGTCCGCGCACACCGTCGCCCGCCGGTACCACCGGATGCGTGCCTCCGCCGGTCTGCGGGTGGTGGGCCGCGGCGCAGCCACCCGATCACGTTGGATGCTGCGGATCCGGTGCGCGCCCGACGCGGCGGGGACGGTCGCCGCCGGCATCGCCCGACGCGCGGACACCTCCTTCGTCGCCCTGACTTCGGGAACCTCCGAGCTGCTCCTCGTCCTCGATGCCGTGGACGAGGAGAGTGCGGCAGTGCTGCTGGACCGGCTGGCGCGCACCCCGACGATCGTCTCCGTCACGGCCCAGCAGCTGCTGCGTACCGTCCATGGCGGCCCGGACGGCTGGTTCGCGAAGTGCGGGGCACTGACAACCGAGCAGGTCACCGCCCTGCGGCTGGCGTCATCTGCCAGGACGGTGCCAGCCAGGACGGTGCCAGCGAGGGATGATGTCGACCGCCTCCTGCTGCGGGAACTGGGCCGGGACGGCCGGGCGGGCTATCCCGTCCTCGGCGCATCCGTACAGCTGTCCGAAGCCAGCGTCCGGCGCAGGCTCGCTCGTCTGCAGGCGAGCGGCGCGGTGTACTTTGATCTTCAGTTTGACGCCGGCCGGCTCGGCTACCATATGGTCGCGCTGCTCTGGCTGACCGTTGTCCCGCCCGCGCTGGAGGCGACCGGCGCGGAGCTCGCGCGGCATCCGGAGGTCGCCTTCGTCGCGGCCACCACCGGTGGCGCGAACCTGGTTGCCGCGGTGATCTGCTGTGATGCCGACGCTCTCTACAGCTATCTCACCCGGCGCGTCGCAGCCCTCCACGCGGTCACCCAGGTCGAGACCGCCACCGTGCTACGCCAGATCAAGCAACTCCGGTAGACCGCCCGCAGGCCGCCGGCAGGTCGATCCCGCCAGCTTCGATCGGCGTCAGACCGAGCGTGCCAGGCGCCGGCGGACCTTGCGGCTGATGTCCGTGGCCAGGACGTCGGCGACGTCGCCGAGGTCGGGCAGGAGCTCGGGCTCGGTGGTCAGGGCGCGAAAGACCAGGCCGACGGTGATGTCGTGGTCGGGTCGGTGTATGACGGTGATCGGGTCGCCCGCGGTGATCTCACCCGGCGTCCGCACACGCAGATAGGCGCCCGGGGTGGCGCGCCGGGTGAAGCGGGCGATGAGGTCGGGGACGTCCCAGAAGCCGGCGAACACCCGGCAGGGCACCCGCGGCGCGCAGACCTCGAACACCGCCGACCCGATCGCCCAGAGTTCGCCGATGCGGGCGCCGGTGACATCCAGGTCCACCGTGGTCAGGTTCTCGCCGAAGTTGCCCGGAAGGATCGGCCGGCCCAGCGTCTCGATCCACCAGGCGTAGTCCTCGTGGGCGAAGGCGTAACCGGCCCGGTCGACGCCGCCGTGGAAGCGCCGGTCGCAGATCGTGTCGCCGCCGAGACCTTCGGGTCCAGCCCGCACCGGGCCGCTGACCGGCCGCTTGTCGATACCGCTGCGGCCCATCTTTCCCGTCCACGCCCCGTCACGGACGACGGCCAGATTGACCGTCAACAGACATCCCATGCGGTCAGCCCATCCGTCCAGCACCTGGTGTGGATGCTCGGTTCTCTCCACCCGCCGTGAACGTACCATCGTCCATCCATGCCTACGGGACGCCGTGGCCTGGCTCGGCGGTGAGTTCGTCGGCGGTGGCCCTCGTGTCAGGATGGCTCTCGCCGAGCACCCGGCGGCGGCGGGCCAGGACGTCCGCGAACAGTCGCTGGGCCTGCTCGGCCTCCCCCGCCCGGACGAGTTCGAAGGCCAGCCAGTGCGCGGTGGCCAACGTGTCAGGGTGATCCTCGCCGAGCACCCGACGACGGCGGGCCAGCACATCCGCCAACAGCCGGCGGGCGTCCCCACGTCGGCCCAGCCATCCCATCTGCACCGCGGCACGGTGCGCGCTGGTCAGCGTGTCGATGTGATCCTCGCCGAGCACCCGACGACGGCGGGCTAGGACGTCCTCGAACAGCTGGCAGGCACCCACGCGATCGCCGCCGCGGTCCAGCGCCGTGGCATCACCGTGGAGCCCCGTCAGGACGGTGGCGAGGCTGTCGGCGCTGGTCCGGGTGTCGGCGTGCTGCGCGCCGAGCGCACGCCGGCGGCGGATCAGCACGTCCTCGAACAGGTCCCGCGCCTGCTCGCGCTCTCCCCGCTGGTCCAGGAGTTCGGCGAGCTCGTAGGCGGTGGACAACGCGTCGGGATGGTCCCGGCCGAGGATGCGTTCGCGCTGGGCGAGCAGGTCGTGCTGTGCGCTGAGCGCGTCCCACGTGAAGGTCACCGCCCTCGCGAGCCTCGCGACCACCGAGGAAAGAGCGAGCAGCGATGGGGGAAACGGCGGTGCCGAGGAGGACGCCGGCGATGGCGGCGGGGACGGGGGCGGCGGCGGTTGTGCCCGCCGCGCCTTCACCGTGGCCTCTCGGACGGCGTCGTCGAGGTGCAGCCGCAGGCCGGTGGCGGTGGTCCACCCGGTGCCGTAGACGCTGGTCGCGGCGTCGGCGAGGTCGAGGGCGAACGTGTGGGCGTCGGCCTGGCGGTTGGCCGGGTCCTTCGCCAGCGCGCGCAGGACGACGGCGGCCAGCGGCGCCGGCACCTCCGTCATCGGCGGCGGGAGATCGACCTGCTGCTGGCGGCGCAGCGCGTCGGGCGGCTGGTCCCGGCTGAAGGGCGACCGGCCGCAGAGAAGCCGGTAGAGAACGCCGCCGAGGGCGTAAAGATCGGTCGCCGGGCCGAGGTGATGACCGGCCTCGAACTGCTCGGGTGCCATATAGAGCGGCGTTCCCACGACCTTGCTGACGGTCGCGGCGGTGCCCTCGAGTAGTTTCGCGATGCCGAAGTCGGTGACCTTGGGCATGCCGTCCGCGGTGAACAGAATGTTGTCTCTTTTGATGTCGCGGTGGAGCACCTTGTTCTGGTGGGCGTGAGCCAGAGCGCCGGCCACGGCCAGCCCGACCGCGCACGCCTGCTCGGGGCCGAACCGCGGTCGCCGACGAGTCAGCGTGCCACCGGCGAGCAGTTCCATCACGATGACGCACAGCGTGGTGCCCTCGTCGTCGGTCCTCTGCTCCACGTAGTCGAAGACGCGAACGACATGGGGATGGTCCAGCCCGCGTAGAAGCCGGGCCTCGACGGCAGACTCGACCTGTGTGTTCTCACCGGGGTGGGTCTGCATGACCTTGACCGCGACCGGCGCGGCCATCAGCCGATGCTCGGCGGCCAGCACGACACCGAACGTCCCGGAACCCAGTTGCCTGCCCAGGGTGTAACCGGGAAGAGCCGCCGCGACCCGCTCCCGATCAATGATCATAACCGCACCTGACCAGCATGAGATCCCGCGTGTGCATCGCCCTCATCGCGGTTCAGCCTAGCTGGGTGTGCGGGTTTCCCTAAACACTGGCACGACGACCGGAGACGGCACGGTCGGTTCGCTCACCCGGGTTCACCCTTGGTCAGGGCGACGGCGACCGGATCGGTCAGGGTGGATGCTGGTTTCTCGTCTGGTTGGGCGGTGCCGTTGGAGGTGCGGTAGCCGACGATCACGATTTTTCCGTGCCCATCGGCCTTCGGTGCTGTGCGTACCGACCAGCTGGCGCCACCGTTGACCATCGCGTCGAGGAGGTCGGCGCCGTCGTTCCACAGGGAGATCTTCGAGAGTCCGGTGATGCTTGATGCGGCTGCGGGCTGGGGGGTGTCCGCTGTCGAGGAGGGGGGCTGGGGCTGGTGCCAGGGCGTCACGTCGTGTTCTGCCTGGGTCGCGAATCCGTGCCGGGTGGAGACGAGGAAGGGTGGTGGCGACGCGCCGAGTTTGGCCAGGTCGACGGGCTTGGTGTGGGTGACGAGGCCGGCGAGCACGGTGGCGAACTGCAGGGGGCTTATCCGTAGGCAGCCGGTGCCTTCTTGACAGGAGGGGTCGCTGAGGGTGTGTAGGCCGGATGCTTGGAGGACTGGTGTGGTCAGGCCCTCGTCGTTTAGCCTCGATCTTTCGCCTGCTGGGCGTGTGAGGTCCCGTGAGGACCGCCCGCTGTTTTCGATGTTGAGTTTTGCTG
>NZ_JALKFT010000005.1:0-298509 GCF_023242945.1 Frankia umida
CTGGCGCGGGCGAGTCGGCGTTGCCACCGGTGCAGCCGTTCGGTTTCGGTCGGCAGCAGCCCCGGGCAGGTCCGCAGCTCGCCCGTCGACAAGGCCGCGGACACGGCGACCCCACGGTCCACGCCCACCACCTCACCCGTGCCGGGCGGGTCGACGGGCACGGGCACGGCGGCGAACGCCACATGCCAGCGGCCGGCGCGGTCCCGGGTCACCCGGTAGGACTTGAAATCAGGGACCTTCCGCGATACACGGAACTTCACCCAGCCGGTTTTCGGTACCCAGCAGCGGGACCATCGCCGGTTCAGCTTCTCGACCCGAGCGTTCTTCCCGACGACCTGGAAACCTTCGGACTGGCCGCGTTTTCGGAACGTCGGCCGCCGATGCGACCCACCGAAAAAGTTCCGCATAGCCTGGTCGAAATCCCGCAATGCCTGCTGCTGGATGGTCTGCGACCCGGCTTTCAACCAGTCGAACTCCGCTCGCGCGTCGGTCAACTGCCGGCAGCGTTCCAGATGATTCGGCGGCTTTCCCCGATAGCGGGTCCACCACGACTGCTGTTCGACTGCCAGGTTCCACACGTACCGCGCATGCCCGCAGTGCTCTTCGAGTCCGACGCCCTGCCCGGGCGTCGGAGAGAGACGGTAACGGGACATGCTTCTATTCTACTGAAAGGATTCGCTCATGCGTTCCAGCGTGGGGCGCCGTTTCCTCCCCGGCCTGAAGGCCAGGGTATCCACGGCGCAAATCCGATGACGATCGGGCGACCCTCGGATCGTCACCCGGGAAGCGGGAAACGAGAAACGGCGCGATGCGCCGTGTCCGTGGGCTCCGCGGGTGGGCGTCGTGAACCACTCGCGCTGGGCCGACAAGGTCGGCAGCTCCAGCGGATCTGGCCAGCGTCTCGTGACGGGGCGGTCGTGGCGGCCGCGTTCCGCGCCCATCGGTCGGTGAAGCTGGCCTGATTGACGCTGTGATCATCTGTTGGAATGCCTGGTTTTGACACACGGGCTACTTCGGCGAACTACTACCTTCGCGTATACTCTCGATGTAGAGTCTCGGGTCATGAGCGTTCCGCTGGCCCTGTTGGGGCTGCTCGAGCGAGAGCCGAGCCACGGGTATGACCTCAAGCGCGACTACGACGCGTTCTTCGGCCGGGGCAAGCCGCTGCCGTTCGGGCAGGTGTACGCGACCCTGGCGCGCCTGGCCCGGGATGGGAAGGTGATCGCGGCCGACGTCGAGCCCGGCGCGGGGCCGGACCGCAAGCGTTACGTCATCACCGAGCAGGGCGTCAGCGACATCGAGACCTGGCTCGCGACGCCGGTCGAAGCCGAACCCCATCTGCAGACGGTCCTGTTCGTCAAGGTGGTGCTCGCCCTGATGTCAGGGCGCTCGGCCGAGGGGTACCTCGACGCGCAGCGGGCCGCCCACATGCATCGGATGCGGGAACTGACCGAGCTCAAGCGCACCGGGACTGTGGTCGACGCTCTGCTCGCCGACCACGGCCTGTTCCATCTGGAGGCCGACCTTCGTTGGATCGAGCTGACCTCGGCTCGGCTGGACGCGCTGGCGAAGGTGGTCACGACGTGAGCACATCCTCGAGTGGCGCTGCGCCGAGCTGGCCGGCGCGCGTGCTGGAGGCACGCGAGGTCTCGCTGTCTTTCGGGCAGACGCCCGCGCTGAGGGGGGCGAGCATGTCGGTGGCCACCGGCGAGATCCTGGCGGTGATGGGGCCGAGCGGGTCCGGCAAGTCGACGTTGCTGCACTGCCTGGGCGGCATCCTCGCCCCGGACACCGGTGAGATCCACTTCGCCGGCCGGCGCATCGACACCCTGAGGGAGAACGCCCGCGCGGCGCTGCGGCGCGACCGGTTCGGCTTCGTCTTCCAGTTCGGGCAGCTCGTGCCGGAACTCAGCGTCGAGGAGAACATCGCACTGCCCCTGCTGCTCAGGGGCGCCCGACGGTCCGATGCCCTGAACCGGGCCCGTGGCTGGTTGGAGCGGCTCGACCTGGCCGGGCTGGAACGCCGGCGCAGCGGGGAGCTGTCCGGTGGGCAGGCCCAACGGGTCGCATTGGCCCGGGGTCTGGTCGCCGATCCGGACGTGCTGTTCGCGGACGAGCCAACCGGGTCACTGGACTCACTCGCCGGTGAGCGGGTGATGGACCTGCTGGTCACCGCAGCCCGTGAGCAGGGTACGAGCGTCGTACTGGTCACCCACGATCCCCGGGTGGCAGCCTGTGCCGATCGGGAGATCATGGTGCGGGACGGCAGGGTCACGTACGGTGAGCTGGTCGCCTCATGATCCGGCTGGGCCTGCGACTCGCGGTGGCCGGCGGCCGGGAGGCGATCAGTCGGCTTGCTCTCATCGCGATCGGGGTGGCGGTTGGGGCGGCCCTGCTGCTGACCACTGTGGCCAGTCTCCACGCGGTCAACACGCAGAACTCCCGGTACGCCTGGCTGGAGACCACCTTCCTCGGGTCGAACGCACCTGCCGCGTTCACGGCGTCCGGTGGGTCTGCCCCGCTGTCCCCGCCGTCGTCAGCGTCATCGGCCGCGAGCCGCGCGGGCACGAGCGATCCCCTGTGGTGGCGGTTGCGCGCCGACTACTTCCGGGGCCGGGAGATCGGGCGGGTCGACGTGGCGGCCACCGGCCCCGGCTCCCCGGTGCCGCCCGGGCTCGCGCGCCTGCCGGGACCGGGGCAGTTCTACGCCTCGCCCGCCCTGGCGAGGCTGTTGCGCGACACCCCGGCCGGGCAGCTCGGCGACCGGTTTCCCGGCCGCCTGGTCGGCCAGATCGGCTCGGCCGCGCTGCCTGCCCCGAACTCACTGCTCGTCATCATCGGCCACAACGCCGCCGATCTTTCCCAGCAGGACGACGTCGGGCAGGTCACCGCCATCAGCACGACCACTCCCGCGGCCTGCGCCACCTGCGCGCTCGGCGTCGGCATCAACGACAACGGCATGACGCTCATCCTCTCCGTGGTGATCGCCGCGCTGCTGTTCCCCCTCCTGATCTTCATCGCCGGCGCGACACGGTTGTCCGCCGCGCGCCGGGAACAGCGTTTCGCGGCGATGCGTCTGATCGGCGCGACGCCGCGGCAGATGTCGGTGATCTCAGCCGTTGAATCGAGCGTGGCGGCGTTCGCCGGCGTCGCCGCCGGCTTCGGCCTGTTCTACGTGGCGCGTCCGGCCCTGGCCCGGATACCGTTCACGGGCCAGCCGTTCTTCACCGGCGACCTGACGCTGAGCCTTCTGGACGTGCTGCTCGTCGCCGTCGGCATTCCGGCCGCGGCCGCCGTAGCGGCGCATGTGGCTCTGCGTCGGGTGAACATCTCACCGCTGGGCATCGCCAGGCGCGTCACCCCGCGACCGCCCCGCGCCTGGCGGGTGATCCCGTTGGCGGCCGGTCTTGGCGAACTCGGCTACTGCGCCTACATCGCCGACATCGGCGCCGACTCCGATACCAGCACGCACCTGCAGGCCGCCGCGTTCCTGACCGGCATTCTGGCGACCATGGTCGGGCTGGTCATCGCCGGGCCCTGGCTGACCATGCTCTGCTCCCGCCTGATGGCCGGACGGGCCCGGCGGGCCGCCACTCTCATCGCCGCCCGCCGTCTCGCCGACAACCCGCATGCCGGGTTTCGCGCCATCAGTGGGCTGGTCCTCGCTCTGTTCGTCAGCACGTGTGCCATCGGGGTGGTCACGACGATCGCGGCTTACAACGGCGGCACGGCAGGCGCTGTGGCTGCTGGCCGCTCCACCGTCGTCCGCACATTCGACAACGGGCCGACGGGTTCGACGGGTTCGACCACGTCGGTCCCCACTGTGACCTGGCGAGCGCTGACCTCGATTCCCGGTGTTGCCGGGGTGACGCTGATCCGCCGCGCGCCGGTTTTCGACCCGCGCGAGTTCCCACCGCCGGGGATTGTCTCCTGCGCGGAGCTTGCCCGCGCCCCGGCCCTCGGTCGCTGTTCGGCCGGCACCGGCACCGCGACGATCAGGCCTGTCTTCGGCGGCGGTTTCGTCCATGGCGCCTCGCCGCTGGCCGACACCCGCTGGCCGGCGGCCGCCGTAACCGGCGCCGATCTCGGGCGGCTTCCGCTCAGTTCCATCGTTGTCGCGACGGACGGCTCGAGGAGTGCGGTCGAGCGGGCCCGGACCGTCCTCGACCTGGCCTACCCGAGCACGTTTCCCCCGCAGACCCTCACCGAGTTCGACGCGCGCAACGCGCAGCAGCTTGACAGCTACCGTCAACTCGCGAACGTCGTGATCTTCACCAGCCTGCCCATCGCCGGCTGCGGCTTGGCCGTCAGCGTCGCTGGTGGTCTCGCCGACCGCCGACGGCCGTTCAGCCTGCTGCGCCTCACCGGAGTGCCGCTCGCGGTACTCCGGTGGATCATCGCCCTCGAAGCGGCTGTCCCGCTGGTTATCACCGCGGCCGTTGCGGCGGGCATCGGCTTGCTCGCCGCGCACCTGTTCCTACGCGGGCAGTTGTCCGAGAACCTCCAGCCGCCCGGGGCCGGGTACTACCTGCTTGTCCTCGCCGGACTCGTCGCGTCCCTTGCCGTTGTCGCCTCGACTATGCCATTGCTAGCGCGCAGCACCGGCCCAGAAACCGCCCGCAACGAGTAGCTGGGGCCGCGGTTGTCGCTGGCCGGCGGTTATCTCCCCAACCACGGTCCTCACACTGCCAGCTCAGATCCGGCCATCCGGGGGCGGCTGCTGGCCTGGGCTGGTCTTGTGCCGGTTGCCGGACGGGCACAAGCCATACTCAGCTCGCGGGTGCGGGGCGCTCGCTGGCGGCGCGTTCATTGGAGCGCAGGGTGTCGACAGCGAGGTGGCGTTTGGCCGGGGTCAGCGGCCCGAGGCCTTTCCTGGCGGCTGCCGCGAAGGCTGGAGTCCGCTACCTGGTGGTGCTGTCTTCTCCGGCGGCGTACGAAGCGGGGGAGTTCGACCGGCCGATCGGCATGGTCCACCGCGCGGTCGAGCGTGCCGTGGCCAACTTTGGCCTCGATCACACCATGCTCTACCCGAGTTGGCTCGCGACCAACACCCAGCGTGACTGGGCTGACCAGATCCGGACGACCAGACGGGTCGCGATGGTCTTCGGGGACGCTCCCGTCGCGCCTATCCATGCTGACGACATCGCGGAGGTCGCCGCCGACCTGCTTACCCGCAACACCCGTCGCGCCCGGATACAGATCCTCATCGGACCCCGGTCGCTGCGCCTGCGGGGCGCGGTCGCAACCATCGGCGACATGCTTGGCGTCGAACTCCCCGTCGATGACCTGACCCGGGACCAGGTATTCGAACGTGAGCAGGCCCGGATGCCCCGCCCGATCCTGGAAACCCTGCTCGACGTCGCCGCCGCGAGTATCGGCCAGACCGACCCGGTCACCAACACTGTCGAACGGATCACCGGCCACCCCGCCCGACCGCTTCGCTCCTGGATCGAAGCCCACCGGACGGACTTCCAGCACGTCTGACGAGGTTCTTGCGAACCCACAAGAAGATTCGCCTGGCGCCATGGTCGCCATATCTGCTGGGATCAGGAGATCCAAGACGATCGGGTGACCCTCGGATCGTCACCTGGGAGGCAGGAAAGCGGGAAACGGGCGATGCGCCGTGTCCGCGGGCGGCACACCCGGAGGCTGGCCGTCGTGACGTGGCCGAGCTCGCCGGCCATAGCGCGTTGGACGCGATGTCGACCGACACGACCGGTCGGCGGTCCGCCCTACCAGAAGGTCAGGTCCATCCGGTGGGAGCAGTGGGGATCGGTGTCGATCTCCACCTTGCGCTCCTTTTCGGTGATCAGTGTGGGCAGGGCCGCGATCAGTGCGGTGACGGCACCGGAGGGCCGCACGTCGACCGCGAGCACATCGGGCCTTTCCGCGGTGTCGAGGTAGAGACGCAGCAGGTCCTGCTCGAGGAAGAGAAAGCCGCGCAGGAGGGGGTCCGGCCGTTCCCCGGTGAACGGCTGGGCGACGCAACGCAGAATGGTCAGGGCACGGTCATCGAGGGCCTCGGCCGCGGACGCGATGGTGGTGGGGTCCGGGCGGACGAGTGTCATGCCCATCATCGTGGTGACATTGTCGCTGGAGAAGTAGTGGGGGCCGCTGGTCAGGGTGCGCAGGATGGCGAGAAGGTCTCCGGCGGTGAGGTTCTGTCCGTTCACGTGCAGGGGGAACTCGTACGCCGTCAGCCTGTCCGGGGTGTGCGCGGCCTCATCCCCGGTAACGAGGCGGATGGCTGCGGCCGGCGGTGGTATGGGAAGGACGCCCCGGAGGTACACGGTGTCGTCACGTGCAGCCGGGAGCAGGGGTGTCTGAACATGGTGGAGCAGCAGGCAGGTGATGTCCGCCTGCTGCTCCACCAGCCCGTCATACGTGGATGTCATCCGTCAATTGCAGCCGCTGGCGGCGGCGCGCGCGTACCGGCGGGCCAGGGTGGCGAAGGCGTCCGCGAGCTCGGGTGGCCCGAGGACCTCGATGTCGGCGTCGAACCGGCCGACGGTGGCGGCCAGGCTGGGCCAGGACCAGGAACCGAGAACGAGCCGGCAGCGGTCCGGGCCGAGTTCCTCGACGATCCCGTCCTGGGCGTACCGGGAGACGAAGGCGGCGGGCAGATGAATGATCATCTCCCCGTGGCAGGGCTGGCGCTCCGGTCCGAAGGAGCCCTCGAAACGCTGGGCGACGAAGGCGGCCACATCCGTGCCGGGCAGCTGCCGCGGGGTGAACCGCGGCCCGGTCGGGGTGCGCGGGCTGATCCGGTCGGCCCGGAAGGTGCGCCAGTCCTCCCGGTCCAGATCCCAGGCGACGAGATACCAGCGTCCCGCCCAGGTGACCAGGTGGTGCGGCTGCGCCCGCCGCGGCGGGGAGGCAGCGACCGACTCCGATCGCGACGAGACGGTGTAGTCGAAGGAAAGCTCCTCGCGGGCGTGGACCGCGGCACCGAGCGTCACGAGAACGGCCGGGTCGACCCGCGGGTTCGGTCGATTTCCGCCGCGTTCGACCGCGGTGACCTGAAGCGCGTCGATCCGGTGGCGCAGCCGCGCGGGCATGACCTGCCGGATGGTGCTCAGCGCGCGGGCCGCCGCCTCCTCGACACCGACGCCGGAGCTGGCAGCGATCTGGAGCGCGACGGCGACGGCGACGGCCTGCTCGTCGTCGAACAGCAGCGGCGGCAGGTCCGCCCCCGCATCGAGCTGGTAGCCACCGTCGGGGCCCTTGGTGGCCCGGATCGGGTAGCCCAGCTCACGAAGGCGGTCGACATCGCGGCGCACCGTGCGCGGACTTACCTCGAGCCGGGCGGCCAGCAGCGCCCCCGGCCAGTCCCGGCGTGCCTGCAACAGCGAGAGCAGGGCCAACAGGCGCGCTGAGGTCGTCGGCATGTCACTGAGATTGCCCGTAGAAGAGGCCAGAAACTGACCGCTTCTCCGGTGACAGTGGTCTTCAGTCGACCACGGCGACAACAGAAAGGCCGATCATCATGACGACCGCCCCCGCCCCCGCCCGTACCCTCGGGCACGCCAGCGTCCTCGACGCCGAGCGGGCCGACCTGCTCGCCGAGCTCGCCGCGGCCCGCACCCTGCTGATCAACACGACTCGTGGCGTCAGCGACGCCCAGGCCGGCGAGCGACCGACCGTCAGCGCCCTGTGCCTGGGCGGGCTGATCAAACATGTCGCCTCCTGCGAGGAAACCTGGGCGCGGTTCATCCTCGAGGGGCCCTCGGCGTTGGACGTCGCGCTGCCCGACGGCGTCACCTGGGACGAGTTCATGACCGGCACCGCGCGCGAATACCCGGCCTGGGCCATCAGGCGTCACAACGACTTCCAGATGCTGCCGGGTGACACGCTGGCCGGGGCCATCGCCCGCTACCGGCAGGCCGCTGCCCGCACCGACGAGATCGTCGCGACCATTCCCGACCTGTCCGCGGCGCAGCCACTGCCGGCGGCACCCTGGAACGAACCGGGCGCGCGACACAGCGTCCGCCGGGTGCTGATCCACATCATCGCCGAGACCACCCAGCACGCCGGGCATGCCGACCTTCTGCGCGAGACGATCGACGGCCAGACCACAACCTGACGACCGCCTCGTCCAGGCCCTGGATGGGGCTGGACGGGCCTGGCGGTGGACGAGTCGCACCAGCGTCCGTGCGGGTCCGCGGCGTCGGCTACCCGGTCACACCCAGCCCGCGGCGGACGGCGAGTTCGACGGGGGAGTAGGTGTCGTCGGCGCGGTCCAGGTCGAGCAGGCCTACCGGGTCCAGCGGGGGCTGGGCGATGAAGCGTGGAACGGACCCGCGGTGTCGTTGCGCGGCGTGGATGAGGAACGGGTGGCAGAGGTACACGTCACCGGCCCGCCCGGTCGCGAGGACCACCGGACGGTCGGGACTGTCGAGCCTGCCCGCGGCGTCCATCTGCCCGCACAGCTCCAGCCCGTTTCGGCCGCGTTCACCCCCCGGCGCCAGAAACGGCGGCACATCGAGGTGTGATCCGGCCTTGATGCGGGTCGGTGCGTCGTCGGGGCCGACGTCCGAGAACAGGAACAGCATCAGCAGGGCGCGGCCGCGGGACCTGATGTTCAGCCAGAACCACGTCTCACCGTCGGGCAGGTAGGAGCCGTCCATGTGCCAGCCGGCATCACCGGGGTCACGGGGATGCGGGAAGCGGATGGGGAACGTGCCCAGGCCGCCGCGGGGCCGCCACCGGCCGGGCCCGACCAGCTGATCGAAGGCGGCATGCAGCCGTGGCGTGGTGGCGGCCCGTTGGAAGGGTTTCTCCGCGCTGCCGTCGATCCGGATGACGGGACGGGTCCAGCCAGCCGGGTTGTCGGGGTCGAGGCCGGTCAGGCGCCACAGGATCGCACGGCACTCGTCGGCCAGGTCCCTCGGGAACGCCTCCCGGACGTGGACGAAGCCCTCGTCGATGAACGTCTGGATCTCTTCGTCGGTCAACGTCGACACCGCGGTCATCACCTCGACCTCGGATTCTCGTCGGCCGGGGACGGTCACTCAAGCGCATTTCGTGCGGCCACGACGTGCCCGCACCGGATGCGCTGGGCGGTCAGACGGCTGGGAACAGCAGTGGGGCGAGCCGTTCGAGCTGGTCGACCGCCTGAGTGAGGTCCGCCGCGAACGGGTTGACCAGCACGTGGTCGGCGCCCGCGTCGAGATGGGCGGTCAGCCGGGCCGCGACAGTGGTTTCGTCGCCCCAGGCGAGGACGTCGTCGATCAGCCGGTCGCTGCGTTCGCCGGTCACCTCCGCCTCGCTGTAGCCGAGCCGGCGGTAGTTCCTGGTGTAGGGGGACTCGGGGGCACCCGCGCCGAGGCTGAGGATGCGGCGCAGCTGTGCGCGGGCGGCCGGCGCGTCGGTTTCGAGGACCACGGCCTGATGGGGGATGACCAGGAGGTCCGGGCCGACCGCCGCGCGGGCGACCGCCGTGTGCGCCACGGGCTGCAGGAACGGATGGACGCCGTCGGCTCGTTCGCGGGCCAGTTGGTGCGCACGCGGTCCAAGGGCAGCCAGGACGCGCGGGTAGGGGGGAGCTGGTAGCTGCGTCAGACGCCGCCCGGCATCGTCCATGGCATCGAGGTAGTCACGCAGGTGAGCAAGAGGCCGCTCGCCGGACTGACCACCAAGGCCGAGGACGAACCGGTCCGGATGGGCCTCAGCCAGTGTGGCGGCGCCGGTGTGCATCGAGCCCGCGGCGCGGACACTGATGTTCGCGATGCCGGTGCCGACGGTGATCCGATCGGTCGTGGCCAGCATCAGACCGTGCTGGGTGAACGCCTCGCGGCCGCTGACCGGCGCGACTGGCGGGGTCTCCCCGCTCCACACCGATCCGTACCCCAGCCGCTCGATGCGGACGAGCTCGCGGCGCTGCATGGCCACCGGCGTACTGAGCAGGACGAACGGGGGAATCCAGACCCCGAACCGGCCCAGCCTTCGCCTGGTCTCCGCAACCGTCATCGCCGATCCCTCCACCTCTTCAAGTCAAACGGAGGCTGCCTCCGCCTGAGGGAGGCGAGCTTACCGGAGGCAGCCTCCGCCTATGGCTGTGGGGGGGGAGGTACCCTCCGCTTGTTCGCCGGGAAGGGAAGCGCGGGTGAGTGCAGTGGCCGAGCCGAGGCCCATGCGGGCCGATGCCCGGGCCAACTACGAGCGTCTGCTGGCGTATGCCCGTGCCGCGTTCGCCGAGCACGGCATCGGGGCCTCCCTGGAGGACATCGCCCGCCGGGCCGGAGTCGGGACGGGGACGCTGTACCGGCACTTCCCGTCGCGAGAGGCTCTTCTCGAGGTCCTCCTCCACGATCGGTTCGACACACTCGCGGCCAGGGCCCGCGAGCTGTCGGCCACCGCGGCGCCCGGATCCGCGCTGACCTGCTGGCTGCGGGAGTTCGTGGAGTTCACGGGCACCTACCGCGGGCTCACCGCCGCGTTCACCCGGACCCTGCGGGATACCTCGACCGAGCTCCACACGGCCTGTGAGGGCATGCGCGAGGCCGGGGCGTCCCTGCTCACCCGCGCGCAGCGGGCGGGCGTGGTCCGCGCCGACCTCGACGCGCTGGAACTGTTCACCCTGGTCAGTGGACTCGCGTGGTCCTACGAGCAGACCTCGGCCGCAGTCCCGGGGCGGGTGACGGTCGACCGGCTGCTCACGCTCGCGCTCGAGGGCGTGGCGCCGACGGCCCTCCCCGACCGCGGTCGGGGTCGCCGTCGCGGAAAGGCGGACGAGCCTCCCGAAAGACGGTCGCCGCACACATCAGTGTCGGAACAGGCGAAGCCCGGTGTGGACGAGGGCGACCCCTTGATCACGGCAGGCACTGAGGATCTCCGCGGAGCGGATTGATCCGCCGGGTTCGGCCACGTAGCGCACCCCGTGTCGGCGGGCATGAACAATGTTGTCCTGAAAGGGGAGGGCGCCGTCGGAAGCGAGGCTGACCTGGTCGAGTCGACTCAGCCATCGGGAGCGCTCCGTGGCGGTCAAGGGCGGGCTCCCGCCGGGCCCGAGCGGGAACGCGGGATCGGCGGAGCTCGCCTCGAGGTAGTGGATCTGGGCATTGATTCTTTCTTGGATCTTCGAGTTCTGGCCGACGTGCAGTGCCCGGACGAGGCGGTGTCGGCGTAGCCACGTCCACCCGGGACTGTTGACCCGCGCCCACGCCAAGCGTCATCCCGCCGCGGACGTAGGCGACCGAGTTCGACTGGGTGTGACGCACCACGAGAAGGCCCCTAGGAGCAGGTCGTCGAGGGCGTGGTCGGGAATCGTGCCGACGCGGATATCGGCCAGGGTCTGCCGGTTCGGAACGGCGTCATCCCAGGGCTGGGTGAAGCGCATCCCGTGCACCTCGCGGATCTCCCAGGGGGTGGCCGGTGGGTCGGGTCGGCCTCCAGGGTCAGGAATGTGCCGTTCTTCTTCGCGGACAGGGTTGCCACGACCCCTGGCTCATAGCCGGGCGCCACGATTCCGTCGCAGACCAGCTGGCGCAGCAGCAGGGCCAGCGGGGCTGGCGGTCGCCGGCCGCTGGTGGGGATTCATGCCGTACCGCAGGTCCATCGACCGTCCTCACCGCGCACAGTCAGCTGTGCGTCGCGGGCCTAGGCGGTCGGCGTCGACGATCTTTCGGCCGTTCCCCGGTGGTCATCCACCCGCGCCAGTAGCGGCCACGTCCAACCGTAGCAGCTACACATCAGCCGGTAGCTGCGTGTCGACGCGATCCTGTGCGCGGGATTCTCCTCGGGATCCTATGCTGACCGCTATGAGTTCGACTGCGCTTTCGCCGCCCGCCGTCTAGGCGGGCCGCTACGGAAGGTAGTTGCGACGGGTGACGGTGCCCGCCGCACTGGTTGTGCTGCCCGCATCCGGGAACCAGGCCACTTCCCTTCCGTGGAGAGCGCGCAATGTCGAATATTTTTGTCGGCCCGTCTGCTGGGCGGGGAATGATTTTTCTGGCCCTGGCGGGCACCGCCTGGGGCACGACCGGTGCCGTCGTTGACACGGTCTGCCGAACAGGCGCTGTCGGACCGTTCGCCGTTTCCTTCTGGCGCTTTGCCAGCGGCCTGTTCGTGCTTCTCCTGGCGCGCGTCGTGCGACCGTCCCGATCCGTGAGGACTGCCGATACGGCTGCTCCGTCGCAGCGTTGGAGCTTTGTCATGCGGGTCGGAACAGGCGTTGGTCTGGCGGTCTTCCAGACGGCCTACTTCGGGGCGGTTGCTGTGACCGGCCTCGCGGTGGGCACGATCGTCACGCTGGGAGCGGGACCAGCGCTGACCGCCCTGGGGGCGCGACTGGTGCTCGGCGAGCGCCTGGGGCACGGCCTCGCCGCGATACCGGCTGTCCTCGGTGGGCTGATGGTGCTTGTGCTGGGAAACCACGGCGGCGAGGTACATCCAGCGGGTGTCCTGCTCGCGTTGCTGTCCGCGGCGGGGTACACGGCGATCACGCTGCTGGCTCGATGGGCGGGACGCGCTGGCGGTGGCGGTGATGATGCCGTCGCACTGACAGCGTGGGCTTTTGGCGTCGGCGGTCTGGTTCTGTTGCCGCCTGCCATGGCCGAGGGACTGCTGCCCCATACGGCCGACCTCGCTCGGGTGCTGGCGTTGCTGGCATACGTGGCCGTGGTGCCGACCGCCCTGGCCTACCCGCTGTACTTCGCCGGCGCGGCAGTCGTGCGTGCCACCACCACCTCGACCATCATGCTGATCGAGCCGGTCAGCGCCACCGTCCTCGCGGTTATCCTGCTCGGCGAGCGGTTGTCGACCGCGGTTGTGGTCGGCACGCTTTTGTTGGTGTCCGCCATGACCGTTCTCGCGGTTACCGAACATGCGGACGCGCTGCGCTCCGTGCCTCAGCCAGACGAGAGGGGCGAAACGCCGTGTGCGGAGGACGGCGCTAGAGGTGGGTGGACAGCGCGCCGAGCAGAGTGATCGTGCGGGCGTGTTCCTCAGGTGTGGGGACTCCGGAGAGGTTGGCGATGACCTGGGTGGCGCCGGCGTCGGCCAGCCGGGTCAGCTCCCTCTCGACGTGGCGTTCGTCTCCGATGATCGCCACGTCGGCTGCTGTCCGGGCGCCCTCACGGTCGAGGATCGTGCGGTAGGACGGTACCGAGTCGAAGAACGCGAGGTTGGTCGCGGCGCGGGCGCGGACCTCGTCGGGTGCGTCGGTCACACAGATCGGGAGGCCGGCGATGACCTCACGGTGCTGTCCGCCGGCACCAGCGGACAGCGTGGGCACGATGTGCTCCGCGAGCGTGCGCGGCCCGGCCAGCCAGGTGATCGTCCCGTCGGTCAGCTCGCCGCACAGACGCAGCATGGCCGGGCCGAGCGCCGCAAGCACCAGCGGAGGAGGCGCCGTGGCGCTGTTCGACGGCGGCCCGGTGGCCGACGCCGAGACCGAGCCACAGGCGTCCACCGACCGCGGCCTGGGTGGTCTGTACCTGGCTGGACATCGCGATCGGGTGCCGGGAGTGGATGGTCGTCACAGCTGTGCCCAGGGCCAGCCTCGGGACCTCCCGCCCGATGAGGGCGAGGGCGGTCAGCGCGTCGACGGTGTAAACCTGGCCGAGCCACAGCGATGCCAGGCCGGCGTCCGCGACCACGCGAGCTCGGGTGACCAGGTCGTCCACGGCGTTGGGGCCGTCCGCGGCGGGCAGTTCGAGCGCGAGTCCGAGTGGGATCATCAGTGGTCACCGCCGTCGCTCGCGAACGAAAAGCTCGTCCGATGTCCACCTACGATGACCATGCGCAGGTGCCGCCGAAGTCGGTGCCCGGCATGGTGCGATGAGGCGCGGCGTGCCGCTCTGGTTCTTCCGACCGGCGATTCCACGGGGGTGGAGGCGGGCACGGTGTGGCTCCCTTCAACGGCGGCTGTGGAAATCCGACCCCAGATTCCCCGTAACGCGCCATGAACCCACACATTCACTTTCACGGGATGAAAGTCGGTCCACTCGCGGTGAGGAGCACGCACAGTGTCGGTGGTGGGCAGAGCGTTCTCGATCCTGGACGCCTTCGCGGGCGGGACGCCAAGCCTGCGGCTGACCGCGATCGCCGAGCGTGCCGACCTGCCACTGCCGACGGCGCTGCGGCTGGTACGTGAGCTGGTCGCCTGGGGTGGCCTGCAACGACAGTCCGACGGCTCCTACCGGCTGGGAAGCCGGCTGTGGACACTGGGTGGGCAGGCCCCCTGCCAACGGCGGCTGGTGGAGACCGGACGCCCCGTTCTGCACGGTCTGAGCCGGGAGACGGGGCTGCCGGTGCTGCTCGCCGCGCTGGATGGCAGCCGCCTCGTGGTGCTGGATGGTGCTGATGCCGGGGCCGGCACCGCCGTGCGGCCGGGGACGATGCTGCCGCTGCACGCCACCGCGGCCGGCAAGGTCCTGCTGGCCTACCTGCCGGACTCCCGCCGTCGGCAGCTGCTGACCGACCTGGTGCGCCTCACGCCGCACACGCTCACCGCACCTGGCCTGCTGGATCGGCAGCTGGCCGCGATCCGGGCCGGAGCGCCCGCGAGCGCATGGGAGGAATGGCATCTCGGCGAGAACGAGGTGGCCGTTCCCGTGGACCCGTTCGCCGTGCACGGCCCTGAGGCAGCCCTGGCCGTGACGGCACGCTCGGCGGCCCAGGCCCGCCGTGTGCTGCCGCTGCTCGCCCGGGCGGCGCTGACGATCAGTGCTGGACTGCGACCCTCGGGGCAGGCCACGGCCTGTGCGACCCGTGCAGGCGAGCCGCGGTGACCAGCGGCGCGGAGCGGCCTGACTACCAGTGATCGTGATGGAGAACCTGGTCGGCTCGACACCTGGTAGCTGTCCGCAGGTGTCAGCGGACGAGGGGCTGGAGCCCGCGCAGCATGAGGTTGCGGACTGTCGCGCCGCTGCGGGCGTGCGAGACGGTTCCGATCCGTCGTGACCGCGCCGCGATCTGCTGTGCCTTCTTGCGGCGCTCGCCGTCATAGCGACGCAGCGCGGCGGTGACGCCGTCGTCGCCGTCATCACGGGTAGCAGCCGTCAGATGGTGCACGAGACTGATCGCGTCGATGATCGCCTCGCATCCTCCTCTTCCGGCGTGCGGGGTCATGGCATGTGCGGCGTCGCCGAGCAGCGCGACCCGGCCGGCGACGAAACCGGGCAGCGGCGGGTGCAGGTCGTAGATCGGGTTGCGAAGAAGATCCGCCTCCTGGGCTGCGGCGAGGATGGTCGGAATGGGCTCGCGCCAGGCTCCGAACCGTTCACGTAGTCCGTCGAGTCCCGAGGTGTCCTGCGGCTGCGCACGGAACGCCGCGTAGAAGTTCGTCCTGCCCGGCTCCATCGGGGTGTTGCCGAACAGGGCGCCGTCACCCCACGTCTCGCCGTAGGAGCCCGACTCGAAGTCGACGGTGCCCCGGTAGCCGATCAGCCCGCTGTAGCGGGGTGTGGTGCGGTCGCCGAAGAACGTCTGCCGCACTGCGCTGCGCAGCCCGTCGGCACCGATCAGGACGTCGGTCTCGGTGAGTTGGGCGCGCAACGCGGCCTGGTCCGCCCGCACGCCGGTCCGGATGTCGATGTCGTTCGCGTGCGTCAGCAGGAGGTCCATCAGCGTGCGGCGGCTGATCAGGCGCACGCGTGGAGTGCGCGGTGAGTCCCCGGGTAGCCGGAGCAGCCGGCGGCCGTCGTGGCGGTAGATCGCCGCCTCGGTAACGGGCACGGACGCCTGGGAGAACTGGTCACCCAGGCCGATCGTCGCCAGCCCGTCCTGTGCTTCGGGCCAGAGGCCCAGGGCGGCGCCCACACCGACGACCCGCGGCCACCGCTCCCAGACGGTGACCGACCATCCCGCGTCCCGCAGGCCGATCGCGGTGCTCAGACCGCCGACGCCCGCGCCCACGATCAGTGCTTGCTTCGCCATGCCCCAAGAATACTACGCCTGTAGTAAAACTACAGTCGTCTCGTGTCCACCCAGCGCAGCCGACGCGAGGCGGTCCTTGATGCGGCGATCGAGGTGCTCGGCAGCGGCGGCTCCCGGGCTCTCACTCACCGCGCGGTCGACCGCCGCGCGGGCGTCGCGGAGGGCACCACCTCCAACTACTTCCGCACCCGGCAGGCATTGGTCGCAGGCGTGCTGGCCCGTATCGCCCGACGGGAAAGCGCACCGTCCACGAGCCCGGCCGCCGTACCGACCGACGCCGAGCAGCTCGTCGCCGTGATCGCCGAGCGGCTGCGGTTCCTGCTGGGCCCGGGCCGTACGCTGACCCTGGCGCGGCACGCCCTGTTCCTGGAGGCCGCGCTCGACCCGCGGCTGCGGCCCGATCTGCTGGCCGAGTCGGCGCCGTGGTGGGAACTGGGGGAGACGTTCCTCCGGGGATTGGGCGTTCCCGATCCCCGGACACGCAGTCGCCTGCTGTTCGCCTACCTCGACGGGCTGCTCGCCGACCAACTGGCCCGGCCGTCTGCCGACTTCGACCCGGCGGTGGCAGTACGCACGGTCATGCGCGGTCTGCTGACACCCTGACGAGGCGCAGCTCCCTGCTCGCCCGGAGAACCTGACTTCTACCTCGCGTGCAACGCATCCTTTCCATCGCCAGCGGTATTGATGGTTGGCGGAGTGCCGGAAGTCCGTGCGTCGAGATCGGCGTAGACCGGTGCGTGGTCGCTCCAGCGTTGGTCGTAGGTGGGTGCTCGGTCCACGGCGGTGGCGAGGAGTCGTCTGGCGAGGTGCGTGCTGGAGATCAGGTAGTCGATGCGCCAGCCGGTGTCGGTGTCGAAGGCCTTGCCGCGCCACGACCACCATGTGTAGGGGCCCGGTTGTTCGCCTGTGGCCTTGCGTACCAGGTCCACGAAGCGGTCCTCGGTGAACAGCTGGTCGAGCCAGGCTCGTTCCCGGGGAAGGAAACCGGCTTTCTTCAGGTTGCCTTTCCAGTTCTTCAGGTCGAGCTCGCGGTGGCAGATGTTGAGGTCACCGCACACGAGCAGGTGCCGGCCGTCGGCGGCAAGCTTTGCCATCCGTTCACGGATCGTGGCCAGGAAGCGGTATTTTTCCTCCTGCATCGGCGTGTCCGCTTCGCCGGTGTGGACGTACACCGACGCCACGGTGAGCAGTCCGGGATCGCCTTCCAGGGCGAAGTCCGCCTCCACCCATCGGCCGGTGCCGGTGAAGTCGCCGAGCCCGGTGCGGACAGCCGTGGGAACGATCCGGGACAGGATCGCGACTCCCGCCCGGCCCTTCGCCGCCCCGGCCTCGTGGACGATATGCCAGTCGGGCCCGACCGAGTCCGCCAGGATCGTGTCGTCGGCGCGGACCTCCTGGAGACAGAGGATGTCCGGGTGTCGGGCCGCCAGCCACGCGTCCATTCCCCGCCGCCTGGCAGCGCGGATGCCGTTCACGTTGACCGTCGCCACCCTGAGCACAGCGCCCCGGCCTCCTCGTCAGCACGTGGTCCGTTCCACCGTGTTGTGCACCATGGAAGCAGACCGGCGAAGCGGGGGATCGGCCGCCATCGTCACCTGCGAAGCCGATCAGTCCTCGAGGTGGGGCTCGGACTCGCGGACACGCGCCCGTGCGCGGCGCCGTTGCCACAAGGTCACCGCGGCGCTCGTTGCCGAACCGGCGACCTTCGCCACCAGGAATCACGCCAGTTTCGCTTCCGACTGCGCCGATGGGTGAGTTACTTCACGCATCCATATCCCGACGATCTCGATGTGAGAGGAGTCGTCGGAGGCAGTCTCCGATTTCAGGTGCACTTCAGGTCAACGGTCGCGCGGCGCGTCGGTCGCAGGCGGCCTGCGAGCAGCATGCGGAGAAAGCCGTTCTCCGTCCCGAGCGTGTGTTCATGCGCTACTTCCGCTTGAGGAACGAACTGCTCACGTCGGAGGCGGGGACTTCGTCCATACGGATCTGATTGCGGCGGAACCTCCGGGCCAGGAACCACTGGGCGACGAGCAGGTTCGGCACCCAGCACAGGAACGGCACGGCATAGTAGGCCCGGTCGAACGCGACGTCATCGCTGGTGCCGGCCAGCCCGGCCTGGGCGGCGATCAGCACGGCCAGCCACAGCCGCAGGGTCACCGCCGCGTAGGTAAGGGCGAAGGCCCGGACCGCCCAGCGTCGGTGGGCGGGGACGTCGCGGCGGCGGATGGCCCGCCACGCCGCGACGGCGAAACTCATCCAGAGCAGCGCCAGCAGCCCGAAGCCGGGTACGCCGATCGGGCCTGCGACGTTCACCGGCGACAGCACGGCACCGGCTGTCCCGGCGACCACAATGGCACTCAGCGTAATCCGTCCGGCCATTCGGTGCAGCCCGCGCGCCCGGGCACGCACCCATGCGGAGAGCTGGATCGGCGACAGCAGCAGGGCCGTCCCCCCGAACACGATGTGCAGGTAGAACGCGGCCTGGATGAGCGTCGACCGGTCTGCGTAGTTCGGCGCGAGCCGGCTGTCCTGCTCGGCCAGGGTCGTCAGCGACGTCGTCAGGTACGGAAGCGGGGCGAACACCGCGATCGCCACCGCGCTGAGCGCGAACCACCAGACGGCGGCGGTGCGGCCCCAGCTCCGGCCGCGGCCGGGTACAGGGGCGGAAGTCAGGGCGGACATCGGGTTCCTCCGGGACAGAGCTCAGGAGCGGACGTGGGGCAGGCAGGTGGGGCAGCTCCGGAAACCGCGTGGACAGCCGCGGACAGGCTGCGGACGGACCATGGACGGATGCGGACGGGCCGCCGGACGGGCCGCGGATGCCCGGTCCACGTCGAGCGGCCGGCGCCTGGGAAAGGGTCTCCGGGCGGGGCGCCGGCGGTCGACACCCTGGCGGGTCACGGCAACCCGCCCCGCAGGACTCCCGGGCTCACCCGCGCGGGTGACACGGGCTGCCCGGCACGGGGATCGCGTGCCGGAGGCCAGGCCGGCCACCATGGTGTGTGTGTTCTCAGGGTTGGTCGCTTCTGATGTCCTGTCCGTCGCCGCCGTCTCCGCCGACTCGTTGGGTCGGGAGGCCACCGCCTCCCCGGGGGCTCGGCGCGGGCGCACGCTGTGGCGCGCGCGTCCGCACCGGGCCGATGTCGGGCTGGCGGTCGGGCTGGCGACCGTGACGATCGCCGCGACCCTGGTCTCGTCCGGTCAGGCGCCGTACCGTGCGCTGGACGCGGTCGCGCTGATGCTGGCCGCGATGTCCGGGCTGGCGCTGGCGTGGCGTCAGGCCGCGCCGCTCGTCGCGACGGCGGTGACGTCGGCGATCGTCGCGGGCAACGCCGCGGCCGGCTACAGCGTCGTGGCCGTCCAGTGGCCGCCGTGGCTGGCCCTGTTCGGCTGCTTCTCGCTGGGCGGCCGGGGTACCCGGACCGCAGGCGTCGCCATGTGCGCCGTGGCCGTCGGTGGCTACGCCCTGTTCGACCGCGGTGGCCTGCCGGTCGAGGCCATGGCCGGGATCGCAATGACCTTTCTCATCGCGACAGTCGGTGGCGACGCGGCGCGCAGCCGCCGCGCGGTCGCCGCGGCGCAGCACGCCCGGATCCGCGGCGAGGCGCGGGAGCAGGCGCTGGCCACCGAGCGGCTGCTACACGAGGAACGGGGCCGGCTGGCGGGCGAGCTGCACGACGCGCTGGGCCACACCGTGAACGTGATGGTGTTGCAGGCTGGCGTCGCGCGGCGGCTGTTCGCGGACAACCCGGTCTTCGCCCGACAGGCCCTCACCGACATCGAGAACATCGGCCGCGAAGCACTGGGCGAGCTGGACCGGATGCTGCGAGTGCTGCATCCGCAGCCGGACCCGCGGCCGGCAGATCCGCGCTGGGAGAACTCGCAACCGGGCGACGGATGTCCCGGCAGGGGGGATGACGGCGCGGACGACGTCGACGCCCAGGAGCGGCCGGCCGGCATCAGCGGCCTGGTGGTGCTCGTCGACCGGATCCGTGCCACTGGCCGAGCGGTAGATCTCGACGCGGCACCAGTGGATCTGTCCGCCGGCACCGAGCGGGCGCTGTACCGGATCGTGCGGGAGGCGCTGACCAACGCCGTCCGGCACACCCACACGGGACGGATCCGCGTCCAGGTCAGCCGGGTCGCCGACCAGATCCGGGCCGAGGTGTTCAACGAAGGCACCGGGTTCGCGTCCCCGGTGCCCGGCCGGGGACTGATCGGCATGCGGGAACGGGCCCGGCTCGAGGGCGGGTCACTGGAGGCCGGTCTGGTCGAGGGCGGCTTCCGGGTGCTGGCGACGCTCCCTGCGCACCCGGTCACCAGATCATGATCAGCGTGTTGCTGGCTGACGACGACCGCCTGCTGCGCAGCGGACTGCGTGCGCTGCTGGATGCCGAGCCGGACATCGTGGTCGCCGCCGAAGCGGCCACCGGCGAGGAGGCGGTGTTGGCGGCGCGTAGCCACCGCCCGGACGTCGTGCTCATGGACGTGCGGATGCCCCGGCGGGACGGGGTGTGGGCGACCGCCCAGATCGCCGCCTGGCCGCAGCCCCGGCCGCGGGTCCTGGTGCTGACGACGTTCGATATCGACAAGGTGGTTGAGGGTGCCCTCGCCGCCGGGGCTGACGGCTTCCTGCTCAAGCGGGCAACCCCCGAACAGCTGATCGAGGGCATCCGCGTGGTCGCCGCGGGCGATGCGCTGGTCGCCCCGGCCGTGACCCGCCGGCTGCTGGCCACGATCGCCAGCCGTCGCGCGCCGGACCGCGAGCTGCTGGCCCAGGCCGACCGGCTGACCGACCGGGAGACGGACGTGCTGCGGGCGTTGGCCGAGGGCCAGACGAACAGCGAGATCGCGGCCACCCTGCACGTGTCGGTGGAGACGGTCCGCACCCACGTGAAGCGGATCCTCAGCAAGCTCGGTGTCCGGGACCGCACCCAGGCGGTGGTGTGGGCCTACCGCACCGGATTCGTCGACATGACCACCCGCAACCCCTGATCCACGAGTCCGTTCTCGCCGACGCGCAGGCCGGCAGGCCCACCGAGCCCGCCGGGATCACACGGACTGCAGGCGAACCGAGCAGCACGCGTCGGCCACCGTGACACGGTCGGTTACGGTGGCGGCGTGGGCCTGCACCTGAGTCAGATCGACGAGGCGGACGAGCTGCTGACGAACGATCCGTTGGCCTTGCTGATCGGGATGGTGCTGGACCAGTAATGTTCGGAAAGGTGGAACGGCGCGGTCCTCTGATCTGGGGTTTCTCGCGCGGGGCTGCTGCCTCGTGATCGTCGAGCGCGGCCGAAGCCGGCCAGGCGGGCAGTGACTCACCCTGACCCCTCCCGCCCGGCAGGCACCGTGGACGAGCCACGCCGAGCTGACATACCGCGGTAGTTGCTACTCCGGTATTCTGGAGCGGTGAAGGTTGACAAGATGAGCGTCTCGTTCGACGGCGAACTGGGTGACGCGGTTCGGGACGCCGCCCGGCGCGCTGGCGTCGGGCTGTCGGCCTGGCTGGCGGCCGCCGCTGCCGCGAAGCTTCGAGCCGATGCCCTCGCCGAGTTCCTCGACTCGTGGGAGACGGCAAATCCGGCGTTGGCGCCGGAGGAACTGGCGCGGGCTGAGCGCGAGCTGGGCCTGCGCGCGGATCAGTCGGCGGCGTGAGCGCGCTCGTTCTCGACGCGGGCGCGTTCCTGGCTGTCGAGCGCGGCGATCGGGAGATGGTCGCCCGACTCCGGGTCGCGCAGCAGCACGACATCGGGCTACGGAGCAACGCCGTCGTCGTTGCCCAGGTCTGGCGGAATCAGGCCGGGCGGCAGGCCGCACTGGCCCGCCTGCTACGCGCGGTGGAGGTGTGCACCGTTGATGAGCGGACCGGCCGCGATGCCGGTGTGCTACTTGGCCGCGCCGGCACATCTGATGTGGTTGACGCGACGGTCGCCCTGCTCGCCCGTCCGGGCGACCGCATCCTGACCAGCGACCCCAAGGACATCACCCGGCTTGTTCAGGCGGGCGGCGTACCAGCCGTGGTGGTGCCCTGCTAGCAACTTCACCAGCCGGCTTCCCTTGGCCAGCAGCACGGCTGCGACGCCACCATCACCTGACTCACCTCATCTTGACGGGTAGGGCTCTCCGGCCGTTGCTGCGGTTCCTCGTCAGACCCGTCTTGACCCGCCGGCAACACCGCGACCGCGACGACTACCCGACCTACCGCACCAGCCCGCTCAGCCACGATCTCGGCAGTCGCCGCAACCCCGTCCGAGCCGGAGACGCCGCGCCTGACGGCCCACTTGGGAACGACACTCGGCTCTTCGACCTGTTCCGCGGACCCCACTTCACCGTGTTGACCTTCGGCAACCGATCAGCCACCACCGTCGAGGCCGCCCACCTGCACGCCCATACGGTCCTACCGGCGGGGTCGGCGGCGCCCGCCGAGGCATGCATCGACACCACAGGCCTGACCCACCGCGGCTACGGCGCCCGTAACGGCACCCTTGTCATCGTCCGACCCGATGGGTACGTAGGGCTCGTCGCCCACGACCCGCGTCCAGACACGCTACGCAACTACCTTGCCCAGGTCCGCCTACTACCGCTGCCGGCGCCCGGAGGTGCCCCGGCAGCGAGGCCGTAGCCCGCCCGCCTTCCCCTGGCCGCGCCTTGTCACCAAAATCGTGTGGCTGTGAGCGGATGGGCGCGTAGGCAACTTTGGTCCCGCGAGCGTCCGCGCCCTGACTCGGTTTGGATGCGTAAGCGGAGCCCCGTGTTCCGCTTGCACATCCAAACACCGCCACCACCCACCAAGCCAGGACGGCCCCGAGGAGCGCCTCGTTGGCGGTCTGCCACTCAGTCGAAGCAACGCGCCGACGGCGAATCCGACCATCGTCGCGAGCACCGACGACCCCACGAGACTGCGCCCGTGACCGGGAGCAACGAGCGTACACGGACACCAGCGAACGAACCCCCGGTGAACTCTTAACCCGCTGGATGGGTCGCCGAGCTGCAGGAGGTGTGAGCGATCCAGCCATGGCACGATGATCTGATCAGCACCCCGCCGCGAGCGCGGCTGGCCCGTGCGCATCACCGCGACGACATCGCTGATGACGTCCATCCTCAACCCCAGTCAGCTCCTCCAGAGACGATCGGGTATGGATCGAGGACGTTCACGCATGGTCCGTCCTCGATCTTCGCCTTACGTTTCGGCGTGTGCAGGCTATGCGAATCCACGGATACGGCGACGCGGCCGTCATCCGCCGCGACGACATCCCGCCGCCGGTCCCTGGCCCTGGTGAGGTGCTCATCCAGGTCGCGGCGACCTCGTTCAACCCTTCCGAAATCGGAGTGCGCTCCGGGATGCTGCGCTCCCTGTTCCCACTCGATCTGCCGCACACACTCGGCTGGGACGTCGCCGGTACGGTCGTCGAGGTCGGCAGCCGGGTCCGCACGCCTGCCGTCGGCGACCAGGTCGTTGGCCTCCTGGCCGGGGGTGCCGCGGCTGAGTACGTCTCGGCCGCCGCAGATGCTCTGGTACCGGCTCCGACTTCCATCCCGCTTGCCCACGCGGCCGCCCTTCCCGTCGCTGGCATCACCGCCTGGCAGGCGGTGTTCGAGCACGGCCGCGTCGCGCCTGGGCAGCGGGTGCTCATCAACGGTGCCGGCGGTGGCATCGGCGGGTTCGCCATCCAGCTGGCCAAGCACGCCGGAGCACACGTCATCGCCACAGCCAGTCCGCGCAGCACCGCGGCGGTCCAGCGGCTCGCCGCCGACCAGATCATCGACTACACCGCCCGTTTCATTGCCGACGGGCTCGATCGGCCGGTCGACGTGGTCCTCAACCTCGTCGCGCTGAGCCCGCCACAGGCCGCCACCCTGGTACCGCTGGTCCGGCGCGGCGGCGTTTTCGTTTCCGTCACCACCCCGATCGAGCCACCGACCGGCGTCCCCGTGACGGCCACGCACTTCGTGGCGCGGAACGACACAAGCCAACTCGCCGCACTGGTCAAGCTCGTCGACGCCGGCGCCGTCCGTGCGGACATCGCCGCCACCCGTCCGTTCGCCGATCTCGCCTCAGTACACCGCGAGGCCGAGGCCAATCGAACCCGCGGCAAAATCATCATCATTCCGTGACGAGGTTCCCCGGGGCCATCACCGGCCACGCAGGACTACGCCGGCTGCACGGCGATCCGGCAGACGTCCCCATGGCCGCCCGACGCAGTCGGCTACGGTGATGGCGTGGGACTGCACCTGAGCCAGATCGCCGAGGCGGACGAGCTGCTGACGAACGATCCGTTGGCGTTGCTGATCGGGATGGTGCTGGACCAGCGGGTATCGGAAAGAACGAGCGAAATGGTGTCGTAGGCCCAGGCTCCGAGCCGTGATGTCTGGCAGGGATGGCGGTCACCGGACTCCGTTGTCCCCACCAACATGCGGATGCCCGCTCTGAGCCGGGATCAGGCTCATGGTAGTCGGTCATGGTAGTCGGCCTGAGTGGTACCATGATTGCATCCTGATGCGTCGAAGGCATCCTGATGGGGAGTCATGGACCGCGAGACAGTGGCCCGTACGATCGGCGACCTGGCTCGGCTCGGCAACGACAACTACCGGTTCGAGATCAAGAAGGCCAGGGGCGGCATGCCCCAGTCGTTGCACGAGACGATCAGCGCATTTGCGAATGGTGAGGGCGGGACAGTCCTTCTCGGTGTGGATGAGAAGGCGGCCTTCGCTGTTTCCGGACTCGCAGATCCGCGGTCAATTAGCGATAGTTTCGTCACCTTGTGTCGCTCTATGGATCCGGTGGTCGCGCCGTTGGTCGACATTGTGGACATGGGTGGCCCGAAGGTTCTCTATGCCTACGTGCCCCCGATTCCGCGGGACCGTCGGCCCTGCCATCTGGCGCGGCTTGCTCCGTGGGACGCATCCTTCGTCCGTATGTCGGACGGCGACCGAAAGCTATCGGCATACGAGGTCCAGCTCCTCCTCGAGAACCGGGCCCCGGCGCGGCACGATGCGTCCGTCGTGCCGGAGGCAACACAGGATGATCTCGACTCGCAACGGCTACGTGCCTTCGTCGCCCGGGTTCGGGAGCAGCGGAGCGTTTTCGAGACAAGGTCTGATGCGGAAGTCCTACGTCTTCTGAACGTGCTCCGAGAGACCGACGATGGTCCTCGGCCCACACTCGCCGGCCTACTAGCATTCGGAATTTATCCGCAGCAGTACTTTCCGCAACTGAACGCCACGGTGGTCGTCTTCCCGACGCCTGATCCGGCCCGGCCAGGGCCGCGCGGGGAGCGGTTTCTGGATAACCGTTCCGTAGACGGTCCGATACCTGTGATCGTCCGTGATGTTATAGGAATCCTGAAACGACACATGAAACGGCGCGGCATTATCACCGGACTGTTCCGTGTTGATGAATGGGAGTATCCCGAGGAGGTGCTCCGGGAGACTCTGGTGAACAGTCTGGTGCACCGCGACTACTCACCGTCAGCCCAGGGTGCCCAGATTCAGGTAGAGCTCTACCCTGACCGATTGCAGATCCGGAACCCGGGCGGACTCTTCGGGCCAGTGGGTCTACGAGAGCTTGGACTCGGCACAGTGCCACCGTCATCGCGCAATTCTGTCCTGCTCAAGATCCTGGAGGATACCCCGCTTGATCCGGGTCGGACAGTGTGCGAGAACCGAGGCACCGGTATCGCGCGCGTCCGGGCGGCGCTCGCTGAGGCGGGCATGGAGCCACCGGTCTTCGAGGACGACATCGCGACCTTCACCGTCACAATCCCCAATCACGCGCTGCTCGACGAGGACACCAGGGACTGGTTGTCCACGTTGAACATCGCCGGACTCACGGGTGCGCAGCTCACCGCGCTGGCGCTCACTCGACGCGGGGAGACCTTGACCAACGTCAGCTACCGGGGTGCGACCGGCGTCGCGGACAGTCGAACCGCGACCACGCAGCTCAAAGAACTGCGCGCACGCGGCTTGCTGGTGCGGGAAGGAGACCGGGGAAGCGCCACCTACCGGCTGAGTCCCCACGCCGGCCGGGCAACGAAGCAGCTCGACCGCGGCCGGACACAGAATGACCTTGTGCTGGCCGTGTTGACCAGGACACCGGTCAGCCGCGCCGAGATCGCTCGCCAGGCCGGTCTTACCGACGAGCAAGCTCGCCAGACGCTCGCGCGGTTGCGTCGGATCGGGCAGGCCGAGTTGGTAGGGGCGCCCCGATCCCGGAACGCGCTGTGGCGACTGGCTGATCCATCGCATCACGGCGGCTAGCCGATGCGCCAGCGGAGCGTCCGCGTCTCCCTCCCCACCCAGCTATTGATCAATGGTCGGAGGTGGGCGTCTACGAGGTGTTCCGGGACGACGCCGACTGCACGGAGATCCGCCCGGCAGCGCGACGGCCGCTGCTGGGCGGTCGGTTACGGTGGTCGCGTGGGACTGCATCTGAGCCAGATCGACGAGGCGGACGTGCTGCTGACCAACGACCCGCTGGCGCTGCTGATCGGAATGGTGCTCGACCAGCAGATTCCTCTTGAGCGGGCGTTCGCTGCTCCCCATGAGCTGACCCGGCGTCTTGGACAGCCGTTGGACGCGGAGGAGCTGGCGAAGCACGACCCCGACGCGTTCGGCGCGATCTTCTCCCAGCCGCCGGCGCTGCACCGGTTTCCCGGGTCGATGGCCAAGCGGGTGCAGGCCATGTGCCAGATCATCGTGGACGCCTACGACGGAGACGCGGCCCGGGTGTGGACGACTGCGGCCGACGGCAAGGAGCTGTTGAAGCGGGTGGCGGCGCTGCCGGGGTTCGGTACGCAGAAGGCCAAGATTTTCGCGGCGCTGCTGGGCAAGCAGCTTGGCGTGACCCCGCCGGGGTGGCGGGAGGCGTGCGCGCCGTTCGGGGACGAGGGCAGCTTCCGTTCAATCGCGGACATCATAGACGTCTCCACCCGCGACCAGGTCCGCGAGTACAAAAAGCAGATGAAGGCGGCAGCCAAGAGCACGGCTCCGTGATCGTCGCGTGGCTTCTGAGGGTCACGCCGTGATGGCTCCGTGAGAGTGGAGGTTGCGGGGACGGATCGGCGGTCGGCCGTCGAGACGCGACCTCGGTGAGCGCAGTGTTGGACGATTAGCGGGCCAGATCGTCGACGTGCTGGCGTAGCACGGCGCGGATGTCGGTTGGCGTGATGCCGGGCGGGTCGGCGATGCCTTGCACGACCAGGCCGTCCAGTAGTGCGTGCAGCCGGCCGGTCTCCAGGTCGGGATCTCGGTGCGCGGCGAGCCGACCGAGGTCGTCGAGTTGGCGGATGACGGTCTGCACGACATATCGGATCAGCCCGTCTACCTCGCGCCGTTGCTTGCGCAGCTCCGCCCCGATGTGCGCGTTACTGACCAGCGCGAGCCATGCTTCGGACTCGATTCGGCGGTTCGCGTCGAGGGGCAGTAGCTGTTCGAGGATCTCGACAGGCGTGGCCTCTGTGATGGCACCGCCACGGGTCGCGTCGAGCGCGTCGAACCGCTGGCGGACCTGACAGACCGCCCGTTCGACCGCGAACGCGATCATCGCGTCGCTGGTCGGGAAGTAGTGGCGCAGCGCCCCGGGCGACCAGCCCGCCTCCCGGGCCACCGTGCGGACCGACACCGCCGAGAAGCCCTCACGTAGTGCCACCCGCCACACCGCGCCGGCGAGTTCCTCGCGGCGGGCCTCATGATCGACAACTTTGGGCACCATCCATCATGGCACAGCCGTGCTAAATTAATTTTATGGCACAGCCGTATGAAAACGAGGGTGTCCGGCGACCCCGTTGGGCGCCGTGGTGGGCCTATCTTCTCGTGGCAGTCGGCCTGAATGTCCTGCGGCAGCTCGCATGGCCGCCGTCACAGGTCAGCGCCGTGCTGACAGTCGGTCTGTTCGTCGCCGTGCTGATCGTGACGGGGGTGGCCGTGACAGCCGTGTTCCGCGCGTTCGCCGGCCGGTGACATCGGCATGATCGGCACCGCGATCGTCTGTTGCGAGACCGGATTCTGGTTGCTGCTGGGGTTCGGGCTGCTGTTGCGCTACCGCTGGAACCGGCTGTGCATGGCTTGCGCCGTGCTGTGCGGCCTGCCCGTCCTCGACCTGGCCCTGCTGGTCCTCACCATGCTGGTGCTGCGGGCTGGTGCCCGACCAGACTGGACCCACGGTCTGGCAGCCGTCTACCTCGGCTTCTCGATCGCCTTCGGACCGCCCTTGATCAGATGGGCAGACCAGCGCGTGCGCAGCCCCACCGCCCAGCCCGGCGCTCGCCGGCCCCACGAGCCGCCGCATGTCAGGACGGAGTGGCGCCGCTTTGGCCGGGCCTGCGTGGCGGCGGCGGCGAGCACTGGTCTATTGCTCGGCGCGGTCGCCTGGTTGGGAGACAGCGCCGACACCGGCGCACTGCTGGCCTGGATTCCGCAGCTGGGCCTCGTCCTCGCCGGCTGGTTGATCCTCGGTCCCCTCTGGGTAACTGCCCGCCAGTCACACCTGCGCCCCAGGTCTGGCCGTATTCCCGGCAAAGACGACCACCCCGGCAGAAAGCTGGACGACGGCTCTGGCCACGGCAACGGGCAGCCACTGACACGGCCCCTGCAGGCAGATACAGAGCCGTCTTAGGGCCGTCGGCATGCGGCGCTGATGGCCCTCGCCCTCGCGCGCCGCGACCCCTGCTGCGCCTCTGCAGCTGTGAGGATAGGGCCGACGGTATCGAGGCCCTTCCACGAACGTGTGTTCGCGACACCCTCTGGAACTGTCGCGCCAGCTCCATCCTTCCGAGACTGGTGGGGACCAGCAGTTTCCGTTGGAACGGGCGTTTGCTGCTCCGTACGTGTTGACGCAGCGCCTCGGCCGGCCGCTCGACGTGGAGGAGCTTGCCAGCTTCGACCCCGAGGCGCTGGGCGCGATCTTCGCCACGCCGTCTGCGTTGCACCGGTTTCCCGGCTCGATGGCCAAGCGAGTCCAGGCGCTGTGCCAGGTGCTGGTCGAGAAATACGATCGTGATCTGACCAAGGTGTGGAGCACGGCGGCAGACGGCAAGGAGCTGCTGAAGCGGATCGGCGCACTGCCGGGCTTTGGCGTGCAGAAGGCGAAGATCTTCGTGGCGTTGCTCGGCAAGCAGCTCGACGTGACTCCGCCTGGTTGGCGTGGAGTGACCGCGCCCTACGGCGACGAGGACAGCGTCAGGTCCGTCGCCGACATCACTGGCCCGGACAGCTTGCTCAAGGTCCGCGACTACAAGAAGCAGATGAAGGCCGCGGCGAAGGCATCTGCCGGCTGACCTGCGGTTTCTCTGTTCACTGGACCTCGCGGTCCGCAGATAGTCCGCAGGAGTCCGCGCCGGATGCGGCGCTGCATGGTGTCCGTGGGGCAGCGGCGCTTGGCGTGTGTGGGGCGGTGCCGGTCAGCGAGAGGGCTCCTGGTCCGTCGGCTGCCGATGCCTGCGGGGTGGTGGCTGGACGGCGTAGGGCGGTGTCGATGACGGTGCGGGCGCGGTCGTCGTCGCCGGGCCAGAGGTGGGCGTAGGTGTTGAGGGTGATCGCGGCGGAGGAGTGACCGAGCATGCGTTGGACCTGCTTCACGCTCGCGCCGCCGGAGATCAGCGCCGAGGCGTAGAAGTGCTTCAGGTCGTGGGTTCCGGCGGTGATGCCGGCTGCGCGGCACGCTCGTTCCCAGGCTGAGCGCCAGCGGCGGTACAGCAGGGGCGTGCCGTCGTCGTCCGTGAAGAGCATCTCCCGTGTCGGGTGGGTCGCCAGGTGCGCGGCCAGGGCGTCGGTGACGAGCCGGCCGACGGGGACGGTGCGGACGCTGGCCGCCGTCTTCGGCGGTCCGAAGCTGCCGGATTGCAGCCGTTGGCGGTCGACGCGGATGGTGCCGCGCAGGAAGTCGACCCGGTGGGGGTCGAGGCCGAGCAGTTCGCCGATGCGCAGGCCGCTGCCGGCCAGGGCCACGACCGCGGCACCGAAGCGCGGTTCGATCGTGTCGGCGACGGCGTAGACCTGCTCGACGGTGAGGGGTGCGACCTCTTCCCGGGCGAGCTTGGGCAGGGCGACGCCTGCGCACGGGTTTTGCGTGATCAGCTGGTCTTCGATGGCGAAGTCGAAGATCAGGGAGAGGGTGGTCATGATGCCACGCCCAGGGCGGACAGTTCGACGTCCACCTGGCCGATGAGGTCGTCGATCTCGCGCATGCCATCGGCATCGTTCGTCGATTCTGCCTCCGCCCGGATGACCTCCAGGTCGGCGCGGAAAGTGGCCAATGTCTTCATGTCGTCCGTCGGCGGATCAGGGTCGGGAAGCGGCTCGGCATCGAGATGCCAGCCGGCCTTGCACTGCGCCATCCGCAGCTTGCGCGCCCGCTCCGCGCAGGCCGGACACCTGCTCGCCAGGGTGGCGCCGCACGGCACCGCGTGCACCGAGGTTTCCCCGGTGGCGGTGTCGACGCGGCGCATGGCCAACGGACGAATGCACACCCCGTTCTCCACCGCCACGGTCTCGACGACCTGGCGGGCCAGCGGCATCCGGGCCCGCTCGACGCGCGTCGAGGCAGACGGGGACGGTAGAGCAGGCCGCGGCGAAGGCATTGGAGCGACCGGCGACGACGGGGCTGCTGACGGCATGGGCGACCACTCCCACGAGGCAGGGCAGAGACGAACAGGGGAGGGCCGGCCGCCGGCCGCTGGGCTCAGATCCCCCGCTCATCTCGCGGAGCGTTGGAGGGGTCGCCCAGCCTCGATGGCCGCGCCAGCACCGCCCACACGGAGCCTGCGCCGTCTCGTGGGCAAACGGACCCTACGCGCGTAACCATCCGTACGCCAACCGTTATGCACTCAATGTATGTCGCCCTGGTATAGCGAGCCGGCCTGACCATCCCTACTCTGTATCGGCTCTGCCCCCTGGCCCGGAGTCCGCGACAGCCGGTGGATGGCGGTGGGCGGGCGGACGTGCGGGCACCGGTCTGTGTCGCAGTAGTGCCGGTCGCCAGGCTTCGCCGATGGCGATCAGGGCCGAATCCAGGCCGGCTTGCTGGCCGGCATTGAACGCGGTTGCCTCGGCAGCCGTCACCGTCCGTCCCTCGACGAGCAACAGCGGCGATGCGCCGAGGGCAAGAATGGCCGTCAGCGCACGTCGGTAGTCCGCGAGAACGAGAGGCGGCTCACCGGTCGCGTCCTCGTCGAAGGCCGCGTCCTGATCGAGCAGCCGGAGCACGTACGCCCGATACGCCGCTACGGCTCCAGCGCCCGAACCGGTCATCACGCCACCGCCGGATGGTGCGTGGTCGCATGCACCGATGCGGGAAACCGGACCGGCCCGACGCTGTACTCCGACCAGCCGGACTCACGCGCGAACCGGTCGGCCTCGCGGGCGTTCTCGAAGGCCAGGACGATTTCCCGCACTCGTTGGCTGTCATCGTCGAACCGGACGAGGCCGAATACCACCTGTTCCGCGTCCACCTGATCACCTCCGGGCATAGGGGGGTCGGTTCCGGGCGGCTCGTGTGGCCCTGGTTGGGCGCCGCCCGGAACCGTGGGTGCGGCGCCGCGCCGGGGACCTTCGTCGGCCCGGCCAGAACCGCGAGCACCAGTGGACCGCGGGCTTCCCTGCGCTCACGGCCGCACCCAGACCGACCGGCAAAACTCAACATCAACAAGGGTGAGAGGGTAGCCCACGATCACACCTGGCCGAGGCACGAAAGATCTGGGTTAACGTTCGCGACCGGGTGGTCGGTTTTCCCGAATTAGCGCAGGTGGTGGCGGACGCGGCCGAAAACGGTGTTCGATCCGATGTGGCCTCGTGCCAGAAGATGCCCATCTGGAATAACCCCTGATGGTGGCCTGGCCGGACTTCTGCCTCAAGGGAGATGGCGGAGCCGGCGAATGGCGGGGCAAGGCCGGCGGTGGCGGTTGCGACATATTGAGACACCTGCTCAGAGCGCATCTTGAGGGATGCTGTGCCTAATCGGAGTGCACAGTCCTGGCTGGTTGTCGGAGTGGCCTTCGCTGTGATCGTTGCGTTGCGAACCTTTGAGTCCGAAATTCACCATCCGCTTTACTGCCGAGGTCGGCATTACTCCACGTGGTGCTGGCTTTCCAGCAAGTGGCTGAGTGGCGGACGGAGTGTGTTCATGAGCAGGTTTGGAACGCGGGCGCGGCGGACGCTGGTTGTGGCGGCAACGGCGGGGGCAATGGCGGGTGGCGGCCTTCTGGCCACCCCCGCCTTCGCTGGAACCGCGCCGGGTTGTGTGAGTGTCAGCACTACCACCGGCACCGTCACCAAGACATTCAGGATGACCAACAACTGCAGCTACTCGCTCCGGGCGAGGATGATCCTTGCTCGCCACAGCGATACCGACTGCGTCAATCTGGCGGCCCGCGGCGGCTACTACTGGATCCAGGTCGCCCGAACGGCGGCGCTTAGCGGCGTCGAGACCTGCTGAGGTTCCGGCCGACAGCTTCAGTGACGTCCAGGTGCGGGTCACCCCGCGACCCGGCTGCCCGATCCTGCGGGCCGCGGGCCGCCCGCCGACGACGTGGCCTGGGTTCGCGGCCGAGCAGACCCGCTGTCACGAGCAGGAGAGCCAGAAGCAGACCCCAGACCTGATGGGCCTCCTCCCAACGGGCACTGGTGGAGGCGACGAACAGCGCAGCGCTGCCAGGCAGCGCATAGAGCGCTCCGACTGTCGCCAGGAACACGGGTGCGGCGACGAGGCCCACCGACCCGTCCGGGCGCACGCGGCTGATGGCAGCGGTCAAAGCGATCGCAAGAACGAGAATTGTGGTCGCCTCGAGGGTCAGTCCGGGCAGGCGCAACGGCAAGCTCATGCGCTGGTGGACGAGGCCGTGCTTCGCGATGGCCGCAGCCGCCACCCAGCAGATCACCGTGACCGGCAGCGCCGAGGCCACCCGCAGCAGGTTTCGCCACAACCGGGGCACCGGCAGAACCGATGTGGTCGGCGCACTCAAGTCGTCAAGAACAAAGGTGAAGCCGAGGGCATTGATGATTGCCGAGAATCGCAGTAGGCCAGTCCAGGAGCCGGAGTCGAGGTCCGTCCCCGTGGCCGCGGGGACGGCGGCAACCGCGAGACCAAGGGCTGTACCGACCAGGAGTGGATGGTACTTCGTGCTGCGGAAGGTGGGTCCGAGCAGCGCGCGGGCCGTGGCGACGGCGCTCATGAACAGATTCCGTCCTGCTCCGTTGGTGGCGGGGTGATCCCCAGCAGCTCGCCGGCACGCTCGAACGACGTGCCCGGCGTAGTCAGCTCCGGCCAGGTGGACCGCACCCGCGCGCTTATTGTGTCCGCAGGCTGGGAGAGCATCCGCAGCCCGAAGGCCACCACTCGATCGGCGACGTAGTACCCGCTGCCGAACCCGGCGGCGGTCATGGCGACGCCGCCCGAACTCCCGGAGATCAGACTGTCGAGTCCCTTTCTGCTGCGGGGCGAGGCCTGCCCGGCCAGCCAGATGACCAGCGCCCCGCGTGCCTCGCAGATCTGGAGACCGTCGGCGGGCGCGGCCCTGCCGGTCACGGCTCGGTAAGCGAACTGCCCAGCAAGATCGATCACCGTCGCGTTGTCATTCCAGCTGGTTGCAACCGGAACGGAAGCCGGGGTGCCATGGCGGTTGTCGTCGTTCTGCCACTGGGCCAGCGGCACCGGCTGGCCCATGCCCGCACCGGCTTCGGTGTTTCCGGCGGCCTGGACCCGTTGCCGCACGGTCCATGGCTGGTCAGCCACAGCGGGCGGCAGCCGGCGCAGGATGCCCTGCAGCACGTTGTCCCATCCAGCGATCTGCGGGCGGAAATCAGGAAATGAGCAGTACGTCAGCTGCCCGCGGTGCTCGCAGATCTGCTGGGCGGCGGGCTGGTAGGTAGCGGCGTCCCGGGCTGCCGCCAGTTCGCCGGACGGTGAACGAAGTTGGAGAACACCTGCGATCAGGATGAGTACCACCCCGGCGGCCGACACGACGCCGAGCAGGCTCGTGCGCATCTTGTTGACGGCCAAAGTCGCGACTGCGAGCACGACGATCAGTCCGGTGAGATAGGCCAGGTGCCATCCCGCGGGCCGCCCCAGCAGGCTGATCGGCAGCGGCGGCGCACCCTCGCGTCGGGAAGCCAGCGGGAGAAGCCATCGTGCCGACGATTGCGCCAGCCGGCCGGGGAGCATGGCGGCCAGGACCGCCACGGCCAGCGTGACCATCGCCAACGGGGCAGCCGCCGCAGACCGGGTCAGGCTGCCCAGCAGCACCCCCACCACCCCGAGCAGCACCACCATGAGCGGCCCGCCCGCGAGCTCGAAGGGGTTCGGATGCCCCGACGCGCCGGACTGCACGGCCAGGTCAGTCATCCGTGCTCCGACCAGTGCCGCAGCGATCAGCCCCACGGGCACCAGCGCGGCCAGCAGCGCCGCTGCCCGGTGCCGGGCCGAGAGGACCAGCACCTCGAGTTGGGCGTCCGCTCCGCTCTGTGCGGGCCGCAGCATCGCCATGTTGGCTGCCAGCAAGGTCGCCAGCGCCAGCGGCAGCAGCCGAATCTGCGTGCCCCGGTCAGAGTCCTGCAGCACCGGAAACCTGCCGGCCTCCCCCCGCGTCATCGCGGAGTAGAGCCAGGGAAGCAGATATGCCAGGAGGCCCACGAGCACGGCCGGATGACGGATGAGCCGGGCCGTCTCAACCCGGCTCAGGGCGATGGTCGCCCGCCAGGAACGGACCCTGCCCACGTCCATCGCGTCCGGAAGCGGAACGCGGGTGGTCGTTGGCGCGCTCATGCCGCCGCTCCCGCGCCCTGTACCCGCGTCGGGTCGATCAGCAGCAGGTAGCCGTCCTCCAGAGTTGGTTCGACCAGCTGCGCGCGGGGCGGCGCGTGGCCGACGTTTCGGTAGGCCCCGGTCCCGGTTCGCCAGGACACGAGGGCCCCGGGGGCGCGTGTCGGGCTCGACCAGACCCGGCCCCGAGCGACCGAAGCGAGGTCCACCGGATCTCCCTCGAACCGGATCGAACCCGCATCCAGCACGATGACGCGCTGGCAGACCGTCGTCACATCCTCGGTCTGATGGGTGGACAGCAACACCGTGCGGCCCTCCCCGAGGCCGGCGACGAGTTCCCGGAAACGCAGCCGCTGCTCCGGGTCGAGGCCGACCGTCGGCTCGTCGAGCACCAGTAGCCCCGGATCACCCAGCAGCGCCGCGGCGAGCGCTACCCGCTGGCGCATCCCACCGGACAGATTCTTGATCTTCTTGTTGCGCTGGTCCGCGAGGCCGACGGCGGCCAGCACCCGCCGCACCTCGTCGTGCCGGGCGCGGCGATCCGTCATCTCCTTGAGGATCGCCACGTAGTCGACGAACGCGAACGCGGTGAAGGTCGGATAGAAGCCAGGGTTCTGGGGCAGATAACCGAGCTGGCGGCGCACGGTCAGCCGGCCCGCCGCCGTGTGCGGATCGACGCCGAGAATGCGCAGGTCACCGCCATCAGCGACGATGGACGTCGCCAGGATCCGCAGCAGACTGGTCTTGCCGGCACCGTTCGGGCCGAGCAGGCCGGTCACCCCGTCACCCAGACTGAACGAGACCCCGCCGAGGGCCACGGTGCTGTGATACCGCAGCGTGAGGCCCGCAGCGGTGACGGTCGGACGGGTCATGGGTTCCTCCAGGGCCCGGCGGGCCGGGCAAGGTTGAGGCGGCGGCTGGTGGCGAAGGCCGACCGGGAGGCCGTGAGCACGAGGGCGGCGAACAGTACGGCTACGGTCGCCCAGAGCTGGCCGATGGGACTGAAGATCACCGATGAGCCGGTGTTCGGATGCACCGTGGCCAGTAGCGCCGCGACCCAACCGGTGCCGGTGAGAGTCGGGGCCAGCAGCGGGCCGAGCCGGGGAATCAGCGCCAGGGTGAGCAGCGTGAGCGCGACCCCGGGGAGCAGCCAACCGAGCACGACCAGACCGAAGCCGGGCAGGGCGAGGCTCGCGCAGCCGCTGAGCACACTCGTCGTTGCGAGCACCGCGAGCGTCCGCAACAGCAGCAGCCGGAACGTGTGCAGCGGGGTGACCGCGACCAGTTCGTAGCTTGGATCGAGCCGCGGTCCGAACGACAATGCGACGCCGACCATCGGCAGCGCCGGCGCGACCCCAAGGAAGACCAGCGGTGCGGCGGCCGCCTGCGCCAGGTGGGAGGCAAGCGTGGTCAGTGTGAGGGTCAGCGTGACCGCGAGCAGCCAGGGTGCGCGCAGCCCCGGCGTGACGGCGATCAGCCGTGCGGTGGTCTCCGGCACTCTGACCCGGACCATCATCCGCTCCACCGGCCCGCGGTGCGGCCGGTCGAGGGCCGCGTCCAACCGGGACCAGCCGGCCGCCACCCGATCCTGATCGGCGGCCGCGGCCAGCCGCCGCCGGCAGTCGGCGCACGCCGCCAGATGGGCTTCCAGCGACCACAGCCACGGCGACGCCAGCGTGGTGTCGCCGTACCGACGCAGTTCCTCGTCGCTGACATGCCAGGAGTTGTCGACGGGTCCGGTGTTGTCGACGGGCCGGGGGTCGGATGTCGTCATGCCAGCTCCTGACGCAGCTGTCGGCGGGCTCGCATCGCCCGCGTCTTGACCGTGCCGGCCGGAATTCCCAGCAGCACCGCGGCATCCCGGGTGCTCAGCCCGTCCAGGACCGTTGCCTGCAGAACCGCGCGCAGCTCCGGGGACAGCCGGCGCAGTGGGTCGGCGATGTCACCGTGCTCGATCCGCAGCAGGATCGTGTCCTCGGCGGACGGCTCGTCCCGGGACCGCAGCCGGCCGAGGGCGGTCGCCAGCCGCTGGCGGGCGCCATGCCCGCGGATCGCGTCGATCAGTCGCCGCGACCCGATCCGCCACAGCCAGCCGGCCGCGTCACCGTCGGGCGTGTCAGCCTGAAACCGGCCGGCCGAGCCTCGCCAGACCGCGAGGAAGGTCTCCTGCACGACGTCATCGACGAGCGTCTGGTCGGCACAGCGGGCCTGCAGCCGGGCCGCTAACCATGGCGCATAACGCCGATACAGAACCTCGAACGCACCGCGGTCGCCGTCAGCGACGGCACACAGCAGCGCCGCGTCCGTCGGCTCACCCGGTGACCTGCTCACATTCGTTCATCGTAGGGACCGCCTCCATCGGTTCGCGTGGGAATTCGGACCATCGCACAAGGGCACTTTTGTGGTGTGTCGCGTAGCGGAGGAGCTGGCGAAGCAAGACCCTGACCCGCTCGGCGCAGGTGTGGACGACCGCAGCGAACTACTATCTTCGCGTATACACTCGATGTAGAGTCTGGGGTCATGAGCGTTCCGCTGGCCCTGTTGGGGCTGCTCGAGCGAGAGCCGAGCCACGGGTATGACCTCAAGCGCGACTACGACGCGTTCTTCGGCCGGGGCAAGCCGCTGCCGTTCGGGCAGGTGTACGCGACCCTGGCGCGCCTGGCCCGGGATGGGAAGGTGATCGCGGCCGACGTCGAGCCCGGCGCGGGGCCGGACCGCAAGCGTTACGTCATCACCGAGCAGGGCGTCAGCGACATCGAGACCTGGCTCGCGACGCCGGTCGAAGCCGAACCCCATCTGCAGACGGTCCTGTTCGTCAAGGTGGTGCTCGCCCTTATGTCAGGGCGCTCGGCCGAGGGGTACCTCGACGCGCAGCGGGCCGCCCACATGCGTCGGATGCGGGAACTCACCGAGCTCAAGCGCACCGGGGCGCTGGTCGACGCACTGCTCGCCGACCACGGCCTGTTCCACCTGGAGGCCGATCTTCGCTGGATCGAGCTGACCTCGGCTCGGCTGGACGCACTGGCGAGGGTGGTCACGCCGTGAGCACATCCTCGAGTAACGCAGGGTCGGATGACCGGCCAGCGCGCGTGCTGGAAGCACATGACGTCTCGCTGTCGTTCGGGCAGACGCCCGCGCTGCGGGGGGCGAGCATGTCGGTGGCCACCGGCGAGATCCTTGCGGTGATGGGGCCGAGCGGGTCCGGCAAGTCGACGTTGCTGCACTGCCTGGCCGGCATCCTCGCCCCGGATACCGGTGAGATCCACTTCGCCGGCCGGCGCATCGACACCCTGAGGGAGAACGCCCGCGCGGCGCTGCGGCGCGACCGGTTCGGCTTCGTCTTCCAGTTCGGGCAGCTCGTGCCGGAACTCAGCGTCGAGGAGAACATCGCGCTGCCCCTGCTGCTCAGGGGCGCCCGCCGGGCCGATGCCCTGAACCGGGCCCGCGGCTGGTTGGAGCGGCTCGACCTGACCGGGCTGGAACGCCGGCGCAGCGGGGAGCTGTCCGGCGGGCAGGCCCAGCGGGTCGCGTTGGCCCGGGGCCTGGTCGCCGATCCGGACGTGCTGTTGTGTGCATCCAGCTCGTCCGAGTGCGCCAAGATCTTCTGGCGAAGGATCCTTCGAGATCAGCCCGTCAGCGCGGAAACAACGGCCCGGGCCGTTTCGGCGAGCAGGGAATCAGCGGCGGTGGCGGTCTCCTCGGGCCTGTCGGACAGCACGGCCATCACCAAAGGTCCGCCGGCGCCTGGCCAGGTGATCGCGACGTCGTTGAGGGTGGCGAATCGTCCGGCCCCGGTCTTGTCTGCGGTCGTCCAGCTCGAAGGTAGGCCAGCGCGGAGTCGGGCCGTGCCGGTGGTGTTCGCGATCAGCCAGGTCTTCAGCTGTGCCCGTTCCGGGGCCGGCAGGGCGTCCCCGAGGAGGAGGGCCCGGTATCCGGTGGCAATGGCCAACGGTGTCGTGGTGTCGCGGAGGTCACCACGCGTCGCGCTGTTCAGGTCGGGTTCCCATCGGTCCAGCCGGGTGGACTGATCGCCGAGCGACCGAGCGAACTGGGTGATCGCGGCCGGACCGCCAAGGAGTTTCAGGAGTTGGCTGCCGGCAGTGTTGTCGCTATGAGTGATGGCTGCGTCGCAAAGTTCGGCGACGGTCGTTCCAGTAGCAACTCTGGTGCTCGTCACCGGAGAGTTCGCCACGATGTCGGCGGCGGAGAAGTGGATGGTGCGAGACAGGTCCCCGCCGCGTAGGGGGTGCGCTCGCAGCACCGCCGCGACGGCATACGTCTTGAAGATCGAGCACAGCGCGAAGGAGTCGTTCTCGCGATGGCGAACCGACCGTCCGGAGGCGGTATCGACGGCGAAGACGCCCAGGCGCGCCCCGTAGTGGCGTTCCAGGTCGACCAGCGGTGTGTTGTCGGCGACGTCCCGCGGGGTGGGCGTCGCCGAACGCCGTGTCGAGGTCACCCCGGCAGAACCGGTGGAGCACGCGTCTACCAGGAGGCCAGCGAGGCTCGCGACGGACGAGGCCAGGAACTGCCTTCTCTTCAGATCGGGCATAAGGTCGGGACTCTCTCTGCGCTGCCTGGCGATGGGATCATGACGGCGGCGGCTGGGTCCCGGCGGCCTTTCGGGCCGCCGAACGGACAATGCCCTGGCGCGAACGCTTATCAGGCGGTGACGGTGAGCGACGCAGCTGCCCTGGCGGGCTTCACCTCGAGACCGCCGAGCCGCCAGGAGATGCTGAGCTCGCGGCCCCGGGTGATGGCGGCGGGCAGGGCGACTCGGAAATCGACGGTCCGGCTCGCGCATTCACCGTGGGCCGGTGCCTCCCGTGACCGCGAGTCGCCTGTTCCTCCTGGCGCATGTCGATCATGGCGGCTGGGTCGGACGGATGGCTGACCAGGATGCGGTCAGACGTTCAGCCAGTTACGCCGGTCTCGCGCCGCGGTATGAATTCGTTCGACCTGGGCTGGCTGCCACACCGCCGAAAGATCACCGAAGGTTTCGATCTGGTCGTGCCGGATGGCGTGGACTCGGACGGCAGGGGAATCGTCACGCAAGGGCGCCACGGTCAGCTTCGCCGGCGCGACGAATGCCAGCACCGCCTCGACCCGCACCGCGAACCCGCAGGCCCGACTCAGCGCCGTCGACGCCCGGTTGGCCTCAGCACGGGCCTTTCGCACGTACGGATATGATCGGCCCCCCAGCTTCACGGCCTGGTCGCCCACCCAGATTCTGGCGCCGACGTGGTACTTCGTGTTGAAGGTGAACACGCCGCCCGGGCCGATCAGCAGATGATCGATGTCGACATCGCGGGCCAGCGGTATCGAATGTAGTACTCGCCAGCCTCGGCTGGAGAGCTGTTGCAGTTCCGCTCCCACCATCTCCTCGCCGACCAACCCCTTGCGCCACCCGCCGGTCTCCACCCGCCGCCGGAGCAGACGGTTGAGCAGTGCCCGCCAGAAACCCGGCGTCAGCTCCCTGAGCTTCGCCTGGATCGCAGCGCCGGGTGGGTTATGGGCAAGGTCGTCCGTGGGATGGGGCGCCACTCCCGCCAGGCCGGGGATGCCCGGTGCCAGCCCGGGCCGGGGCAATGCCGACACGGGCACTTCCGGCGTCCATCCGGGTGATGGTGGCACGACGTGCGACGGCCGTGGGTGGGCCGAGGGTTCCGGTCGATGTTCCAGGTAGGGGGCGAGCGCGTTGAGCACCGTGTCCTGATCTACATCGAGCAGCATGTTGAGCTGCTGGGCCCGTAGGTCGAACCAGGCGACGCTGGGCCCGTTCGGGAAATTCACATAGAGCCGAGCATGCCCGTATCGGTGCCACGTTTTCACTTCCAGCTCGTCCATGCCCTGTGCGCCCATTCCTGTCGACGAAGATGACGGATCAGGGTCGATCAAACGCCTTTGTTGCGCGCCGAACCGACCGCCCGGTGAGCAGGCGGCTCCCATACGGTGTGACCGCACCACACTATCCGCGAGGGGCGGCCCCATCCAGCGGTTCTGTGGCGGGCGGCAGGCCCGCGACCCATAAGGGAATGGGTATCGGGACTCCGACCAGCAAAAATGCTGGTCGGAGTCAGGTTTCCAGGATCTTCGGTGTTAGCTACGCTTCGTATAGCGGAACGCTTACGCTGTCACGCCGCGTATAGAATGCGGCGCACAGAACAACCGTCTGGGCACAGGGGTGGTCGTCAACCGACAGGATTCGGCGTCGGGCCCGGAGCAGGTGCTCCGACGCTCGGGCCGGCATAGGACGAAGGAGCGGGAGGTTCGACGGTCCGCGCGGCACGTATCGGCTCGGTCGGTAAATCGTGGGGACCAACGAGCGGAGCCCAGCCTCGCGTCGTCCGTTTGGATGAAGAGTCCTCAACGGTCCCCGGCTCGACAGGTCAGGGGAAGCGGAGCCGTCCAGGCGTAGATCGATGCGGCTCCGACGGGTACGGGGGTTACCAGGGGACGGGGGTGCCGTCCCAGGAGAAGAAGCCTCCGGTCGGGCCGTCGTCGGGCAGCAGGGCGAGGCGGACGGCCCCCGCCGCACCCTCGGCCGGGTCGCCGGCGCGGGACGAGACGCGCGCCGGCCCGTTCAGATCGGTGCGCCGCGCGCCGGGGGCGAGTGCGTTGACCTTGAACCCGTCGTCGGTCAGGGCGTTGGCGTAGAGCACGGTGAGCTCGTTCAGCGCCGTCTTGGACGAGCGGTATGCGCCCAGAGCGCCCGTCGGCCCGCTGGCGAAGGCGATGATGCCCTCGGCCTGGCCGGTGGAGGCCGCGAGCGAGGCGGCACCGCTGGAGATGTTCACGATCCTGGGACGCGCGGAGCGCCGCAGCGCGGGCAGGAACGCGTTGGTGACGGCTACCACGCCGAACACGTTGGTCTCGTAGATGCGGCGGAACGTGTCCGGGTGCTCCTCGGTCACCGGCCTCGGGTCGACGGAGGAGATGCCGGCATTGTTGACCAGGATGTCCAGGAGGGGCACCTGCTCTGCCGCCGCTGCGATGCCCTCGGCGCTCGTCACGTCGAGGACGAGCAGCCGCGCGTCGCCGTCGATGTCCGCGACGGCCTGCCTGCCCCGCCCGGCGTCGCGCGAGCCGACGTACACGGTGTGCCCCGCCGCCGCGAGCTGCCGCGCAATGTCCTTGCCGATACCCTTGTTGGCTCCTGTGACCAGTGCGATCAGGTTGTCCATGTGATCCAGGGTGCCCGGGGCCCGGTGCCGCATCCAGGCACCATCAGTACGAGGCTGAGCGGCCGGGCGGGGCGGTTCGGAAGGTGGGGCGGATGGCACGACAGGGACTGGCCAGCTTTCCACGACAGGGACTGGCCAGCTTTCTGCGTGACCGGCGGGAGGCACTGCGCCCGGCGGACGTGGGCCTGCCGAGAGGTGCTCGTCGGCGTACGCCGGGCCTGCGGCGTGAGGAGGTCGCGGCGCGGGCGAACATGTCGGCGGAGTACTACGCGCGCCTCGAACAGGCGCGCGGGCCGCGGCCGTCGGCACCGGTCCTGGACGGCGTCGCGGGCGCGCTGCGGCTGACGCGCGCGGAGCGGGCGCACCTGTTCCAACTGGCCGGCGTGGCCCTGCCGGCCCCGGCCGGACCGCCGCGCCGGGTCCGCCCTTACGTGGCGAGCCTGCTGGAGCGGATGCCGGAGACCGCGGCGATCGTGACGGCGGCCAGCTACGACGTGATCGCGTGGAATCCCCTGGCGGAGGCGCTGCTGGGTGGCCTTCGCGACCGGCCCAATCTCGCCCGGCGCCGCTTCCTGCCGGGCGAGCAGGCCCTGACCACCGGCCACGAGGAGTTCGGTGAGATCGCCGTCGCGCGGCTGCGTGCCGCGGCGGATCGTTATCCGGGCGACCAGGCGCTCGCCGCGCTGCTGGCGGAACTGCGCTCCAGCAGCGCGGAGTTCACCGCGATCTGGGACACCCATCCGGTGCGTGTCCCCGGCCACCGGACCAAGACGGTGTTCCACCCGCAGGCGGGCCCGCTGCGTGTCCACTGCGATGTGCTCACCGTCCCGGATGACGACCAGCAGGTCGTCTTCCTCACCGCCGCGCCGGGCTCCCCGAGCGCCCGCGGCCTGCGGCAGCTGGCCGTGGGCAGTGTCGCGGGCGGTGGGCAGTAGACGGCCTGCCGGCGCCGGACCGTCTGGGGAGACCTGGTCAGAGATTCTTGATCAGGCCGCCGTCGATCAGGTATTCCGCCCCGGTGATGTTCGTGGGCGAGGCGAGGAAGGTCACCAGCCGGGCACCCGCGCAGGAGAAGACCAGGTTGAAGGTGTCCGTTCCTAGGGAAGGCCGCCGGGAGCCACTGTTCCGGTCTCGTAGGCGATGACGACAAGCTGAGCCCGATCCCGGGCGTGGAGCTTGGCCAACAGGCGGCCGATGTGTGTCTTGACGGTGGCCACACCGACGAACAACGTCGCGGCGATCTCCGTGTTGGACTGTCCGGAGGCGACTTTCACGAGAACCTCCAGCTCGCGCTCGGTAAGCAGATCATGAAGGTTTGTTCGGGCCGCCACGGGCCGCGGCTGACGCACGAACTCGGCGATGAGCCGCCGGGTGAGGGCGGGTGTCAGCAGCGCGTCTCCGCGGGCCACGATTCTGATCGCGGCGAGGAGGTCCTCCGGCCGGGTGTCCTTGAGGATGAAGCCGCCGGCGCCTCCTCGCAGCGCTTCGAAGACATGCTCGTCCTGGTCGAAGGTCGTCACCACGAGAATGTGCGGGGTGGCGGTCTCGCTCCCGGACATGAGGACCCGGGTGGCCTCCAGGCCGTCCATGATGGGCATGCGGATGTCCATAAGCACGACGTCGGGCAGGAACTGCCTGGTCAGCCGCACGGTCTCCACACCGTTGCCGGCCTCGGCCACCACCGTGAGATCGGGTGCCGATGCGACCAGCGCCCGCAGACCGGCTCGGACGAGCGCCTCGTCGTCGGCGATCAGCACACGGATCCGGCTGCGCCGGCCCGGCGCGTCGTCGTGTTCGGCCCCGGTCATCACACCTGATCCGCCGCGTCGTCAGCTGGCTCTCGGGTAACCGGGTGATCCGCTGGAAAGCGGGCCACGACGGCGAATCCGCCTTCGTCTCGAGGCCCGGCGGTGAGCGTCCCGCCGAACAGCTCCGCCCGCTCCCGCATCCCGATCAGACCGAGCCCGCCGCCCTGGCTATGGGATCTGTGGCCCTGGGGTTGGTGGACCCGGCCGTCGTCGACGACGCTGACGACCAGTTCCCGGGGTTCGTGGTGAACCTCGACCTGCGCGCGGGTCGCGCCAGAGTGCTTCACCACGTTGGTCAGCGCCTCCTGCACGATGCGATAGGCGGAGGTCTCCAGGACCGGAAGGTAGTCGCGAGCCTGGCCGCTGCCACGGTAGGAAACCCGCAGACCATCGTGACGCAGGCCGGTGACCATCGGTTCCAGGTCGCGCAGCGTCGGCCCCCCGTCCCGCTCGGCACCGCTGGACGGTCCCGAGGCCGGGTTCGCCTGGTTCGGGGCCGCCGGTCCGGTCCCGTGCCGCGTCTGGCGCAGGACGCGGCGCACCTCGTCGAGAGCTGACCGGCTGGTGGTCTCGATCGCGATCAGCGCGTCCCGTGCCTGCTCCGGCTGCTCGTCGAGCAGCAGCCGGGCCACTCCCGAGCGGACGGCGATCATGCTCAGCGTGTGCGAGACGACGTCGTGCACGTCCCGGGACACCCGCAGCCGCTCCTCCGCCCGGATGCGGCGCTCCCGTTCGGCAGCCTCGCGTCGGCTCTCCCACGCGAGGCGACGCCGATAGTCGCGCCGGACGCGCAGGGTGTCGCCGAGCAGCCAGGCAGGCGCGGCCATCAGGACCTGGACGACGTTCTGATCCTGATCGGGATGCAGCGGTATCGCGACGGCAGCGGCCACCGCCGTCGCGATCGCGGCCGCGGCGCACCAGAACAGCGAGCGGCGCCGCGGGCATCGATCGGCGACGACGAAGACGGCAAGGGCCAGCACGGGTCCGGCGTTGCTCACGAACGGCGTGAAACGCACCCCGAGCAGGCTCGCGGCACATTCGACCGCGGTGACGCCGACGAGTGCCGCGACCGGCCATCGCCGACGTACAACCAGGGGCGTCACGGCCAGAGCGCCGAACAGCACGACGTGCGTCGTCGACCCGTAGGCGGCCGGGCCCGATCCGACGGCCACGCCCGCCGCGCCCGGCAGAGTGAACGCGGCGAACGAGACCGCGGCGAGCGCGACGTCCCATGCGTCGACCCGATCTCGCCGACTCGGCCACCCCGGCCACCCCGGCAGGCGGCGGCTGTACCCGGAGGTACCTGCCGGGTCCGCGGATCGCGGTGTGGGTACCGATGTCCCGTTCACCATGTGGGTGACGGTAGACGCGGGGCTCGGTCCTCGGCGTCGGTCCGGAGTCGGACCATCGTGGTCATCCCCGGGTCGGACGCGGCGGTCGACCCGGGTCCACGGGTGGAGCCGAAGTCGAGCCTGTGGCCGGACGACGGCGCGCGCTGTCCACTCGACAGTGAGAGCCATGAAATTGGCTGCCATGAAATCGACCGGCAGGTTCTCGACGTCACCCGCCGGAACGGAGATCCGCACCGCCGCCCGGCAGGTGTCCGTACCGCTCGTGGGGTTGTGCGCGGTCTTCCTGGCCGCGGGCATTGTGACCGGTGGCGTGAGTTGTCTGCACCGCTCGCCGGTTCGGGCAGAACACAGCCCGGGCACCGCCGCGTGGTGGCCGCACCTGGGCGTGTTCGTCCTGTGTGCGGCCTTTCTCGGCGGATCCTGGCTGCACCGCCGCCGAGTCCGTTCACTCGGCGGCAGGGGGCTGTTTCTGCTGGCGCCATGCGGCCGGCCGGCGGCTCGCCGCGTCCGCCGCACGATCTCCGCCGCGCGTCGCCGGCCGGCCGTGCTCGCCCGGCTCGTTGCCGCGGTGCTTCCGGCAGCTCTGCTGCTGTACCTCAACTGGCGCGTGGGTGAGCAGGTTCTCGGCGGCCTGGACCCGAACTTCACCGTCAACGCCTGGGGCGGTCCGACCTATCTGGGCGCCATGGCCTGCCATTATCTCGACGCGGTGGCGATGGCCATCCCGGCGGTCCGGCTCCTCGACCGACTGCTGCTTCCCGGCGCCCCACCCCGATCCGCCCCGATCTGCCGCGACCGCTGCCTGACCAGCGATGCGACGGCCGCGGGGGCGTAATACGTCGTGTTACGATGATGCTGTGCCCAACATTCGGTTCACGATCTCGACGGCCTCGGACGTCCAGGCCGCGATCAGGGCGCACGCCGAGGCGGCGGGCATGGACGTGTCCGCCTACATGATCGCGGCGGCCGTTGCGCAGATGGCGCGCGACGACGCCGCCGCGGCGACCTTCGCGGCGCTGGACGCACGTAACCGGACAGCCGCCGAGCAGAGCGCCGACGTCCCCGAGGCGGACCTGCCTTCGCTCGACGCCCTGACGGTGGACGAGCAGGCCCTCGTCCACCGGGTGCTGGGCAGCGCGCTCGGATCGGATGCCGCGGGCGTCGCGTGATCGCCCGTACCGTCGTCTACGACGCCGGGATGCTTCTGGCACTTCTGCGGGGCAGCCCCGCGGCGCGGCTGCTCCACCATGGCCTACGCGCAGCGCCGCACCGGCCAGTCGTCATCGGCCCGGTCCTCGCCCAGACGTGGCGACCGGACCCGAAGACGGTCCATGCTTTCAGTCGGTATCTGACGGACTGCACCGTGCCGCAGACTCGGGAGGCCGCGCCACCCGTACGCGGCGCGGCGAGCGTCTCCGCTGGTTGCGTCGCCTGCGCCAGGACCTTCACCCTCGACTCGTACAAACGGGCCGGGGCCATGCTCGCCGACGCGAGGCTTCCCACGAAGAAGCGGCCGGACGTCATCGACGCCCTGGTCGTCATCGCGGCCGCTCTGCACGGTCCGGCCCAGATCCTCACCAGCGACCCGGCGGACATAGCTGCCTACACCGCCACACTCGACCGCGCGGACATCGTCGTCGAGTCGATCTGAGTCGCCTCGTCACTCATGCGACGGTCGCTCTGCTCGCCCGTCCGGGCGACCGCATCCTGACCAGCGACCCCGAGGACATCACCCGGCTCGTTCGGGCGGGTGATGTGCCAGCCGCGGTGGTGCGCTGCTGACGGTCCTGCTGGCGCTGAGCGAACTGAGGCGGCGTAGACGTCGTCTGAGGTGGTGTTGTTCGGCGAGGCTGATGGTGGCGGCGATGGCTCGTCGGTAGGTCTCGGCCGCGTCGGCTGTTCTGCCGGCCCGCTCGAGGAGGTGGGCGCGTACGGAGTCGATGCGGGGCAGGCCGGGATGGTCGGCTTCCAGCGTGTCGATCCGGGCGAGGGCGACCTCGACGCCGTCGACCATGGCCTGGGCGACGATGCTGTTGAGGGTGACCGTGGGGTTCTGGTGGCCGGTGACGATCCCAAGCAGCCGGTAGAGCGCGAGGATCTCGTCCCAGTCGGTGGCCGTGAGGTCGGGGGCTTCGGCATGCAGCGCCGCGATGCAGGCCTGGAGCAGGTAGGGGCTGGGTTCGGCACCCCGGGCGGTCTGTTCGACGAGTGTGATCCCTTCGCTGATCAGCTCCTGGTCCCACCGTGACCGATCCTGCTCAAGGAACGAGGCTGGGCCGACGCGTGCGCTGGGCCTGATGCCGCGCGCCTGAGGTGGCGAGGGTCGCGGGCGCTCAGCGCAACCGCGGCGTGAGGTCGTCGTTCTTCGAGGGCCCGAAGGTGGCCCGAAGGAGGCCCGAAGGAGGAACCGCGCGTCGTCGTCTTCACCACGGAGGGGCGAATGCTCGAACGGCTCGTGCCAGGAATTTCCCACGACCACCACGCCGGGCGCCCGGGGTGCGGTCGGCTACGGTGATGTCGTGGGACTGCACCTGAGTCAGATCGACGAGGCCGACGAACTGCTGACCAGCGACCCGTTGGAGCTGCTGATCGGGATGGTGCTGGACCAGCCAGTACCGGAACCATGGAGTGGGGACGTCCGAGACCGGGGGACGACCGGGTGAGTCTCTAGTCGCCGCCTGGCGGTATGACCCCGTCATCGGCGGCGAGCCGGCAGGATGTCAGAAATCCAAACATGCCCGTACCGTCCTTGTGTCGGAAGAAGTCCACCATCTCGGTGTTGAACTCGTGGCGGCGTGCGGCCGGGACACTGATGGCATCCATCCCCTGGGACATGAGGTGACCATTCATCATGTAGCGGGCGGTGCGCTTGTTGCCGTCGTAGTAGAACTGCTGAAGCGAGCCGAAGAGAAAATAGGCGATCGCCTGCTCGAACTCGGCGTCGATCTCGGCGGACAGGAATTCCAGCCCCCGCGAGAGGACGCGACGCAGGTTCTCGCCGCCGCGCTCGGTAGCGGGTGGCAGGTAGCGACCATGCTGTCCGAGGCTGACGCCGGGGGTGAGAGTCTCCTTGCCCTCGCCGCGGAAGTGGCCCGACTCCAGTGCCTCGTCCCGGGCGAGCAGGAACTGGAGCCTGTCGGAGATCTCTTTGGAGAGCCGGAACTCGCCTGTCCTGACGAGCCGGGCGAGCTCGTTCGCCGCTTCGGCGAGGTTCAGGATCTGACGTTCGTCGCTGATCTTCCGCCCGCCAACGGTGATCCCGTCCAGGAGTGTCTGGACTTCGGGGTAGGTGAACGGGTTGCCCTCGAGCACCGCCGCGTCCCACACGTACTCCGGCAGTGACTGATGAAACCGCCAGACGGTGCGCTCGACGGAGAACCGTGGAATGTCCCGCCGTACAGCGGATCGGTCCCAGGCGAACCCCATCGCATCCAGCATCGCCTCGCTCGTTGCCATGATCGCACCTCCTCGGGGCCGCGCGCGACCGCACGTGCCGCCGGCCGGGTCTGTGATCCAACGATACGGGGACCGCAGCAGGCCAGGTCGGGGACGGTACCGGCAGAGTCGCGTGTTCGACCGACTTGTTGATCAAGTGATGCGGGCGGGCTCCCCGCCCGGACTGGCTGCGCGTCGGCCACCGGGCACGCTCACGAGGTCGTGGCGCAGTGGCGTGGTCACGAAACGGGGGACCAAGGCGACGGTCTGGCCCAGCGCGACGAGTTGTAGCAGTTCGTTGGGGCTGCGTGCTTCGGGACCGGTGGATGGTCCTCGCTGCGGGTGCACGTTCTCGTCGTGAAGGTCGGCCATGCGCAGGCTCGTCCGCACGGCGAACGGGGGCGTAGCTGGTAGCACAGCCATGAGGGGTTCGGTCAGCAGCGGCTCGGTGTCGAGCCCGCTCAGGTCATCGGCCAGGCTGTAGACCAGTGCGGCGTCGGCGCGGCCGTCGCGCAGCAGCCGACCCCGGTCCGTTTGAAAGATCACCCGCACTGGCAGCGAGCATGGCTCGCATTCGCAGGCGGCGAGGATCGCCGGGAGCAGGCCGGCGTCCCCACCCGCCTTCATCGCCAGGACCAGGTGCGGATCATCGGCGCCCGCCCGCCGGGTACGCCGGGCCGCGGCATCGACCGCGTCCAGGGAGTGGCGCGCCTCGCGGGCCAGCAGCACCTGCCCTGCCGCATCCGGGCACCGTCAGTACGAGGCTGAGAGGCCGAGCGGTTCGGAGGGCTGTACATGGCACAGCAGGGACTGGCCAGCTTCCTGCGGCGCGAGGAGGTGCTGACCACCGGGCACGAGGCTTCGGCGAGATCGCCGTCGCGCGGCTGCGCGCCGCGGCGGATCGCTATCCGTACGACCCGGCGTTCGCGGCGTTGCTCGCGGACCTGCGAGTGGGCAGCGCGGAGTCCACCGCGATCCGGGACACCCATCCGGTGCGTGCCCCCGGCCACCGGACCAGGACGATGTTCCACCCGCGGGCAGGCCCGCTACACGTCCACTGCGACGTGCTCGTCGTCCCGGCGGAACAGGTACCAGCGAGCCCGGCGAATCCGCTCGACAGCTGTGAGGCAGCCGGTGCTTCTGCGTCCTGGCGGTCGGAGAAGCCGTGCATCATTGATTTGCCCCATGGCTGGGCTCAACGGCACGGCGGCCCGGTAGTTTCGGTTCTGGCGAGGTACTCAGCCGTGCGTGGACAGCGGTGGGTGGGCAACGGCGATACTGCCGAGAAAGTTCAGCGCCTGCGCCGCGGGACTTCCCGCGGCTGCTGTGTAGACGACCATGAGGTGACGAGCGGGGCCAGGAACGCGGAAGGTCTGGTAGTCGAGGGAGACCTCGCCCACCGCGGGGTGGCGGAAACGTTTGCGGCCGTGCGTCTTCTCGTGCACGTGATGCCTGGCCCACAACGCGCGGAAGGTGTCGCTGCTCAGCGACAGTTCACCGATCAGGCGCACGAGCCGCGGGTCGTGGGGTTGGCGGCCGGCGGCCATACGAAGGATGCCGACCGTGGTGCGGGCGGCATCGTCCCAGTCGGGATGGACCTGCCTCGCGTCGGGGGCGAGGAAGATCTGGCGGGCCATGTTCCGCTCGTTCGGCGGCAGCCGGGGAAAGTCGGCGATCAGGGCCGCGGCCAGGTCGTTCCACGCCAGAACGTCACTCCGGTCGTTCATGATCACGGCAGGGGTGAGGACTGCTTCGACGACCTGCCGCAGGACGGCGGCACGCGGTGGCGCGCCCTGCTCGCAGGCATCGGCCGTCGGCACGGGGCGACGAGGCGGTCGGGCCAGGTCGTACAGATGAGTGCGTTCGGCGGGTCCCAGCCGCAGTGCCCTGCTGAGCGCGTCGAGGACCTCGTCGGAGGGGCGCCTGGCACGGCCCTGCTCGAGGCGTACGTAGTAGTCGGTGCTGAGGCCGACGAGCTCGGCGACCTCATCGCGGCGCAGCCCCGGCACCCGGCGGGTGCCGGTCCCGGGCAGGCCGACGTCCGCCGGGGTCACCTGCCCCCGCCGGAGACGGAGATACTCCCCCAGGGAATCGGCGATCATGAAGGTTGCGGCCATGTACTCAATGATGTGGCCGGGACGACGGTCGCGGTGGCCGACAGGGTGGCCCCGGTAGTCCCAGGGAACGGCTGTCTCTTCAACGTCCCGCGGTGGCCGTAAAACGATCGGGACATGTCCCAGCGTTCTCGTCCTGGATCTCGATCGGATCCTCATCCGCCCACCGCGGTGGCACCGAGCATCGGGGCCGCCGGGCCCGAGGCGCGCCAGCGAGCCGCCGATCATGGCGGCGGCTACCGGCTCACGGTGGCCGCGGTCGGACTCGCCAGTCTGATGCTGCCGTTCCTCGTGTCCGGGGCCGCCGTCGCGCTGCCGGACATGGCCGCCGACCTGGACGCCTCGGTCGGCTCCGCGCAGTGGATGCTGAACGGCTTCAACATCGCGTTCGCGGCCCTGCCCCTGGCCGCCGGCGGACTGGCGGACCGCCTCGGTCGACGTCGTGTGCTGCTGGCCGGTATCGCCCTGGTCGGCGCCACCTCACTGCTGGTCGGGTTGGCGCCGTCGGTCGTCGCGGTCGACGTGGGACGGGTGATCCAGGGGTGCGGCGCCGCGGCCGTGCTGGCCGCGGGGGCGGCGGTGCTGGCCGATTCGACCTCCGGCCGGCGTCGGCAGGTCGCCTTCGGGGTCCTCGGCACATGTTTCGGCGCGGGTCTGGCGATCGGGCCACTCGCCGCCGGGGCGCTCGTTGGCGCGGCCGGCTGGCGGTCGGTGTTCCTGCTGGTCGCGGCGGTGTCCGTGCCCGTCTGGATGTGCGCGCTGCGCTGCGCGGAGTCCCGCGACCCCGGGCCGTCGAGCCTGGACCTGATGGGCCTGGCCCTGTTCACGGGCGGGCTGTCCTGTCTGTCGCTCGTCTTCGTCCAGGCCACCACCGCCGGCTGGGCCACGCCGGGCACTCTGCTTCCACTCGCCGCGGCCATGGCGTTGCTCCCGCTGTTCGTGCTGGTAGAGCTGCGCCGTGCTGACCGCGCGATGTTCGACGTCCGGCTGTTTCGTCGACCTGCCTTCGTGGCCGTGGTCTGCCAGCCGTTCACCGTCACCCTCGGCTTCGTCATTCTGTTGATCTACCTGCCCGCCTATCTGCAGGGTGTTGGTTCCCGTACCGGTCTGGCGAGCGGTTTGCTTCTGCTGCCCATGACCACACCCGTCCTGGTCCTGCCACTGGCCGCCAGCCACCTGGCCGCGCGTACCTCCATCCGGACGGTCCTGACCAGCGCTTCCCTGCTCATCGCCCTGGGCGCCCTCCTGATGGTCACGCTTCGCGGCGACGCGTCCTGGTGGACGTTGGCCGTACCGCTGGTGCCCTTCGGGGCAGGGGTGGGGCTGGCGTTCGGGGTTATGGACAACGCCGCTGTCAGCGCCGTCCCGGTGCGCAGTGCCGGGGCGGCCGCGGGCATGTTCAACACGATGCGCGTGACCGGTGAATCCTTGGCCGTGTCGGCTGCGGCAGCCCTGCTCACCACGCTGTCCGCGGCCCGGTTGCGGGAGACCGGCATACCCGCGCACACCGCGAGGTCTCTGGCGGGCCAGGCGGTTCACGGCCAGGTGAGCGCACCGAATCACGGCGCCGTGGCCGCCGGCTTCACCGATGCCTTCCACACCCTCGGTCTCATCCTGGCCGCCCTGTCCGTCGCCGGTGCCGGACTCACCTGCCTGGCGCTCACCCCCCGCGGCGAGGTACCGCCGCCCCACTCCGGCTTCCAGGAAGCCGACGACGGCCATGCGATGTCGGACGTACGCCGTGGTTCTTCGGCGTAGGTGGCGTGTTTCTCCTACCGAGAGTAGGGCGACGGTGATGCGATGTCCTTCTCGCCGACTGCCCAGCCCGTTCCGCCCTGGAACTGATCTCGGGAACCTGGACGGTTGTCGTCCTGATCGCCATGTGCGACGACGCTCAGCGCCACTCGGACCTGCTTGAGCGGATCGGCGGGATCAGCCGAAAGACGCTGACGCAGTCGCTGCGGGCCTGCGTGCGGGCGAGGCTGGCCGACCCGGGTGACAACAGGCATCGACCTCGTTCCGGACCTGATCACATATCATCGTCCCAGACGACCGACCGGTCGGTCGGTCAACGGGAGGTCCGATGCCCTTCGTAGCGACGCGTGCCGGGCGGGTGTTCTACGAGCAGCGTGGATCCGGCCGGCCGATCGTGATGCTGCCCGCGACACTGCACGATCACCGGGACTTCGACCCGGTGGCGGCGCGGTTCGCGTCGCGGTATCGCACCATCGCGGTGGACTGGCCTGGTCACGGTCGGTCGGACGAGCCTGACCCGGCTCAGCGCGTCAGCGCCTCCCTGCTCGCCGGGGTTCTCGCCGACCTCGTCGACGACCTCGACCTCGGCCCGGCCGTTCTCGTCGGCAACTCGGTGGGGGGATACGCGGCGTCCCGGCTCGCCCTGGACCGACCGGCCGCTGTCGCAGGGCTCGTGCTCGTCAACGCGGGTGGGTTCAGCCGGCAGACCGTACTCAGCCGCACCGCCTGTGCGTTGCTTGGACGACCAGCGGTAACCCGACGCGTCCTGCCCCACCTGGTACGGGCCTACCTGCGGCCGGTGAACGACCACGACCGGGCGGTCGCCGAGCGGGTGCGGGCCCGGGCCCGCACCGTCGAGGGCGCCCGGACCGCCGCCGCACTGTGGCACAGCTTCACCACACCCGCGTTCGATCTGCGCGCGGACGGCCCCCGTCTCACCGTCCCCACCCTGCTGACCTGGGGAACCCGGGATGTTCTCCTACCGCTGAAAGCCGGTCGGCAGACCCACGCCGTACTGCCAGGAGCGCGGTTCCACCCCTTCGCTACCGGACACGTCGTGTTCGCCTCGGACCCCGACGGATTCACCGCACTCGTCGAGCCGTTCCTCGACACCGTGTTCCAGACATCACCACCCGACCCTCGCCCGCCGACGGCATCGTTGCCACAAGGCCCCGCCGGCCCCAGGGATCTGTCCTGATGCCGTCCCGGCAGGAACGTGCGGCGCTCACCCGCGAACATCTCGTTGACACCGGCCTGGCGCTGGCGGAGGAAACCGGCCTGGCCGGCATGAGCGTCAATCTCATCGTGGAAGCGGCCGGCGTCGCGAAAGGAACGTTCTTTCACCATTTCGAGGGCCGGGCGACCTTCCTGGCCGCGCTCCACCGAGAGTTTCACGACCAGCTGTTCACCGCGATCACACGATCCGTGGCCGGGACCCCCCACGGACGCGACCGGCTACTCGCCGCGACCGAGGCCTACCTCGACCACTGCCTACGCCACCGCGGAATCCGCGCGCTGTTGCTCGAAGCCCGAGCCGAACCACTCGTCGCCGACGCGATCGCCGAACGAAACCGCCAGGCCTGCCGATTTCTCACCCCTGACTTCGCCGCCATGGGCTGGCCGCACCCCGCCGACGGTGCCGCCCTCTGGAACGGCCTTGTCGTCGAAGCGGCCCTGCTGGAACTCGCCCGTCGATCCCGGCGTCCCACCACCAGAGAAACCCTCGCCCACTTCCTCACCCGGTGACACGGGCCTCGTTCCGGCACCGGAGACCTACCGCATCGGCTACGTCGTAGGCCTGGGTGGACCAGCACCAGGTCCCGGCCGGGCGGTGTCGGTGATCGCCTGCAGCTCGCGGAGCCGTGGGCGACGCAGAGCTGGTGAGTGGCGTCGGTGTAGCTGTCGTACGCGGCCCAGGCGTCGTGGACCACGACCCCGCAGCAGGATGTCACGGGTGCGCGCCGGACAGGCGGCGTAGACGTCGTCTGAGGTGGTGTTGTTCGGCGAGGCTGATGGTGGCGGCGATGGCTCGTCGGTAGGTCTCGGCCGCGTCGGCTGTTCTGCCGGCCCGCTCGAGGAGGTGGGCGCGTACGGAGTCGATGCGGGGCAGGCCGGGATGGTCGGCTTCCAGCGTGTCGATCCGGGCGAGGGCGACCTCGACGCCGTCGACCATGGCCTGGGCGACGATGCTGTTGAGGGTGACCGTGGGGTTCTGGTGGCCGGTGACGATCCCAAGCAGCCGGTAGAGCGCGAGGATCTCGTCCCAGTCGGTGGCCGTGAGGTCGGGGGCTTCGGCATGCAGCGCCGCGATGCAGGCCTGGAGCAGGTAGGGGCTGGGTTCGGCACCCCGGGCGGTCTGTTCGACGAGTGTGATCCCTTCGCTGATCAGCTCCTGGTCCCACCGTGACCGATCCTGCTCGTCGAACGACGTCAGGTGGCCGTCCTGCGCCACCCGGGCTGGGTGGCGGGCCTCGGTGAGCAGCATCAGCGCGAGAAGACCGGCGGTCTCGACGGACTCGGGGACGCTGCTACGAAGGAGTCGGGCCAGGCGAATCGCCTCGGTGGCGAGATCCGCGTCGCGGGGAGGCGCTCCGGCAGTCGTGTGGTGCGCTTCGGTGAACATCACGTAGAGCACGTCGAGTACGGCGGTGACGTCCTCGCCCGTCTGCCCGGGCGGAGGCAGCGGCCGGCCGAGCTCACTGACGCGGCGTTTGGCCCGGGTGATCCGTTGGGCGATGGTGCGCTCGGGGAGCTGGTAGACGTTGGCGATCTGGGCGGTGGTCAGCCCGGCGACCGCCCGCAGGGTCAGCGCCACCTGCCCGGAGCGTGGCAGGTCGGGGTGGCAGCACAACTGGAGGACCAGCAGCGAGTCGTCCCGGTGCACGGCCTGCGGCGGCACCGGAGCCTGCAGTGACGCGGCGCGCGCCTCACGGTGGCGGCGCCGGGCGTCACTGCGGGCACGGTCGGCATAGCGGCGGCGGGCGGTGGCGATCAGCCAGCCCAGCGGGTCGTCCGGAAACCGCGCCGGCCACTGCTGGTACGCCTGCAGGAGCGCCTCCTGGACGGCGTCCTCGCACAGGTCGAACTGGGCGCTGCCATGGCTGCGCAGCAGCCGGGCGAGGGCCTGTCGCGCGAGGTCGCGCCACTGGCCCCCGCCGAGGGGCTCACCTGGGATCATCCCTCGCCCAGATCGGCGAACATCACCGGCCGAAGCTCGAGCGCGAGGCCGGGAATGTGGGCATCGGGGATCTGCAGGGCCAGCTCCACCGCCCGGGCCTCGTCCTCGACATCCAGGAGGTAGAAGCCGCCCATGAACTCCTTGCTCTCGACGAACGGTCCGTCGGTCACCTCGGGCTGCCCCCCGGAGCTGCGAACGACCTTCGACTGGCCGGGGTCGGCGAGGGCCTGGGTCGCGACGAACTCACCGCGCTCCTTGACCGCGGCGATGAACGCGCCGTGTCCCTTCCGGATCTGCGCCTGCTGGTCGTCGGTGAGCTGCTCCAGCACGGTCGGGTCCACCTGCATGATGATCAGATACTTCACGGTCTCCTCCTCGGTGGAGCGGCCACCCGTGTGGCGGCTCACCAGGTGGTCGTCGCCGACATGGCTGCCGCGACAGTACGCAGCCGAAATTCTTCGCCGCCGTTTGTCGCGCGGGGCGCGCCGGTGACGACCACCTGCCAGGCGGCCGCGACGGGCGGGTGCCCATGCTCAGGGAGACAGGCCATGACGCAGCGGGTTCGGGTTCACTGCTTCAACGTCACCAGGGACGGTTTCGGGGCGGGTGAGGATCAGAGCCTGGAACGCCCGTTCGGCGAGGCGGACCCCGGTGCCCTGTTCGCCTGGGCCGGCGCGACGGCCAGCTGGGTCCGCCGCACCGACCCGGGCGGCACCCGAGGGCTCGACGACTACATCGTCCGCGACTTCACCCGCAACATCGGCGCGGAGATCATGGGGCGGAACAAGTTCGGTCCGACCCGTGGCCCCTGGCCGGACCACGAGTGGCAGGGCTGGTGGGGCGACGAGCCTCCCTTCCACACGCCGGTCTTCGTGCTCACACATCACGTGCGGCCGTCGTTCACCCTGAGCGACACGACGTTCCACTTCCTCGACACGACGCCGCACGAGGCGCTGGAGCAGGCGAAGTCCGCCGCGGCCGGCCGGGACGTGCGGATCGGCGGTGGCGTCACGACCATCCGCGAGTTCCTCGACGCGGACCTGATCGACGAGATGCACATCGCCGTCGCTCCGAGCGAACTCGGCAGTGGTCTGCGCCTCTGGGACAGCCCGGACGAGCTGACCGACCGATTCCACCTGGAGCGCGTGCCAAGGCCGAGCGGTGTCGTGCACCATTTCTTCTGGCGGCGATAGGCACTGGCGACGGCGGACGACGATCCGTTGATTGGGCCAGGGTCTGTGCGCAGCACGACCCGGCCATGACTGCCGCGGGTCGCGACTATGCGCGTCCCGTTGGCATGGTCTCCGATGTGGTTACCAGGCTACTGGGCCGTTGGCGTCGATGAAGGTTCCTGACTCCGCGTCGGCGGGCAGCGTCGCGGCCGTGACCACGATCTGCGCCGCTTCGTCGGCGGTCAGCGGCGCCTGTTGTCTGCTGATCGGTGTCAGATCCGTCTGAACGAAGCCGGGGCACACTGACGTGACCTTGATCGGAGTGCTCTTCAGGCTTTTCGCCAGCTCGACGGAGATGCTGTTCAGCGCGGCTTTCGAGCTTCGGTACGCCGGCAGGAGCATCGAGTAGTACGGCGAAAGAGGGTTGTTCTGATCGGTGAGCGACCCCATGGTCGACGAGACGTTGACGATCCGACCGGCGACGCTCTTGTGTAGCAGCGGCAGAAAAATCTCCGTCACGGTGACCGGCCCAAACGTATTGGTCTCGAACGTTTGGCGGAAGATGCTCGTGTCGGCGAACGCGTGCTCCACGATGTCCGTCGACTCGGGCAAAATGCCCGCATTGTTTACCAGCGCGTCGAGTCGGCAGTAACGTTCCCGGATGATCTCCGCGGCGGCTCGCACACTCGGCGGGCTGGTGACATCGAGCTCGACCCAGTCCACGGTGAGCCCCTCCTCTTCCAGGGTATCAACGGCTTTGCGTGCGGCGGCCTCGGCACGTGCGCCGATGATGACGACGGCACCGGACCGAGCCAGGGCCTTGGCCGTCGAAAATCCCAGGCCACGATTTCCGCCGGTGACGAGAACAATTTTCGACATTCTTCTGCAAGCTCCTGTCCGTATGGTTCCTCTGTAGTATGGCCGTTGCGACGGTGAAATTCTGGCGAGATTCCGACGTCACGTTCGCGGTTGCCCGGCAGGGGGCCGGGGCGTGGTGGTCAAGACACTCGCCGGCCCCCACCGGCGGTTGCTGTCTCGCCGCGGTCGGACCAAGCGCCGCAACCCTGGTGACGTGGGACTGCATCTGAACCAGATAGCCGAGGCGGACGAGCCGCTGACGAACGACCCGCTGGCGTTGTTGATCGGGATGGTGCTGGACCAGCCCGTACCGGAACCATGGAGTGGGGACGTCCGCGGTCGGGGAGTCTCTGGTCGCCGCCTGGCGGTATGACTCCGTCGTCGGCGGCAAGCCGGTGCGACATGTGCCCTGGATCAGATGGTGACGATGTCGACGAGGTCTTCGAGGCCGGTGAGGTCGGCGGCGTTGCGGGTGTAGATGCTGGCGTCGTGGGCGTGTGCGGTGGCCGCGATCAGCAGGTCCATCGTCCGGGCTGGTGGTTGGCGTCCGATCTCGACGACGCGGGCGGCGAGCCGCCCATAGCTGTCGGCGACGGCTTCGTCGAGAGGTAGGGGATCGAATCGTCGTTGCAGTGCGCTGAGACGGGCGAGGCGGTTCGCGCGGGTCTCGGAGGTCCTGGCAACCAGGACGCCGAAGTGGAGCTCGGCGATGCTGATGACGCTGATCGCGAGTTCACCGGGGATGGGCGCGACGTCGGTGGCGACCAGAACACTGGTGTCGAGGATGCCGCGACTCATCGGCCTTCCCAGGGGTCCGTGAAGGTGCCGTCGACAAGATCGCGGTCGCTGGGCCAGTCCGTGTCGGCCGGGAGCAGGAAGATATCGGCGAGGTCGTCCCAGCGCCGCCATCTGTGCGGGGCCACCGGACCGAGAACAGCTGCCGGTCGACCGGTGACAGTGATGGTCAGGTGCTCGCCATCTTGGGCGCGCCGCACCAGCTCACTGGCGTTCTGCCGCATCTCGCGAAGCCCTATCTCGACCACCTGTCCAGAGTAGCACTTGTGTTACAAGCTGGCGTGGAGGTGGCCGGAGGTCCCGGGCGGATCGTTGTCCCGGTACGGGCGCCGGCGTCGTTGGCGGATGCGTTCAGGGCTCGCGCGGCCGCCGAGCACATCCCGACGTCGGCTCTGGTTCGTCGCATCCCGTCCCGCGCTGCGTTAGAGCAGCACACCCGCTGGCGGCGTGATGGTTCTGCGGGCGAGTACTGCTTCGGTGAAGATTGCGGGTGGCTGGTAGTGGTGTTCCTCGATGTAGTGGAACACCAGGTTCGGTGCGAGCAGCAGTTCTCCGCCGGCGGCGACCACGCCGATCTCGGCGCTGCCGAGCCGTACTTCTTCGTCGCCGCGGCGGACGACGCAGATGGCGGCTGGCCTGGTGGCGTGCGGTAGCAGGCAGTTGTGGAAGCTCCGGACGCGGATGATGGAGCGGTGGGCGCAGAGGTAGAAGAGGGCGTCGAGGAAGGCGTCGTCGGGGAGTGTGGTCGGGAATTCGTGTTCGGGCGCCAGCCGGCCGACCGCGAGCGCTGCAGCTCCGGGCGGCGGCCAGCCAAAGTTCCTCGAAATCATTTCAAGATTCGGGTATGTAGCGAGATCCTGCTGGTAGGGCATCGGACGGCCTTTCGTGTTCCGCAGCAGAGAGACCACAAAGACATTGCTGCCGTGGTGCTAGAACGGCACACCCGCTGGCGGCGTGATGGTTCTGCGGGCGAGTACTGCTTCGGTGAAGATTGCGGGTGGCTGGTAGTGGTGTTCCTCGATGTAGTGGAACACCAGGTTCGGTGCGAGCAGCAGTTCTCCGCCGGCGGCGACCACGCCGATCTCGGCGCTGCCGAGCCGTACTTCTTCGTCGCCGCGGCGGACGACGCAGATGGCGGCTGGCCTGGTGGCGTGCGGTAGCAGGCAGTTGTGGAAGCCCCGGGTGCGGATGATGGAGCGGTGGGCGCAGAGGTAGAAGAGGGCGTCGAGGAAGGCGTCGTCGGGGAGCGCGGTCGGGAAGTCGTGCTCGGGCGCCAGCCAGCCGACGGTGAGCGCCGGAGTTCCGGGCGGCGGCCAGCCCTTGACCCTGGACATCGCTTCGAGATACGGGTGTGTAGTGAGATCCTGCTGGTAGGGCATCGGACGGCCTTTCGCGTCGTTTTCTCTGGCGTCCCTGGCGGACGGTGCTCGCCTCTCCCCGTTGGTACGCTACCTACCATCCCTGGACGACTCGGCAGGCGGCCCAGTGCCAGTCCCCCATGTTGGGCTCCAGGAGCTCGGAGAGCCGTGTCGGTCTGTTCACGGTTCTGGAGGTGGGGGCTATGTGAAGGTCGGACCCTGGTATAAGCGAATAATCGGGAATGCTGCTGCCAGCAGGGTAGGTGAACTTTTCGTAAGAGTTCGGACCCAGCCACTCGAAAATTTTCATGGTCGCGACATCATTTGTCTCAATGGCATATCCGAGGTCATCGGTTATTGGCATACCATGCCGGATGTACATTGTCAGGCTGGTGCCTTCGGGGATGGTGACGGTCGAGGCGTCGCCGGGTCGGATCTGCCCATGGCCAGCGAACACGGGGCGTGGGGGTGCAGGGAGTGAATCAATACCTCCTGTGGCCGGCGGGAGGGCGTGGCTGGTCTCGGGAGCACCCTGTGTGAGGGGCGCCCGGCGGGCGAAGGCGCGGCCACCGGCGCCGGCCAGTCCGCCCGTGCCGCTGCTGATGGCCAGCTCGGTGAGGTTGATGTGGCCGGGGTGGGCGAGTTGTTGGGCAGCGAGGTCCTCGGCACTGCCGGCGGCCGCGCCCGCCTCGGCGGCGACGAGGTAGGAAGGACCGGTGGCGAGCAGACGGCTGGTGGCCTGGCCGACACCGCCGCCGACCGCTCCGGCGATGCCACCGATGGCCACGGCGCGGGGATCGAAGTGGCCGGTGACCAGGCCGATGCCGCCGGAGGTGGCGGCTCCGATGAGAATGCCGGCGCCGATGGCCTGGCCGCCGGGTACGAAACACAGGCCGACGCCGGCGGCGACGACCCCCACGGCGGCCAGAGAACCCCAGGGGTCCTCCCTGATGTTCGTCCAGGCCTTCTCGAAGAGGCCGGCGCGTTGTTGGGAGAGATAGTCCTGGTACTGGCTGTCGGTGAGCGGGCGCTGACCGGTGGGATCGAGAAGGCCGACCGGGTTGTTCCAGGCGTACTGATACGGGTTGGCGGCGCCGGGAAGGCCGGGCACGTGCACAAGCGGGTCCACCGACAGGAACGAGCGGGTAGCCGGGTCCAGGACGCGTTCGCGTTGCCAGACGAGACCGTTCACCGCGAGCTCGCCCCGAAACCCGATCGTCGCGCTGCGCTCGGTGGCCGGATCGGCGGCTGGCGTGGCTTCACCCCAGGGGTCGTGGGGACCCTGAGCGCCAGGCGCCTGTGTCTCCGGCGTGACCCAACGGTCGCCGAGCCGGCGGGTGTGGCCCGGTCCGGCGAGGGAGTCCCACAGGACGGGGGTGTCGCCCACGGCGATGGGAGCACCGCTGGCATCGGTGACGAGCCGGGTTGGGCTGGCGCCGGTGCGGTGCACAGCGTCCAGACGCCCGAGGTCATCCCAGTCGTAGGTGACGGTGCGGCCGTCACTGCGCCGTTCGGTGCGGCGGCGGCCGGCGGCGTCGTAGCCGTAGACGGTACGGATCGGTGTTCCGCCATCGGCGGTGTCGAGGGTCTCGGTCAGCTGGCCGGCGGCGTCGTAGCGGGCCTGTCTGCTCCGGGCCGTCGCCGTGTCACCAGCCCGAGACCGTTCCTCGGCGATCAGGCGTCCGCCGAGGTCCCAGCGGTAGCGGTGGTGGCCCCAGGGGCCGTCAGCCTGGACGAGCTGACCGGCCGCGTCGTAGCCAAAGTGAACCGGTTGGCCCGCCACGGTGGTGCGGACGATCCGGCCGTCGGCATCGCGTTCCCCGGCCTGGGTGGCCGCGCTCCGGGAAGGGACACGCAGCCGGCCCCGGTCCGGGTCGAGGACGGCATCAAGGTCGCCGTCGGCGTCGTGGTGGTAGCGCAGGCTGGGCGCGCCGGGGACTCCCACGGCGGTGATACGGCCGTCAGGATCGTGGTCCCAGACGATGGTTCCGGCGGCGGTGGTGCGACGGGCCAGCCGGCCGGCGGGGTCGTAGCGCAGCTGGACATCACGGCCGCCGTCCTCGCGGGCACTGAGCAGACGGCCGGCGGGGTCGTAACCGTGGGTGATCCGCGGGGTGTCGGCCGCAAGCGGTCCGCGGCCGGTGATCCGTCCGGCCCGGTCCCGCCAGGTGTGTGTGCCCGAGCCATCCGGATGCTGGACGGTTCGGGTCAGGCCGTCGGCGTCGCGGCTGGTGATGGTGGTTCGGCCCAGGGGATCACTACGGGTCGCCAGCCGGCCGACGGCGTCATAGCCGAAGCGTGTGGTGCCACCGAGCGGATCGGTCCAGGACGCCAGCCGTCCGCGCTGGTCGTAGTGGTAGGAGCTGACGGCACCGAGGGGATCGGTGATCTCGGTCAGCGCCCCGCGGGCGTCATAGCGGTAGCGGTAGGTGGCGCCGCCGGCCAGGGTGAGCCGGGCCGGCAGGCCCAGCGGGGTGTTCTCGGCTACCACGCGGCCGCCGGACGGGCCGGTGATCGCCGAGACGGCGCCCAGCCGGTCGTACTCCCAGCGCATGGTGCGCCCGTCCGGGCGGATGAGGGCGCTCAGCCGGCCAGCCATGTCCCACTGGTAGCGCTCGGTGGCACCGGAGGGCAGGCGCGTCTCGGCGAGCCGCCCGGCCCGGTCGTAGCCGTAGGTGATCGTCCGCCCGGACGGGGTGGTGACAGCGGCCTGGCGTCCGCCCGGCGTCCAGACGTAGGTGGTCTGGTTGCCGGCGGGATCAGTGATCCTGACGGGCCGCCCGGCCGGATCATGGTCGTGCTGGGTGCGTGCGCCGGTGGGATCGGTCTGGCTGATGAGCCGTCCCACGCGGTCGTAGGCCCGCTGCCAGATCTGACCGTCGGGCCCGATGATCGCGACCAGGCGACCGCGTCCGTCGTGCTCATGGCGCCAACCGGCGCCGGCCGCGCTGATACCGGTGGTCTGGCGGCCGTCGGCGTCGTAGCCGCGCCGTAAGGTCGCGCCGGCCGGATCGGTGACGGCGACCAGACGGCTCAGGCCGTCATAGGCGAAGGAGAAGGCGTTCCCATCCGGTGCCACGACCTGGCTGGTGTTGCCGAACCGGTCGTAGTCGAAGCGCACGGTCGAACCGAGCGGATCGGCCACCTCGCTGACCCGGCCCGACGGCCCATGGGTCGACCGCCACCGGCCCCCGGCCGCATCCACATAGGTCTCGGGACGGCCGGCCGGGGTGTGACCGAACTGGCGCGTCAACCCGGCGAAGCGCTCCAGGATCACCCGGCCGGCGGCGTCGGTCTCCCAGTCACGAGCCTGCCCGTCCGGGCCGGTCATCCCGACCAGCCGCCCGGCTCGGTCGTAGCGGAAGGTCGTCTGACCCCCGCCGCGGGTCCAGATGCGGATGGGCTGGCCGTCGTCGTCCCAACGCAGATGACAGGCCACGCCGTCCGGATCGACGATGCAGGTCGGCAGGTCGTCGGCGTTGACCGTCAGGCGGGTGACGCCACCGGCGGGATCGACGATCTCGGTCGGGGTGCGTAACGCGGCGGCGTAGGTCCAGCGGGTCTCGTGCCCGCCTGCGTCGGTGTGCACCAGCAACCGACCGGCGGCGTCCCAGGTGAAGGCTTCCTCGAAGTCCTCGGGGCCCGTCCGCCGGATGAGGTTGCCGGCGCTGTCATAGCCCAGGGACCAGCGCGCACCAGAACGTTCCCGAACGCCGACCAGCCGGCCGGCCGCGTCGAAACTCCGGTGCATCGCGTGGTCGGCATCATCAATGACGGCCGTGAGCCGGCCAGCCTGGTCATGCTGGTAGCCGTTGATCGCGCCGCCCGATTCGTCGCGGACGATCGTGCGGTAACCGCCCGAGTAGCTGAACCGTGTCAGCCGCCCCTCGGGGGAGCGCTGGCTGATGACCCGGCCTGCCTCGTCATAGTGGGTCTGGACCAGCTCGACACCGTCGGCATCCACGATCCCGAGCAGCAGGCCGGCCTGCGCCCGGTAGGTTCGCGGGCCGCCTGGCCCGCCGCTGGCCTCGATCAGGTTCGCCGCATCGTCATAGCGGTAGTGCACCGACCGGCCGTCGCTGGTGCGGACCCCGACGACGAGTTCCCGGCTGGTGTCCCAGTCGAGTGTCAGATACCGGCCCGAGCGAGGTTCCGACATTCGGACGAGCCGCTTGTTCTCCCAGTCGAGCACACAGGCGCGGGGACCGGATTCGATTCGGACCGGCCGGCCCGCGGGGTCGTACCACCAGCTCTCTTCGGAGGCCTGCCCGGCGTCACGCACAAAACGGAAGCCTCCGGCCGCCGCTGCGTAAGCCGTCGGTCCGCGGGTCGGTGCCGTTGGCTGGCCAGGTTCAGCTTCGGGTTCGAGTTCGGGTTCGGCGGCGGGCGCGATCCCGTTGGAGCTTCCTCCTGCCAAACCGGAAGGGGCGGCGGCCACGGTATGGAGGATGGCGCCCAGCAGTGGCATCGGAGAGGGATGGCCCGCGGTCGGGCGCCTCACCACGGATTGCGCGCCGTCCGGCGACCGCCACCGCACGACGTCCGCCGTGAGGTCGAGGGCGGCGTCGGCCCAGCAGCTCCAGCCAAGACCAAGCGCACCGCGGTCGGCCAGGGCTCGTGAGTTGTAGGTACGCTGCCACCCCAGGACGGCCGCTCTCCCCGGCATCGGCAGGTCCAGCTCGGACTCGACGAGGTTGCCGTTGGCCGTGCACACCGGGTCCTCGGCGAAACCGCTGTCCAACGGACGGCCCCGGATCTCCGGGGCATCCACCGTCAGTTCTGTTGCGGGCAGGGCGCCCACGCCAGCCTTGATCAGCGCGGCGGCAATCGTGGTATCGCTGGTCGTGACTATTCCGGCCGCTGTTCCTGAGGAACCGCGGTCCGCCGCGACAAAGGCCCCCCGGACACTGTCGACGAACCGCTCGCGCTCCTGTGCGTCGGTCAGGTGGGTGGACAGCTTCGCCCACAGGTCCGGATGGCTCAACGTGTACTGCGAACCGATCCCCGACAGCACCGAGTCGTAGAGGCTCTGCACGGAGGAGGCCGCGCCTGACAACTCGGTCCGTGCCGCCGCGGCGTCGGTGACGAATGTCTGCAGGTCGTCCGGGTCAGCCGCGCTGGTGGTCACCCGTCAGCCAGCAGAGCAGCAAGGAACGAGAAGGCACCTCAGGCAACGTGTCACCGCTATGCCTCCAACGGCTCAGGCCAGACTGATCACCGACCATCGTGGTCGACCCGTAACAGCGGTCCATTTCGTACCACAACTGGTTATTCGCCGCAAAAGGCCAGGTGGGAAGCTTGTGGAGATGATTTTCTCGAGGCTGGGGTACCGCCGGCTGGTACCAGGAGGGCGATCCCCGTCATCGGCCGGCGGGCGTTCCTTCGTTTTCGACAGGCCCGTAAACGTCCCGGTCTCCAGGCTTTGTGCTACTCCACGATATGGCGCCGAACACAGACCACTCGGACATCATCGACTGGGCCCCGCCTGAACGCCGGCCCGACGATCGCAGGGGAGATACCCGGCTCTGACCTCGGTGCGGCCGGGAGCTGGCTGTTGGTGCACGACGTGCCCGGGTTGTCAGCTGCTGGGGAGGCCGTCGTGAGCGGGACTGATCGGGGGCAGAAGGGCGGCCGAGACGAGGGTCGCCACCCACGCGATCGCCGTGATGACCAGCACCGGGGTTCGGCAGCGGCGGCGGTTACGTGCCTCGGGTGTCATCGGGCCTCCGGCATCCTCGTGAGGGGAAAGGGATCGTTCGCCGCCGCTGGCCGAACAGGGTCAGCGACCTTCGCGGAAGACGCTGATCCGGCCGATGCTCACCGCGTCCCGGTCGGTGATCGGAAGGACGGGCACGATCCGGACCGGAAGGCTGTCCACGTCGAAGGCGCCCTGCAGATGGAGCCGGTCGACGATGTCAGTGATCTCAAGGGCGAAGGTGAGGCCCTGGCCGGCATGCTCGGAGTCGGCCTCGCTGGCGTTACGCAGGCCGAACGGCGCGACGCCATCGGCGAGCAGTTCGGGATGGTCGGCCGGGTCCTCGTCCTCGGGCACGCCGACGTAGACGTTGAAGGCGGCCGTGTCCGACTGGCCGCGCACGTTCTCGACGTTGAGGAACACGCGGTCCGGCGCCGGCTGCTGGTCCCTGGTCGACAGCTCGGGGGTGAGACTCGAGATGACCTTGCGTCGCGTGCGCGGGTCGAGCCGCACGTGACCGTGCACGTCGCGGCCCTGGATCGGCAGTCGCCCGGAGGAGGCGCCGACCAGTTCGACGTTGGTGTTCTCCGGCATGGCCTGAGCCTCTTCCGTCTGTGCTTCTTCTGTCCGCGCCTGGTCGGTGAACCCGAGACGTTCCAGCCGCGTGGAGACCGGCACCGCAGCGGCCGTCGGTGTCAGGGTCGCATAGCTGTACCCAAGAGTTGTCAGGCTGACGACCTGGCCGGGCGTGAAGGTCCAGGTGCTGCCGGTGTGCAGCGGCATCACGAAGGGCCGCTGGCCGCTGACGGCCGGCCCGCCGATCCAGCGGGAGTTCGTGGGATTGGTATGGCCTGCCGACGATGTGTTCCAGGACTCCCACAGCCGGTCGATGTTGGCGTGGTGCAGCCAGAAGATCGGGTCGAGCCCGGCGCTGTCGGGATTCGCCATGAGCCCCGACTGACCTCCCGAGCTGCCCCCGACCAGAAGGTGCACCATGTTGTGCGGCTGGTTCTCCAAGCGGCCGGGAACGGACCCGGTGTGCGAGAAGCCGGTGTCGATGCCGCCGAAACCCGGGCTGCCGCCGCTCGACACCCCGGTGAAGAGGGTCTCGTTCATCGCGGCCAGGTTCACCTGGTTCAACGGTATGGTGACATTGCCGTCTCCGTTCGGGCCGTACCGTGCCGGCACGTAGAGCGGGTTGGTTCCGCCGTCGGGCCAGGTGGGTGAGGCGAACGCGGGCGGAAGGGCGTTCTGGCCGGCGCCGAAGTAGTTCCAGTACGGCAACGTCCAGTCGGTGGGCCCGCCGATGCTCGCCACCGCGGCCCGGAGATTGTCCTCGAAGGCGTACACGTACCCGCGGTGCCAGGGCAGAAAGTACCAGCTGGCGTGCTGGCACTGGGCCCAGAACTGGCTCTGCACGCTGCTGCTCGGCAGTTGGTCGGACGCGCTGAGGTAGCCGCGCTGGGTCCACAGCTGCTGGTTGAAACCGTGGATCGCGGCAAGGAAACGCCAGCTCTTGGGATTGGCGATGGGCAGTGCCTTCATCACGGCGACACCACGGGCGTACCAGAGGATCGGATCGGCCCAGGTGCCACCAAGATCGTAGACGTTGGAACGGACATTCGCCATCGTTTCCCCCTTTGGCTCCGGCGGCCCGACGGCGACGGCGATCCGCCGAGAATCGCCTTTCCTGTCAGGACGCGATGCTTCGTCATGATGGCAGCGCCCGGCCACTTTGAAAACATGGTTCGCCAGAAATTTTCCTGGTGGAACCGGTGTCGTCTGGTGTTCATGAAACTTTCTTCGGGTAAGCAGCCGCGCGGTTTTCCGGGGTGGCGGACATGGGTCCGCGTTGCTGGATCATTGGCGTTCTCGCGATAATTACAAGGTGGCCGGTGTGTCGTTCGCCGCGTGGAAACCGACGGGGCCGGAGGCGTCCGCGGAAATCCTGACGAGGATTGGGTTGCACTCCCTGGAGTCATCCGGCACTTCGGATGCATCCGTTCCGGGGAGAGGTGGGAGCTGGGTCATGGACGGTGAACGCAGGACGGCACTTTCCAGACCGGCGGCGCGGGTGTCGGGTGACACGATGCGTGTTCCCTGGCGGAGTTCTGCTCACTCCTGGCGGGCGATGTACATGCGGTCATATGGTCAGTGCTCGGACCGGGCAGGAGAAGCGGAAGGACGGCCGCGATGGCGAGGAGCTCCGCAGATCCCGACGACCTGGGTCGTTTCGTGACGGACGCCCACGCGGCCCGGGAGGGTCTGTTCCTCCAGGTGCTGGGAGTGCGCGCGTATTACGACGACGTGGTGGCGCGACTGGGGCCCCAGTACAGTCTGTCGCATCCCGATCTGTGGGCGAAGATGGGCAGGCATCTGACCGACGCCGGCGTCCTGGAGGATTTCGTGGGCGCGGTCCGGGACGCCTTTGTGGCGGCGGACCGCGGGCCGGGTCAGGTGACGGTGAGTGACAACCGCATCGCCTGGTATCTGGAACAGGCCGGGATCACGGCCCTACCGACGGAAACGTTGACGGTGGACGCGCCGGAGACGCGGGGCCGGTTGCTGGACAGCGGATTCGTGGATGATCCGGTGTGCACCGCGAACGGGAACTTCGTGATGCAGGAGTTCGACCTGCCACTGCCGGGCCGGGCGGCGGTGGCGGGGTGGCAGCGGACGTACAACTCCCGGGCCTACGGCCGGCCCGGTGCGCTGGGCCGCGGCTGGTCCTGCTGGGCGGACACGGTGCTGGACCTGGGCGACGATCCGGTCGGCCCGGTCGGCCCGGTCGGCCCGGCCCCTGCGGCCGGTCAGGGTGGTGCGTCCGGCCCCGCCGAGGTGCTGGGCTGGCGGGGGCTGGACGGTGCCGAGTCGCTGGTGGCGTGGCCCCGGGCGGACATGCCGACGGCCATGGCGGGTCTTGGCGGAACGCTCCACCTCGACGGGGGCGGTTTCCGTTTCACCCGGGGGCAGGACGAGAGCTGGTGGTACGACGGGTCGGGCCGGCCGGTGCGGGTGCGCAGCGGGCCGTCGGAGATCGTCCTGACCTGGGCGGACGGCCGGCTGGAGCGGGTCGGCTATCCGCGGTCGGGGCGGTTTCTGGACGTGGGGTGGGACGACGCCGGGGAGCTGATAACGGCGGTCCGGGCGAGCGACGGCCGGGTGGTGCGGTATTCCTATGACGATGGCCGGCTGGTGGCCGTCGAGGGCGGCCCGCAGGGCGCGCAGCGGTATCGCCATGAGGGCGAGCTGCTGGCGGAGGCTTTTGACGCCGACGGTGTGCGGCTTTTCCACAACACCTATGACGGCGCTGGCAGGGTGCTGGCCCAGGCCGCGCCGGAGGGCAGGGTCGTCCGATTCGACTACCCCGGCGGGTACCGGACGCTCGTCACCGACAGTTCTGATGGCCCGGGTGGTGCGGGTGGCGGTGCCATCAACGAATACCGGCATGACACGGCCGGCCGGCTGGTGTGTGTGGTCGACGACGCCGACCGCGCCTTTCGCCGGGTCTTCGACGAGTCCGGCCGGCTGCGCGGCGTTCGGGAGCGATCCGGGGCGTCCTGGTCGATGGACTACGACGACGCCGGGAACCTGAGCCGCCGGACCGGGCCGAACGGGGGCACCGAGCAGTGGGTCTGGGATTCCGCCGGCCGGCTGGGCACCCATACCGGTCCGGATGGTTCCCGCACCCGTTGGCTGTATGCCGGCGCGGCCCGGACGCCGGTGGAGATCGTGGACGCGGCGGGCGCCGTCACCCGGATCACGGTGACCGCCGATGACCTGCCCTCCCGCATCGTCGATCCGGACGGGGTCTCCACCCATCTGCGCTGGGACGGTGACGGTCAGCTGGTCGGGACGCGGGTGGCCGGTGGGGGGCGGGTGCGGCTGCGCTACGACGCTGCCGGCCGGCTGGTCGGCATGGTCGGCGCGGACGGCGGGTCATGGCGCTGGGAGTGCGACGAGGCGGGCCGGGTGGTGGCGCAGGAGGCCCCCGACGGGACACGCAGCCGCTTCACCCACACTCCGGCCGGTCGGCGCGACGGCTACCTCGACCCGGCCGGCGGCTGGTGGCGTTCCCGTTACGGCCCGCACGGCCTGGTCGAGGAGGTCACCGATCCCACCGGCTCGTCCGTCCGCTTCGGCTACGACCTCGTCGGCAACACCACGTCGATCATGGCGCCGGACGGTCAGGTGTTCGCCTTCGAGTACGACGGCCTGAGCCGGCTGACAGCGCTGCGGGACCCGGCCGGCTCGACCTGCCGGCGTGACTACGACCCGGACGGCCGGCTGACCGTCGAGACCGACGCCGAGGGGCGCGAGTGGCGCCACGGCTATGACGCGGCGGGTCACCCGACCGAGCTCACCGGCCCGGACGGGCGGGTCTGGCGCCGTGGCTACGACCCCGCCGGCCGGCTCGTCAGCGAGACCGAGCCTGACGGGGCGACCGTCCGCCACGAGTACGACCCGGCCGGCCGGCGCACCGCGGTCATCGACGCGGCCGGCCGGCGCAGCACCGCGCGATGGACACCGGGTGGCCGCCTCGCCGCGCAGGTCACACCGTCCGGCCGGCGCACCAGCCACGGCTACGACTCCGCCGGACGCCTCGCCCAGACGGTCTCCCCAGCCGGGGGGATCACCCGCTACCAGCACGACCCCGCCGGCCGGCCGACCACACTGACCACGGCGGCGGGCCGGCGGACGCGCTGGGAGTACGACGCCCGAGGCGACGTCCGGGCGATCGTCGACTCCGACGGGGGCCGCACCGAGATGGTCCGCGACCACCTGGGGCTACCGACCACGATCACCGGCCCCGATGGCGCGGTGCACGCCTACACCTACGACGCGCGCGGCGGGATGCTCTCCGCGGTGGACCCGCTGGGCGCGGTCACCCGTTACGCATACGACGTTCGCGGCCAGCTACGGGAGTGGACCGACCCGGCTGGTGGCCGTCACGAGCTGGCCTACGACGCGGTCGGCTGGCTGACCGGCCACACCGACCCGCTCGGCCGCACCACCAGCGTCACCCACACCCGCAGCGGCCTGGTCGACACCGTTCGCCACGCCGACGGGACCGGTCTGCGCTGGTGGCATGACATCGCCGGTCGCCCCACCGGCGTCGGCCTTCCCGACGAACCCCAGCCTCGCCTCCAGTACAGCTACGACGAGGCCGACCGCCTCACCCGCGCCGACCAGAGCTCCGCGGTCCCGGTGACCCGCGCGACCCGCACCGCCGCCCGCCCGATCGCCGCCACCTACGGTCCCACCAGCGACTTCGCGGACCGCAGTGTCACCCTGACCTATGACGTGACGGGCCGGCTGCTGACCCGCAGCACGGCGGCTGGCCGGCTGGAATGGACCTACGATCCGGATGGCCGCTGCCTGACGGTCGGCCAGCCGGGGCGGGCGCCGATCCGCCACGACCACGACGCCGACGGCAACCTGAGCGCCGTCGAGCATCCACTGCTGGGCCGCCGCGCGATCCTGCGCGACGCCGACGGCCGGCCGCTGCACCCCGACCGCATCGTCGAACGCGATCCCGCCGGCCGGACAACCCGGCTCGTCGACCAGGGCCGGGAGATGCGCTTCGCCTACGACGCCGCCGGCCAGCTCGTCACCGCCGACGGCCCGTGGGGACGCCAGACCCTGACCTGGGACGCCGCCGGCCGCCTGCGAACCGAAACCCACCGCACCGCGGCAACGGCCGCCAGCACAGCCACCATCGACCACTGGACCTACGACGCCGCCGGCCAGCTCGTGGAACACCAACGCGACACCGCCGGCCCGCCCGTCGCCGCCGCCCCGCCCGTCGCCGCCGGCCCGTCCACCCGGGCCGGACAGCCCGCGACCCAGACCAGCCGCACCCTTTTCAGCTACGACGCCGCTGGCCGCCGCACCACCGTCACCGGCCCGACCGGCACCCGCACCTACGCCTGGGACGCCTTCGGCCGGATCAGCGCCGTCCACGCGAGCGGCACCTCCGGAACGGACCAGACGATCAACTGGGTGCTGGACGCCCTCGGTGACCCCCTCCAGATCGACGGCACATCGCTGCTGTGGGACCCGGTCACCTGGCCCGGCACCGTCCACTCCCTCGGCACCACCACCTACACCCACACCGACGACGCCATCGGCGTCCTGCCCGCCTCCTCGTCCCCGCCAACAGGCCCGCCCAGCTGGTACGCCACCGACTGGCAGCACTCCCTCGGCGGTGCCCCCGGAGTCCCCGGCGCCTACGACCCGTGGGGCAGCCCGATCCCCGCCGGCCCGACCGACCCGCCGGCGAATCGACTGATCGGCCTTGGATACCGCGGTGAGCTGACCGTCGACGGCCTGGTCTGGCAGCGCGAGCGCCTCCTGGACCCGGCCACCCGTTCGTTCCTGAGCCCCGACCCGCTCGAGCACGTCCCCGGCATGCCCGGCGCCGGAAACCCCTACCACTACGCCTGGAACGACCCGGTCGGCCGCCTCGACCCCACCGGTCTCAAACCCATCAGCGACGATGCCTACGACGCCTACCGATCCCAGCAGACCAGGAACACCTTCGGCCGCGCCTGGCACACGATCGAACACGACCCCTGGGGCACCCTCGCCGCCGCTGGTGTCATCGCCGTCGGCGTCGGTCTGTGTTTCACACCCCTGGCTCCCCTCGCCGCCGCCGGCAGCGGCATCCTGTTCGGCGCCGGTATCAGCGCCGGTATCGGGCTGGCCACCGGTTCCTTCGATCCCCGGGACGTGGCCATCAGCGGCGCCGCCGGCGGAGTCGGAGCGGGCCTGGGTAACTATCGCGCCGTGTCGGTCATGACACCGAGGCTGTTCGCTCCGGCGACCACGGCGGGCGCGGCGACCGGCGGCATCGGTGATCTCACCGACCAGGAACTCACCAACCCCGGCCACCTCGACGTCGAACGCCTCGTCCAGAACACCGCCACCGGTGGTTTTCTCGGCGGTGCCAGCCGCTTTGTGTCCGGCCGGAACATCGCCGCCCGCACTATTCCGGTGATCGGGCGTCTACCCGACACCGCGGTCGCACAACGGTGGCCTGGCCACGAGGTACTGGCCCTAAGACCGTGGTTGACCGGGCCATGGAGCAAGGATATAAACGCTCGCTGGATGGACGGAATTATCAGGGAAAAACGCGTTGTCTATCTTGGCTCGGAGCCCGATATGGTGGATATTTTTGTAGAACGGAAAGGCGAGAATGTTTTGAGGGTGGAAGTGAGAACTTTGCTACTGGCAGGATACAAGCGCATGGGCGACTATTATGTCCCATCTGGAGGGTGATATGGCCGACCGGAAAAACTACGATTTCCACTCCCTTAACATTCCCCGGGAATTTTCGCGGGACGAAATTTATCTTCCGCGTCCTGTCGAACTTCCACAGGACGGAGAGGTTCTTTCTTTGCTGCGCGCGGTGGATTCGCGGCACGAGCTTGCCTACATGCACAGCCTTCTCGATAGGAGTGAAGCGGCGCAGCTGGGTGGATTTGGCTGTCGCGCTACCATGATAGCGATTAGAAAGCAAGATCCAGAAATCCTCCGATGGGGTCTCGTCGCTTTTCTGATCTGGATACCTCACAGTGATGATTTTCGCGATGATCTTCCGGTCATGGCGCTTTTTGGGCACAGTGCCAAGAAGCTCGGGTTGAGTCCATGGCGTGAGTTTCGCCGAGCGGCGAAGCGTGTCCCGGTGGCGCGGGGCTGGGTGCGCGGCTGGCTGCTGAGGCTTCCTTGGGAGAGAAGCCTCAAGGCTTGGCGGTACGCCGAGTCAGCCGACGACGACGGTTTCTGTTACCAGCAAACAAATGTTGGGCCGATGACCCCTGAGATGAGAGATATGATCGAGAGTCGTGCGCCGATGACACCTGAGCTGAGAGCTGTGATCGAGGAGATAGAAGAACGAGCGAGAAAAAGAAAGCGCCGGCTCTGAGTTCGGTCGGCTTGACGCGCTGCCAGTAGCCAGCGTGTCCCTGTCATTTCGGTCAGGGCATTCGTGGCGCCGGTGGAGCTGATGCGCCTCCTTGGCCGCTGGGGAGGACGGGCCCGCACCCAGCAGGTGCCGGATCCGACTCACCCGCAGCACAGCGTTCTGGTCGTATTCGCGGTAGCCGTTCGCGCGACGGCGTGCCTCCAGCAGGCCCTGGGCCTGGTAATAGCGCAACTGGTGGGCGTTGACGCCCGTCCGACTGCTCGGTTCCCCAATGCGCACCGAGTCTCGCTTGACCTTCAGGCCGGCATCAACGTTGACGATGCTGCCATGAGTAACAGCCCCGATGCATTCGTGACAGTGATTGGACTCGGTCTGATGGGCCGGGCACTTGCCGGCGTCTTCCTGACGGCCGGGCATCCTACGGCCGTGTGAACCGTACGACCTCGAAGGCGGACCAGCTGGTGGCCGAGGGTGCTCGACTGGTGCCCGCCTTCGGCGACGCGCTGGCGGCCGGTCGCCTCACGATCATCTGTGTCGCCGACTACCAGGCCGTGCGCGAACTGCTCGGTGGGAACAGCATCGAACTGGACGGCACGATGGTGATCAATCTGACCTCGGGTAACTCGGCCCAGGCCCGGGAAACCGCCGCCGACCAAGGGCTGGATACCGACTTCATCGTTGGACGGTGAGAACGCCGTCCTGGACGGTTCCGATCAGGACGGTTTCGCCGGTCCAGGTGACTCCGGACGCGTGGCTGGGATTCTCAAGCCTGGTCGGGTCGGTTCCGACCAGCCGTAGTGCCGGTTCGCCGCACTGGGGTGGATAGGAACCGGCGAGTCCCGTGCAGAGGCGGCTGGTTCCGTCCGGCTCGAGCAGGACGTAACCCCGGACGCTCACCACCGTGCCGGCCGATGCCCGCCTCGCCTCGGCCACCCCGAGAACTCCTCCCGGCGTCGACTCGGGGGAGGACCGGGGGGAGGAGTTGGGGGTGGGACCGGGAGCGTCGGAGCTCGAGCAGGCGGCGGCACCTCCGAGCAGCAGACAGGCCAGCAGCAGAGCGGTTCGGGAGTTTCGCATGACAGCTGTCCCCGGCGTCGCGCGTGGGTGGGTGGGCCCTGATGCGGCGGGGTGGACGTTTCTGCCACCCCGCCGCGCTCACTCAGAGGTTCTTGATCGTATTGTAGAGGTCGCGCACCTCGTTGCCGAAGTACGGTCCGTTCCACTTGTACCGAACGCCGTTCGCGTTCCAGAACACCCAGCTGTTGACCGAGTCGAGGTAGCCGTAGGTTCCCCCGAATTCATCCAGCCAGGGGCCGCCGCTCGCACCCTCGGTCATGTTGCAGTTGATGCCGACGAAGCCACCGTCGTTGAACGTGTTGCCCGTGCAGTACTGCAGGGATCCGCCGTTGAACGGAGTGTTGACGGGATAGCCGAACTGGTAGATGAACTGGACCAGGGGATAGTTCCACTCGATCCCCTGGCCGCCGACGACGTTGACGACACGCTGGCCTGATCCGTTGGTGTTGAGGACGGCCGCGCCGAAGTCGTAGGCACGATTGCCGCTCTGCGTCCAGCTGGTCCAGCTCCAGAGCTGGCGCGCGGACCACACGCCGTAGGGAGCGTTACCGTTGTTGTAGCGGGGAATGAACACCCAGTTCGAGTGCCACTGGCCGCCGTTGCCGGGGTTCACACAGTGGCCGGCGGTGAAGACCAGGTTCTTTCCGTCGCTGTTGACGGTGCTCCCCGAGCAGGAGTACCCGACCCCGCTGCTGTTCGTGAAGAACACCCGGCCGGACGTTGTCGCCGGTGGGCTGGTGGTGGAGCCGTACCAGGGTGCCGCGGTCGCCCCGAAGCCCGGTCCGCTCCCACCACCGCTTTCTCCCCGTGCGGCGGGCGGCGCCTTCTGCGGCTGCACCCGACCGGTCGGGCCGGCCGCGACCGCGGGTCCCGGCTCACGCACCTTGGCCGGATCGGCCGCGGGAAGGTCCGCCGGTTTCGCGTTTCGTAGGCGTTCCGGCGTCCAGAACTGGGCCACCGCCGCCTTGTTCGTGGTTATCTCCGGGCTGGCCACCGGTCCGGAGCGGGCTGCACCCGGGGCAGCCGGATCTGCGACAGCGGGTAGGCCGAAACCCAGTCCGACAGCCAGTACGGTAGCTGCGGTAAGCGTCACCGTACGAGTCAGTTTGAGGCGATTTTTCACTCTCGCCAACCTCCTGTCCCACAATGCTCTCGCCGAGTGGAAAGAGCGATTGCATCGTGTCGGGAGGTTGAATGTTTCGAGCTTTCCGACACACCTCACTACGCCGGGCTTCGTGTCGCATTAAAGACAGGCTCGCGAAGTACGAGAAAGCTGTTTTCCGCGCATACCGGAACTGCGGAGATTCCCGGCGGATCGTATTTCCGGGATGATTGCGACTGGCTGGCCGACGGTCAGGGGCGTGAGACGTGTTCCGGTGTGGTGGTGCGGCGACCGGCTCCGTCGAGGGCCTGCCGTAGGAGCCCGGTCAGGGCGTCCCGTTCCGCGGGGTCGAGGCCGGCGAGGACCTCGTCCTCGATCGACTCCTGGGCGTGCTCGGCGTGTTCCAGTGCGATCCGGCCGGCCTCGGTCATCGCCACGAGATGGCGGCGGCGGTCGGCCGGATCGCGGCGCCGTTCGATCAGGCCGGCCGTCTCCAGGTCGTTCAGCATCAGGACGCAGTAGTTGGCGTCGACGCACAGGCCCTCGGCGAGCGCCTGCTGCGTGGTCCGGGCATGGTCGCGCAGGAAGGCCAGCGCGCCCAGGTCCTTGAGACTGATGCCCAGTAGTTCCGGGGTGCTGGCCCGGTGGACGAGCCGCGCCAGGCGGGTGAGCAGCACGATCGGCCCCGAGGTGATGGCGGCGTCCGACATGGGCCTATAGTAGCGTCCGGCAGATCATCACCTTGTCGGGATAATTTGCTGGACGGGACCGTCCTGTCAATGTCAGGATCGTGGCCGAGTGGGCCTCGGTCCACGCAGCTCGCTTCGACCGCCTTGTTCGACCGGCTCAGAGGAGATCCTTCGATGGTCAGGTCCGCCGATGTCTGATCCCACGATCGCCGCCGCCGCCGCGGGCCGGGCCGACCGTCGCCGCTGGATCGCGCTGGTGGTCGTGTGTCTGGCCATGTTGATGAACGCGCTCGACGCGTCGATCGTCAACGTCGCCCTGCCGGCGATCCAGGACAGCCTGGATTTCAGTCAGTCCAACCTCACCTGGGTCGTTGACGCCTACCTGATCGCCTTCGGGAGCTTCCTGCTGCTCGCCGGGCGCCTCGGCGACCTCGTCGGCCGCAAGAAGGTGTTCCTGACCGGCGTGGCCCTGTTCACCCTGGCCTCCCTGATCTGTGCGATAGCCCCGAACCAGGCGACGCTGATCGCGGGACGTTTCGGGCAGGGACTGGGTGGGGCCGTCTCGACCTCGGTCATCATGGCGATCGTCGTCACCGAGTTCCCGATTCCGGCCGAGCGGACCAGGGCGATGGGCGCCTACATGATGGTCACGCTGGCCGGCGGGTCGCTTGGCCTGCTGGCCGGCGGAGTTCTCACTCAAGCGGTGAGCTGGCACTGGATCTTTCTGATCAACCTGCCGATCGGGGTCGCGACGTTCGCCCTCGGGGTCGTCCTGATCGAGGAGAACGAGGGTCTCGGCCTCGGCGGCGGGGTGGATGTCACCGGTTCGCTGCTGGTCACCCTGTCGCTGCTGGTCGGCATCTACGCCATCGTCATGGCGGCCGGCCACGGCTGGCTTTCGGCTCACACCCTCGGCTACGGCGGGGTCTCGGTCGTCCTGCTGGTGGCGTTCTTCGTCGTCGAAGCCCGGCGGAAGAACCCGATCATGCCGCTGCGCATCCTGCGGCTGCGCAGCCTGGTCGGGTCCAGCGTCGTGCGCGGCTGCCTGTTCATCGGGATGCAGGTCCTGTTCTTCTTCGGCGCGCTCTACCTGCAGCAGGTCCGCGGCTACAGCCCGCTGCGCACCGGTTTCGCCTTCCTGCCGGTGACCCTTGTCGTCGCGGGCCTGTCGGTGGGCGTGGTCGGCCGGCTGCTCAACCGGTTCGGGCCGCTACCGGTGCTCCTGCCCGGCCTGGTCGCGTCGCTGGTCGGACTGTTGCTGCTCGCCCGGGTGGACGAGCACAGCGGCTATGCCACCGGCATGCTGCCCGCCCTGGTGATCCTCGGAACCGGCATGGCCTGCGCCACGGTTCCGTTGTTGTCGGTGGCGATGGCCGACGTTCCGCGCGCCGACGCCGGCCTCGCCTCCGGGATCGTCAACGTCTCCATCTGGCTCAGTTCGTCGGTCGGCCTCGCGGTCGTGTCCAGCGTGGCCGCCAGTCGGACGAAGTCCCTGGAAGGGCACGGGCACGCGGCCGCGAGCGCCCTGGTCAGCGGCTACCACCTCGGCTATCTGATCGGTGCCGGCTGTGTGGTGGCGGCCCTCGTCACCTTCTTCGCGATTCTGCTCGGCCCGGCGCGGGCGCTGTCGCCGGCGGCCATCAGTCGGCGGGCGGCGGCATCCGCGGTGACCATCCCGGAGCCGGCAGGCCCGGCCACTGCCCGCCCGCAGACAGCGGCTCCCGCCGAGGCGATCGCCCGCGACGCCTGATCCCAGCGGCCCGGTCAGCCGGCGGTCCTGTCATCCGATCACCCGGCGTCCGGTCACTCGGTCGGCTCGTCCTCGTCGAGAACCAGGGGGAGCAGGCCGGGGAAGCGGGCGTCGAACTCGGCGCGGCGCAGCCGGTTGAGGCGGCGTGAGCCCTGATCGACCTGCTCGAGCAGGCCGCAGGCGCGCAGCACGGCGAAGTGGTGGCTGGCGGTCGCCTTGGACACGGGCAGGTCGAAGGTGCCGCAGGTGCGGGTGAAGTCCGGCTCGCCGGCCAGGGTCCGCAGGATGGATCGGCGCACCGGGTCGGCGAGCGCGTCGAGAGCCGCCTGCAGGCTCACGTCGACCGGATCGGTATGCCGCAGGCTGTCGGCCCGCCGTGCCCTCGTCGTCATCGTGCCCTCGTCGTCATCGTGCCCTCGTCCTGATCCGCCTCGACACCCAGGCTGTTCGATGGCTATCGTACATCGCATGTGTTCGATCGAAACCGAACACATGCGGCGCGCGGGCGTCGCCTATCCGTGAAGGAGAGCAGCCATGACGGTGTCCATCGGACGGGTCGGCATCTGGGCCCCGTCCTTTGCCTGGAGCACTCCCGACGCCCTCACCCCCGATGCCCTGGAGGCGGTGGCCGAGCTCGACGAGCTGGGGTTCGGGGCGTTGTGGCTCGGCGCCAGCACCCCTGATCTCGTCCTGCCGGGGGCCCTGCTCGCCGCGACGAGCAGGATGACGATCGCCACCGCGATCGTGAACGTGTGGGCGGCGGAGGCGGACGAACTGGCGGCCAGCTTCCACCGGGTCGACGCGGCGCATCCGGGCCGGCTGCTGCTCGGGCTCGGTGCCAGCCACGCTCCCGTGGTGGCGGCGCTCGGGCGGACCTACACCCAGCCGCTGAAGCACCTCGAGGCCTACTTCGACGGCCTCGACGCGGCCCCGCGGCCGGTGCCGGGGGCGTCGCGTGTCCTGGCGGCACTGCGGCCGAAGGCGCTGGAACTGGCCGCACGCCGCACCGCCGGCGCCCACCCGTACCTCGTCACACCCGACCACACCCGGGCGGCCCGGGAGACGCTGGGCGACGGGCCGCTGCTGGTGCCGGAACAGAAGGTCGTGCTGGAACCCGACCGGACCGAGGCCCGACGGCTCGCCCGCCGCAACGTCAGCTACTACCTCGCGCTGCCCAACTACGTGCGCAACCTGCAGCTGATGGGCTTCACCGGCGACGATCTCACTGGCGAGGGCAGCGAACGGCTGCTCGACGCCCTGTACGCCTTCGGGGTCGAGCAGATCGTCGCGCGGGTCGCCGAGCACCACGCCGCCGGCGCCGATCATGTCGCGGTCCAGGTCATCTCCGCGGACACCGACGTGCGCACCCGCGTCGGCCGACCGTCCCGACCGCAGTGGCGCAGCCTGGCCGCCGCCCTGCTGTGACCCGCGGCCCACAGCCCGCACCGGACGTCAGCCGTGATCGGCCGTGGGAGTGACGCCCCGGGCAGTCCGTCACTCCACAGCGACAACAGCCGCGCGACCAGTTCTGTCATGGGGTGGGTGTGCCGCGCCGGAGCGTGGGGTCGAAGGTGGTGTCGCGGGCGGCCTTCTGCCAGGCGTCGACGTCGGCGCGGACCTCGTCAAGGTGTCGGAGGACAGCGTCGACGCCGTCGGGGCCGACCGGCAGCCGCAGCGGCACGTTGCCCGAACCCAGCACCTCGAGGACGAGGCTGGCCAGCTTCGCCGGGTCGCCGGCCTGATCGCCGTCGCCGCCTTCGACCATCGCCCGGGTGCTGCCCACGGAGGCGGCGTACGTTCCCCGGTCGGCGCTCGACGAACGGTTGGACGGGGCGAACAGGCTGGTGCGGAACGCTCCCGGCTCCACGATCAGCACGTCGACACCGAACGGACGGACCTCGTGCGCCAGACCCTCCGACCATCCTTCCAGGGCGAACTTCGTCGCGCTGTAGGCGGAGAACCCGGGCGCCGACATCTGGCCGCCCATGCTGCTGAGCTGCACGATCGCACCGCGACCCTGCTGGCGAAGCTGCGGCAGCACCGCCCGGGTAAGGGCCACCACGCCGAAGAAATGCAGCTCGAACAGGCTGCGCAGTTCGTCGTCGGACGTTTCCTCCGCGGCACCGACATGGGTGCGGCCCGCATTGTTGACCAGCACGTCGATACGGCCATGCCGGGCGAGGACGTCGTCCACGACGGACTGGGCGCGCGTCGTGTCGGTGACGTCGAACGGGACGACATCGAGGCGGTCGGGGAACCGCGCGGCGAGAGCGTCCAACGTGTCAGGACGACGGACCGCGGCGACGACGACGTCACCGGCCTCGATGGCCGCACGGGTGAAGGCGAGGCCGAAGCCGCTGTTCGCACCGGTGATGATCCATACCTTGTCCATGGGTCCAGCGTGGCGGGCCGGACCATGGTGCGTCCAGGACCAGCTGTGATAACCAACGGTTATGGATGTCCATGCCCTGCCGAAGGACGCCGGTGAGCTGCGGGACTACTGGCTGCTGACCGGGCTGCGTCCGACACCGCCGATCGGCGCGGTGGTGCGCAGCGTGGAGGAGACCTACGAGGCTCTGGTGGCCGGCATCGGCATCGTCCTGCTCGCCGCCGGTAACGCGCCGCTGCTCGACCGGGCCGGGGTGGTCACCCGTCCACTCGTCGACGGGCCCCGCACCCAGCTCGCGTTGGCCTGGCATCGCGACGACCGGCGCGAGGTCGTCCTTGACTTCGTTCGTGCCTGCCGGGACGTGGTCGCGGCCAGCGGTACACCGGCGGCGGGTCGTCGGCCGTCTCCCCACGACCGACCGGATGCCGAAACCTGACCTCCTGACCTCCTGACCGCGTTGACGGCCGGACGGCCTGGCCGCCGGATGGCCGGGTTCAGGGACGGCTTTGGCCGGTCTGTTCGAGTGCGGCCCGGTAGACGGTGGCATCGAACTGGAACGGGCCAAGTCCGTCCAGGTTCCAGGGGAGATGGCCGGTTCGGAATACGCGCCAGGTGATGAATGTGTCGGTGTCGCCATCCCCGAACCACGTCTCCACCGGCTGGTCGAGGAAATGCCGGCCTGGCCAGCGAACGTCTTCGTAGTGGCCGTGCCGTTGTCCGGTGGCGTCCATCGAATCCTTAGCCACGTAGGAATACGGCCGCCGCGGCCGGTCGTCGACGCCGTCGCGTATGCCTGCGCTGCCTCGAACCGCCGGGGTGTTACAAAGAACCATGGCGTTGTTGACGCGGGGCGCACGAATCGTCCTGGCCGTTGTGCCGGTTCTGCTTGCGGCGGCCTGTGCTGACGCCACCGTCTACGGGCGGGGTGGGGGAGTCGGCGGTGGTGCCGACGGCGGTGCGAAGGTGGCGTTGCGGGTGGACTGGATCGGTGGCTTCGTGACGCCGCAGATGCTGGTCACGCGGCTGCCGATCGTGGCCGTCTACGCCGACGGCCGGGTGGTGGACACTGGCCCGGAGTTCGCGATCGCCCCCGGGCCGGCGTGGCCCAACGTCCAGCTGCGGCGGATCTCGGTGGCGGATGTGCGCCGTCTGCTCGAGCTCGCGGCCGCCTCCGGTGTCGGGCGCGAGCGGGACTACGGCCAGCCGCCCGTCACGGACGTCCCCGCCACCCGCTTCACCATGCAGGACGCGGACGGCGTCACCACCGCCGAGGTACCGGCACTGCTCGAATCGGACGGCACCGGGCTGACACCCCACCAGCAGGCCGCCCGCCGAGCGGCCAGGAAACTCTACGACGCGCTCACCGACCTGCCCGCCACCCTCGGCGCGGGCGCGGTAGGCGAGCCGACCCCCTTCACCCCCACCGCCGTGGCCGCGGTCGCCTCACCCTGGACCGACCCCTGCACCGGCCCCGCCCCCGTACTCGAGCCCGCCAGCACCACCACCTCCTCGGACACCCCCATCTCGGCGGGCGGTGCGGCGCCGGGCGGGCTGTGCGCGGACGGGCTGCCGCGGCAACCCGAGCGGGTGTGGCCCGGGCCGCGGCTGCCGGGCGAGCCGATCGGTGACGGTCTGGATGTTGGCTGTGTGACAGCGGTGGGCGGTGCGGCGACGGCGGTGATCGAGGCCGCCCGCGAGGCGGTGGCCACCACCCCGTGGACGTCCGATGGCAGGCTGTGGCGGGTGAACCTGCGGCCGCTGCTGCCGGACGAGTCCGACTGCGCGGATCTGCGCGCCGCCAGCTGACCGGGAGGTCCGCGACGGTCACGGTGTCGCGCCCGTTCAGACGAGGGTGAGGCCGTGCAGGGCGGCCCAGCGGCCGACGTCCTCGCGGCGCAGCGCGGTGGCGAGCAGCTCGGGGAAGCGGTCGGGGGTGCAGGCGAAGGCCGGCGCGCCCAGCTCCGCGCAGGTCGCGGCGAGGGTGTGGCTGTAGGCGGGTGTGCCGTCGTCACACAGGGCCAGCAGCACGATCACGGTGACGCCGGAGTCGACCAGGCCCCGCAACCGGGCGATCAGTGACGACTGGTCACCGCCCTCGATGAGATCGCTGATCAGGAACAGGACGGTGTCGCTGGGGCGGCGCACCAGGCTCGCGCCGTAGCCGACCGCCCGGTCGATGTCGGTGCCGCCGCCGAGCTGGACCCCGAACAGCACGTCCACCGGATCGTCCAACTGGTCGGTGAGGTCGACGACGGACGTGTCGAAGACGACGAGGCTGGTGTTGACGGCCCGCAGACTCGCCAGTGACGCGCCCAGCACCCCGGCGTGGACGACCGATGACGCCATCGAGCCACTCTGGTCGATCAGCAGGATGACATCGCGTAGCGCCGCGGACCGGCGGGCACGCTGGTGCCCGATCAGCCGATCGACGATGACGGTGCGCTGGTCGGGCTGGTAGTTGCGCAGGTTGGCGAGGATGGTGGCGTTCCAGTCGACGTCGGCCAGCCGCGGGGTGCGGGTGCGTTGGGCCCGGTCGAGGGCGCCGAGGACCGCCGAACGCAGCGAGTGCTCGAGGCGCCGCTCGATCTCCTCGACGACTTTGCGGACCACCTCCCGAGCGGTCTGCCGGGTGCGTTCGGGCAGCGCCGAGCGCAGCGAGAGCAGGGTGCCGACGAGGTGCACGTCGGGTTCGGCGGCGGCCAGCAGTTCCGGTTCCAGCAGCATCCGGGTGATCCCGAGCCGGGTGACCGCGTCGCGCTGGAGCACCTGCACCACCGAGGACGGAAAGTAGTCGCGGATGTCCCCAAGCCAGCGGGCCACCGCGGGCGCCGAGCCGCCGAGCCCCGCCGATCGGCGCTGCCGCGTCCCACGTCCGGCGGAACCCGTACCGGAGCCGTTGCCGTCCTGGTCGGTGTCGTAGAGCGCGGCCAGGGCGGTGTCGATCTCCACGTCCCGTTGCGACAGGCCATGCGCCCCCTGCACCATGGATGCGGCCGGAGTGCCGAGGACCAGACGCCACCGACGCAGCCGCTCGTCCTCCCCACCCGCCACGCCCGCCGCAGTCGCAGGTGTGCTCGCGGTCGCGGTCGTGCCCTGGTCTGGAGTCGTGGGCGTGGGCGTGGGTGCCGCGGTGGCGGTGGGAGTGGGCTGGTCAGGTGGCATGAGGGTTGTCCTCGTCCATGGGGGTGAGTCCCAGCAGGATGGTCAGGGTGGGCAGGACGGTCCGGACCCGGTCGAAGTCCCACGCCGGGCCGGTGGCTGGGCCGAGGCCGGGACCAGCCGGCTGGCCGCTGGCGGACGTCACCGCCGAGGCAGCCACCGCCGCGTCCGCCATCGCCGGGGCCGCCGCCGAACCTGCCATCGCGGGTGCTGGCACCGCACCGGCCTGGGCGGGCTGGGGCTGGGTGGGCTGGGGCAGACCGGCGCGGACACGTTCGCCGATCATGCGGCGTTCGGGGTGGCTGAAGGCGGCGAACCCGCGGCGCAGCGGGGCCAGCGCGACGACGAAGTCGTCCTCGGCGAGCCCACACAGCCAGCTGTCGACCAGCGCCAGCAGCGCCGGGTCGCGGGCGAGCACCGAACCCGTCCGACCGAGGAAGCCGGCGAGCCAACGCGCGGCCTCGGCGGGGGCGCCGCCCGCGGTGGACAGCGCTCGGGCCAGCCGAGTCGACAGCTCCACCGGGTCGATCCGACCAGCGTCGGACAGGATGCGGGTGCACCGCCCGGCCACCAGCGTGTTGCCGCCGGACTGGCCGGCGACAGCGGCCACCGCCGTGTGCCAGCGGCCGATGTGGTCCTGCTCGGCGATCAGGGTGAAGGCGGCGTCGGCGCCGTCGATCGCGGTCACCATCGCGTCCGCGGCGTCGTCGTCCAGGCTGACGCAGCCGGGGGGCAGCCCGGCGCAGATCCGGGTCATCAGGCTGGTCACCAGGCCGACGACCAGCGAGGTGTCCGTGCCGCGGACATCGCCGTAGCGGTGCACGCGGGCCAGCGGGGTGAGTGCCCGCATCAGGTGGGCGACGTCGCCGGTGGCGGCAGCCCGGCGTTCGAGACCGGTCGACACCGCCGTTAGCGCGGCCGGCAGGTCGGCGAGGACCACCTGCTCGAACAGTTCGGTGATGGTCGCGAGGTCACCGGCCTGGCCGATGCGCACGGCGACGACCGCGGCGGCGGCGTCCTCGACGGTGGCGCCGTGGCGGGCGGCCGAGACGAGGGCGAGCGCGAACGACGGCTGCCACGCCAACCGCCAGGCCTCGGCGAAGGTACCGGTGCTGCTCGTGTGCGCCGGGATGCCCCAGTCGACGTCCAGCAGGCGCAGCCGGTGCAGCAGGGCGCTGCGTTCCCGGTCGAGGTCACGGCGCAGATCCAGGCGCAGCGGGCGCTCGGTCGGGTTCGGGGCGAGCCGTAGCCGCTTCTGCGCGCGGGCGACATCGGCGGCCAGCGGCACGGTCGGGACGTCCGGGCCGACCATGCCGACGACATCGCCGATGACAAGCCGCTCGCGGATGACGCGCAGCGGCACCGGATCGCCGGCGCACAGCCCGGCGAGCACGGCGTCATCGAGTTCGGTCAGGCCGGGAACGGTCCGGTCGCGGACCGCGGCGAGCGCCTCGGCCAGCCGGACGGTCTCCACCGCCGACGCCGTCGACGCGGGCAGGTCGGCGGCGCGCAGAAGGGCGGCGACCCGGGCCACCCAACGGGAGGTGACCTGGTCGGGTGCGGCCCACAGATGCTGGTACCAGCCGGGTGAGGTGATGCCGGCGCCGTAACCGGAGTCGGTGGCCAGCAGCGCGTGGGTCCACGGCACCCAGGTCGTGGCGGTGCGCACCGGACGGACACCGCGCAGCAGCGCCCGGTCCGCGGTGACGCTGCCCCGGCCGGCCTGGCCGGTCCGCCCGGTCAGCGCCGGGACGTGCCAGGCACCGCAGATCACGGCGATGCGCTGGGCCGCGTCCGCCGAGGTGCTGGCGGCACGGATCTCCAGGCGCATGTGCGCCTCGCGAAGCTCGTCCCGGGCCTGGCGAAGCCCATCCTGACCCTGGCGAAGCCCGGCACCGGCGACGTCGGCTTCGCGCAGGGCCACCATCGACTCCGCCACGGCGGCGAACAGGTCCACCGCGGCCGTCCCGCTGGCCATGGTCGTCCCGCTGGCCGCGGGCGTCCCGCCCGCTACGGGCACGGTGCTGTGCATGGCCGCGGCGGTGTCCGGGCGGCGGTGCTCGACGAGGTCCTCCCAGAAACGCTCCGGGTCGTCGTGGCCGGCGGCGAAGGCCAGCCAGCCGAGCGGGTCGGCGGCCAGGTCGAGGCCGCAGAACCCGCTGGCGTCACCACCGGTGTCACCGCCGTCCGTGCTGGTCGGTGTGGCGCGGGGTTCAGGGGTGGCCGCGGCGGCCACCTGGATGGTGGTTTCCGCGGCGGCGCGGCGGCGCAGGGCCAGGTCGTGGCCGAACGGCAGGTCGATGAACCGGGTGGGCACACCGGCCGCCTGGCCGTACCGCAGGGCCTGCCATTCCGGCGAGAACTCGGCGAACGGCCAGAACGCGGCGTCCCGCGGCTCGTCGACGGCATAGGCGGTCAGGGCCACCGGCGGGGTGAGGGCACCGAGATGCGTGAGCGCGTCGTTGCCTTCGGGTGGGCCCTCGACCAGGATCAGGTCGGGGGCGAGTTCGGTGAGCGCGGCCCGCACCATCCGGGCGGAGCCCGGCCCGTGATGGCGGACGCCGAGCACGGTCACGCCCATCAGGCGCCGCCGGCGGCCACGGCACCGTCATCGGCCAGGTCCTGGCAGGCACGGTAGAGGTCCCTCCAGCCGGGGCGGGCGCGGACGACGCCCTCCAGGTACTCCTGCCAGGCGACCGGGTCCGTCGACGGGTCCTTGATCACGGCGCCGAGGAGGCCGGCGGCGATGTCCTCGGCGCGCAGCTGGCCGTCGCCGAAGTGGGTGGCCAGGGTCATACCGCCGGTGATCACACTGATCGCCTCGGCGGTGGACAGCGTCGCGGTCGGCGTCCTGACGGTGGTGCGGCCGTCCGCGGTGACCCCGGCGCGCAGCTCCCGGAAGATCCGCACGACCCGGCGGACCTCGTCGAGGGCCGGCGGCTCGTCCGGCAGCGCCAGCGCCCGGCCGATCTCGGCGACCCGCCGGGTGACGATCTCCACCTCGGCGTCCTCGGTGGCCGGCAGCGGCAGGATGACGGTGTTGAACCGGCGTCGCAGCGCCGAGGACATCTCGTTGACGCCCCGGTCGCGATCGTTCGCGGTGGCGATGACGGTGAACCCGGCGACGGCCTGGATCTCACTGGAGAGCTCGGGGATCGGCAGCGTCTTCTCGGACAGCACGGTGATCAGCGCGTCCTGCACCTCGGCGCCCATCCGGGTGAGCTCCTCGACCCGGGCGACCGATCCGCGGGTCATCGCCCGCATCACCGGCGAGGGCACCAGGGCGTCGTGGGACGGCCCTTCGGCGATCAGCCGGGCGTAGTTCCAGCCGTAGCGGACGGCGTCCTCGGAGGTGCCGGCGGTGCCCTGCACCACAAGGGTCGAGTCGCCGCTGATGGCGGCGGCGAGGTGCTCGGACAGCCAGGTCTTGGCCGTGCCCGGACTGCCGAGCAGCAGCAGCGCCCGGTCGGTGGCCAGGGTGGCGACGGCGACCTCGACGAGCCGGCGCGAACCGATGTACTTCGCCGAGATGACCGTGCCGTCCTCGAGCACGCCGCCCAGCAGGTAGGTGACGACCGCCCAGGGCGAGAGCCGCCAGGACGGCGGACGGACCCTGGTGTCAGCGGCGGCCAGCGCCGCGAGTTCGCCCGCGTAGGCCTGTTCGGCGTGCGGGCGCAGCAGCGGCGGTGCCTCGGCGTCGGCGGCCGCGTCGACAGTCCGGGAGGGGGCGGGCTGGGCGTCGGCGGTCTGTGTGGGGGCGGTGACGGGCGGGGTCAACGTGGGCCTTCCTGGACGAGGCGGGCCGGGCGGGGCGGCCCGGTGTGGTCGGGAGATGGCGGGGTGGCCAGGGCGGCGTACAGCTGCCGCCGGGCGTCGAGGGCCGCGCGGAGCTGGGCGTGGTCGCCGGCGAACACCGGGGCGATCGCGTCCGGGGCGAGGGCGTCGAAGCCGGCGTCCGGGGCGAGTCGCCAGGCGGCGGTCGTCAGCAGCTGACGGACAGGCGGCACCGCCCAGTGGTCGGGGGCGTCGCCGGTGATCAGCGTGGTGATGGTGGCCAGCGCCGTCCGGGACAGCGCCGCCGACCAGGGGCCGGTGATGCCGGTGAGCAGGACCGCCGCGAGCTCCGCTGGCGATCGCCGCCGAAGCGTTGGCCGGGACGCCGCCGGTGGGTTTCGCCCGGTGGCGTTCTCTGCGCCGGGGTTTTCGGCGCCGAGACGCTGGCATCGCTGCAGGGCGAGGCCGAGGGCCTCGGCACGGGCGGGCTCGGCCAGGCAGTTGACCAGGCGAGCCAGTTCGCCCGGCTCGGAGTAGGGGATGAGCGCCAGGACCCACTCCGGTTGGGCGTGGCGGATCACAGCGGTGCGCAGCCAGTCACGCATCCGGGCGGCCGGAGCGTGCCGTACACCGGCGATGGCGACCTCGGCGGCGAGGAACTCCGCCGGGGTCAGCCCGCTACGCTCGGCCCATCGAGCCGGGTCGACCCGGGCCAGCTCGCCGTACAGCAGCATCGCGCGGTAGTCGGCGGCGCCGATGCCGGGCTCGCGCTGGCGGGGATCGGTGATCTGGTCGCGGCGCATCTCGTCGGTGAGCTCGATGGGGGTGGCGAACTCCAGCCGGTGGCGGCGCCGCCCGGGTAGCCCATGGCGGGTAACGGTGAGCAGCCCGTCGGTTCGCCTCGCCGCCCGGGTCTCGATGCCGGCGCCGGGCAGGGCGAGCGCGGTGCGCACGGCGGCCTGGGCGACGTCGGCGCGTCGGTCGCCGAGCGCGTGGTCGAGCAGGTCGACGTCCCAGGGGCCGAGGCCGGTCCGCAGGATCTCGCAGTAGGCGACCCGCTGCGCCGCGGTGGCCTGGTCGAACGGCGCGAACGCCGGGCCGCCCGCGGGGCCGCGCAGCAGCGCCGCCGCGGCGGCCGGATCGTGCTGGCGCAGCTGCCGCAGCAGGGTTCGGCGGGTGGCCGCCTTCGCCGTCGCCCAGCTGGCCTGGCCACTCGCCGCCGACGACGACGCTTCGTGGGCTGCCTCCACGGCGAGCGCCCACGCACCGTCCGGGTGCAGGTCGGCGAGCCACCGGCCACGCGCACCGAGCACCCTGCTGATAGTCATCCGGAGGTCCGACTCGCGCTGGCCCCGCGACAGCAGATCGCAGAGCAGCTCGGCCGGCGCGTGCCAGCCGGTTTCGGCCATCGCCGTCAGCCAGGCCCGCAGCGCTTCGGGCTGCGAACCGGCGAGCACCTCCTCGAGCAGGCGGGCATGCTCCGGGGCCAGGACCCGGGCCTGGTCGGACGGCGCCTGGGCGGGGGCGGGAAGCCCCGCGGCCCAGGTGGGGAGCTGCCCCGCCCGGCGCGCACCGGCCGCGAGCGCGGCGGTGCGCAGCAGCAGCTCCGCGGCGACCGGCGCACCGTCGTCACGGCCCAGTGCCCGCGCCAGCTCAGGAACATCAGGGACGGCGGCGCGGCCCGTGCCGACCACCGCCGCGTCGATCAGCCGCGACCAGCCGGGTGCGGCCCGCACCGCCGGGGGTTCGTCGACCTCCGGGGCCGCCGGGACCGCCGGGGCCGGTGCCTGGACCGGGGACCGGACGGCGGACAGCGGGGTGAGCGCGAAGCCGTCCCATTCGACGGCCAGGTCAAGCCGGTGACCACCACCCACGGCGAGCAGCCACCAGCCCCAGCCGGCAGCGATGTCGCCGGCCAGCGGCAGTGCCTGCCCGTCACGGTCACGCAGCAACCACGGGGCCGCACCGTGGGGCGGGAGGACGGTGATCTCGTGGACGACGAACGCGACCGGATCGGCCCAGGGATCCACCTGCAACATGGCGGCGTAGGCGGCGAGCAACGCCACCCAGCTCGAGACCGCCTCGTCGGCGGGCACCGTGCCCTCGCCGGACACCAGCGTGGTCAGCGGCTCCGGGGCGGCGGCATCGGCGAGGGCGAGCCGGGTCGGCCGGCGCCCGGGGTAGGCGGCGACCACCGCCTGGACCCGGCTGAGCGCGGGCAGCCCCGGCGGCGGGGTCTGTTTCCCGGCGCCGTAGCTGACCAGCTGGGCGAGCCCGGGCGCCCCCGGCACCCGCAGCCACTGCCGGCGCCCCTGCAGCTTGCCGGCGACGAAGAGCCGATCACCCAGGACATCCACCGAGAAGTGCCGCCGCTCGCCGGCGAGAACATCCGCACTCGAGCGGGTGAAACCGACTCGGTCCCGCACCACCTCGACAAGCGCCGGTGGCAGCTCGGCCCGCCGTGACCAGCCCTGGCAGAGCAGGTGCAGCCGGGCGAGCCGATCGGTGAGCCGACCAGGCCAGTCGGGCCCGCCACGGGCGGCGATCAGGCCCATCTCCCGGACGGCCTCGGCGAGCCCGGGCGCCTGGGCATCCACCATCCGCGCCGCGGTGGCCTCCCACCAGGCCGGACGTTGGGCCTGGGCGGCGCCGAGCCCGCCGCGGGCCAGATCGAGCAGCCAACGGTCGAGCTCCGCCACGCCGCCGTCGACCCGGGCCTCCCGGCGGGCCAGGGTACGGGCCGACGACGCCGCCCTGCCCGCCGGGCGCACACCAGCGGCCACACCGGCGACCGGGGCGGCCCGGGCGGCCCGCCGCTCGAGCCACCCGGCCGCCCAGTCGGGTGGGGCACCGCCAGCGGCGACGGCGCCGGGAACCGCACCGGCGAGAAACAGCAGGCCCAGCGCGTGCTTGCACGGGAACTTACGGCTTGGACAGGTACAGGTGAAGGCGAAGGCGGCGCCGGTCAGCGCCACCACCTGATAGGGCTTCGACCCGCTGCCCCTGCAGGCACCCCACAGCGCACCGCCCTCGCGACCAAGCTCCGACCATCTGGCGGCCACACCGAGGCGTTCCCCGGCCCGGGCCGAGGCCGGGTCGGGGGCGAGCGCCAGCACGGCTTCGCGGGCCAGGGACGAACCGGGTGCGACGGACATGGGGCGATCCTGGCAACCACCTCCGACACTTTTGACCGTCGACGGTTCAGGCCCTGGTCACGGCGGCGGGCCGCGTTCCGTCCGCGGTGGATCGCCACAGCGGACGTGCACTGGCGGCGACGATCCGTACCGCCGTGACCGGTGGCCGTGGCCGCCAGGCCGGGACGGCGGGAGCCTCGAAGAACTCGGCCCAGATCCAGAGCGTGACGATCACCATCGCGCCGAGATGCCACCGGCCGGCCAGCAGCGGCAGCAGCATCAGCGCCCAACAGGAGCCGACGCACCACAGGGCGTGCGTGCCACCCAGCCGCAGGGCGTCACGGTCCGCGGGCCGACCGAAGGCCGCGATCGCAGGGTGTGCCTGGCGTCGGTTGAGGCAGCGTTGCCGCCATGGCGAAAGCTCCCAGACCGCCACCACGAACAGCCCGACCGCGAGCGGGATGGCGCCGCTCCGCGAGATCTCCCGCAGCGCCGTCGCCAGAGCGAACAGAACCAGCCCACCCACCGACCAGACGGCCGCGTAGGCCGCGAGGAGCGATGTCAGGGTCCTCCTTCGCCGCGCTGGCAGGCTACGCACATAGCCGTGCCGCAGGGCCGGTACCAGCAGCGGGGCCATCATCGCCGGCAGCATGAACGGCCAGGTGGTCAGGAACATGCGCGCGGATCCGCTCGGGGAGTCCATCGAGTCCATGTGCGCCGTCCCGCCCTGGGCCGCCCGCGGATCGTGCGCACCGTCCATGGCGGGCATGGCGGGCATCGCCATCCCGTGTTCCATGTGTTCCATGTGATCCATGCGCATCACGGAGCCGGAATGGTGACCCGAACCGGACCCGATCGCGTGGACGGCCAGCAGAGCCGCCCACGCGATCGCCGTGACGACCAACATCGGTGTTCGGCAACGACGACGGTTGTGGGCCTCGGGAGAACGGGCCCGGCCAGCGCGGATCGCCGAACGTCCGACACCGGCCGCCGCGACGGCCGGGGCCGGATCAGAGGCCGTCGCGGAAGACACTGATCCGGCCGATGCTCAGGTTGGCATCGTCGGCGATCGGGCTGATCGGCACTATGCGCACCGGCAGGCTGTCGACGTCGAACGAATGGTCGAGATGCAGCTGGTCGACGAGGTCCGTGATCTCGAGGACGAAGGTGAGGCCCTGACCGGCATGGTCGCCGTCGGGCGTGCTGGCCTTGCGCAGACCGAACGGTGAGACGCTGCCGGCGAGCCGGTCGGGACGCGCCACCGGGTCCTCGTCGTCCGGCACGCCGACGTAGACGTCGAACGCGGATGTGTCCGATCGTCCGCGCACGTTCTCAAGGTTCAGGAACACGCGGTCCGGGGTCGCCGGCGTCCTGGGGGACGGGTGATCGTCCGGGGTCGGGGGTTCACCGGAGAGGCTCGCGGTGACCTTGCGCCGCATACCGGAGTCGAGGTGCACGTGGCTGCGTACGTCGCCGCCCCGGACCAGCACCGCATCGGTGGTGGCGCCGACCAGTTCGACACGGGTCTCCTCGGGCACGGGCTGCGTTCCTTTCACGGGAACGGGGGCGGAAATCCCGAGTCGGACCAGCCGCTGCGCCGGTTCGGCGGGAGGTGAGGCGATGAGTGCCGGCGCCAGATCCGAGTACTGGTAGCCGAGCGTCTGGATGCTGACCAGCTGGGCGGGGGTGAAGGTCCACGTGGTGCCGTCGTGCCACGGCATCGCGAAGGGCCGCTGGCCGTTGGCGGCAGGGCCACTGAGCCAGCGGGAGCTGGTGGGATTGAGATGGGTCGGCGACGACCGGTTCCACGATTCCCAGAGCCGGTCGATGTTCGCGTGGTGCAGCCAGAAGATCGGGTCGAGCCCGGCGCTGTCGGGTACCGCCATGGCCCCCGGCTGGTTTCCGCTGCGCCCGCCCACCAGGGTGTGCACCATGTTGTGGGGCTGGTTCTCAAGCCGGCCGTAAATCGACCCGGAGTGGGAGAATCCGGTGTCCACACCGCCGAAACCGGGGCTGCCGCCGCTGGTCACGCCGGTGAAGACCGGTTCGTTCATGGCATTCAGGTCCACCCGGTTCAGGGGCACGGATACCTGACCGTTGCCGGTGGGGCCGTACCGGGCCTGCACGAACAGCGGGTTGGCGCCTCCGTCCGGCCAGGTGGTCTGTGCGAACGCGGGTGGGATCGCGTTCTCGCCCGGCTTGAAGTAGTTCCAGTACGGCAACGCCCAGTTGGCCGGGCCGCCGAGGCTGACCACCGCGGCCCGGATGTTGTCCTCGAAAGCGTACAGATACCCCCGGTGCCACGGCAGAAAGTACCAGCTGGCGTGCTGGCACTGAGCCCAGAACCGCCCGCGCAGTGCGCTGCTCGGCAACTGCTCGGTCGGGCTGAGATAGCCGAGCTGCTGCCACAGCTGTGAGTTGAAGCCGTGGATGCCGGCGTAGAACCGCCAGCTGGTGGGATTGGTGATGGGGCGCGCCCGCAACGCGGCGACACCACGGGCGTACCAGAGGATCGGATCGGCCCAGGTACTGCCGAGCTCCCACACGTTGGACCGGATGTTTGCCATGGCTCCCCCTTGATCGACCCTGGCGTTCGACGACGTGTGGTCACGCGACTTGCTTTCCGCCGACATACCGATGCGTGTCCGGCTACATCATTATCGGATCGGTGGAAACTCGGCAATACTCGCCACGCCGGCCGGGTAAAATTTGCTTACCAGCCAGAATCCGGTTCCGGATGGTTGGTGCGACTCCGTGTGGGGGCGGTGGAACTCGTCGACTTCCGCCGCGCCGTCGACACCGCCGTTGACCGCGCGCGGGATCGAGGTGCTCCGGCTGGTGGCCAAGGGTCGGACGGTGCAGAACCACGTCCACAGCATTCTCGGGTCCACAGCATTCTCGGAGGCCACGCCCGCGCAATCGCGTCGAGCTGACCCGATTCGCCGTCCGGGAGGGCCACGATGACGTGTCGTGGTCGTGGGTCCGCCGGTCAGCACGCGTCGCCGGAGGACCGAGCACGTTGTTCGATGTCGTGCACAAGGGTGTGCAGGCGCCGGTCATGCGCGGTCCGGTGGTCTATGACGAGGTTGGCGATGCCGCGCAGCAGGGCGTAGGGCCGCCACCTGGCGGGGGCGATGCTGAGGGGCGCGCGCCGGGTGATGGCGTCGACGAGCAGGTCAGCGGCCTGCCCGGCGGTGAGGCGAGAGCGCATCGGCCGAGGGAGCATCTGGTGGAGACGACGGCCCAGCGGGTCGTCGTCGAGGGTACGACGGGTCAGCGGGGTGTCCACGACACCGAAACAGGCGAGGCCGGCGGTGGCCCCGTGCGGGGCCAGTTCCGCGCGCAGGGTTCGGCCGAGCTGTTCCACCGCGGCTTTCGTCATCATGTAGGCGGCTCCACCCACACCGGGTGTGAAGGCGGCGACGGAGGAAACGACGACGACGTGTCCGCGCCGGGCGATCACCTGTTCCAGCGTGGCCCGGACGGTGTTGAACGTTCCGGTCAGGTTCACGGCGACCACGCGGTCGAACTCGGCGGGGTCAGTGGTGCGCACCGTGGCGACCGGTGGCCCGACACCCGCGTTCGCGACCACCACGTCCAGCTGACCGAAACGCGCCATGACGGTGGCGACCGCGTCGGCGATGGCGGCACGATCCCGGACATCCACCGGCAGGAACAGCGCCCGGGAGGAGCCAAGGTCGGCGGCGAGCCGTTCACCGGCCGGCACATCGACGTCGAACAGGGCGACTCGTGCTCCGCGGCCGTGCAGCCGACGGGCCAGCGCCGCGCCGATTCCGCTCGCGGCGCCGGTGATCAGCACGACTTTGGTGGCCACGTCGTAGACCACGGTTCTCCTCGCGATGCGCGGACGGGCGGCGGATAGCGGGCGGGTGTCTCGGCCACCGTCCATGAGAGTTCGAGCCGCCAGACCTTGACCGAATCTCTGATCCTGTCAGGTGAGGAGCGTGGGCATGGCCCGTTACCAGGCGCGCGAGCGCGTCCCGACGGCGCCCCCCGAGGTGCGGCGTGCCAGTTGATCACGGCCGTCCGTTGGCCCTGGTGACCGGGGCCAACCGGGGGATCGGGCTGGAGGTGGTGCGTCAACTCGTCGAGCGTGGCTGCGATGTGCTGGCGGGAGCACGCGATCCGGCGGCGGGGCGGCGCGCGGCGACCGAGATCGATCCGGGCGGCTCGCGGGTGAGCGCCTGCCCACTCGACATCGCCGATCCGGCGAGCATCGCGGCGGCCGCGGCCGAGCTGACCGAGCGGTACGGACGGCTTGACATTCTGGTCAACAACGCCGCTATCTCCTACGACCCGAGTGCACGGGCCATCACCGTCGACCTTGACGGTGTGCACACCGCGCTGGAGACAAACCTGTTCGGTGCCTGGCGGCTCACCCAGGCGCTGCTTCCGCTGCTGCGCCGCAGCCCGCATCCGCGGATCGTCAACGTCAGCAGCGAAGGCGGCTCGATCAGTCAGCTCACCGGCGGAACGCCGGCCTATTCGGTGTCGAAGGCGGCGCTGAACGCGCTCACCCGGTTGCTCGCCGGTGAGCTGCGCGAGGACCGTTTCCTGGTGAACGCCATCTGCCCCGGCTGGACCGCCACCGACATGGGCGGCGGCGGTGGACGGCCCGTCGCGGCCGGCGCGGCCAGCGTCGTATGGGCGGCGCTGCTACCCGATGACGGCCCGACCGGCGGCTTCTTCCGCGACGGCCGCCCGTTGCCCTGGTGATCTCCGCACCGGGCGGCTGATGTCAGGCGTGGGCGCGCAGGGCGCGGGCGTACCACTCCCACACGTCGATGATGTCGTCGGGAGCCTGACTCGGCTCCCAGCCGTTGACAATGCCGACAAGAGTCCAGTAGCGACCGATGCGGCGGTCGGTGAAGGCCTCGATGCGGTCGGCGACCCGGTTGCGGTCCTCCGCCGGGGTGGGGCCCAGTGCCTCCAGCCGTTCGACGATGGCTCGGGCCTGCGCGCTGGCGGGGTCGGCGCCGGCCCGGGCGGCTGGGCCGGCGAGTGTGCCGACCGCCTTGCCGACCTCGAACTGCGCCACGTCCGGCTGCGGCCCCTCGGCGCGGGCCCGCTGGGCCATCCGGCGGCTGGTGGCGATGAAGTCGGGGTCGCGCAGCAGTTCGGCAACCTCCACCCAGGCCGCGATCTGCTCCGGGGTCGGATCGTCGGGCAGGTCGGGTGCGCCCATGCTCAGCCGGTCGGCCACCGTGTCGGGGTCGTCGCCGAAGACGGCGTCCAGATAGTCGTCGACGATCCGGCGACGCTGCTCGGCTGTCAGCGTGGTCAGGTCGGTCATCCGTTCCAGCTCCTCGGGGTCGGTGGATCCGACGAAGGCGCGCAGCACCGCGCGCTGCAACCGCAGCAGGCGGATCTGGGCGTCCAGGGCTTGCGCGTGCCGCGCCGCGATGTCCTGTAGGGACGCCTCGGCGCCGAGCACCCGCCTGATGTCGTCCAGGCCGACCCCGAGCTCACGCAGGGTACGGACCAGACGTGCCCGGGCCACGGCATCCGGCCCGTACAGCCGGTAGCCCGCCGGCGAGCGCCCCTGCGCGGGCAGCACCCCGGCGTCGGCGTAGAACCGGAGCGTGCGCACCGACAGCCCGGTGCTCGCCGCCAGCTGGCCGATCATCATGAAGCCGATCCTCGGGTCTCCACCGACTGGAGAGTCAACCTTCTCGCCGGCCACCGGCCCCTCGCGGGTCACCCTCCCGGCGTGTGACGGCGCGGGACCGTGCGAGCGTGAGCAGGCCGCGGTCTCCCTGCTCGTAGAGGCGACGCAGGGTCAGCTCGGTGATCAGCCAGCGGCCGTCCGCCGCCGGGACGACGGTGAGCTGGTATCGGCCGGCGATCAGCCAGGTGGGGTCGGCGGAGCCGCTTCGCAGCAGGTGGTACGCGCGGGCCTGCGCCTCCAGCAGCACGGCGCCCCCGCCCGGCTCGGCGGACGCCAGTACCGGGCCGGTGAGGTGCTGGGTCGCGTCGAAGCCGGGGAGCACGCCCTGCCAGCGTCGGACCAGACGATCGGCGTCGAGGGTCTCGACCTGGCCGCCGAACACCGAGGTGTAGTCGACGACCACGGTGTCGGCGAGGGTGGCCCGCGCCCGCGGCCAGTCAAGATCGTCAAAGCTGTGCAGGAGGGCTGTCAGCGTGGCCGTGGGGTCGGTGGTGGGGCTGAGGCGGGGCGGACGGTCGGAATGGGCGCCGCGGGCGGGGTTCGTCATGATTTGGGCTTCCTGGGGTAGCGGTCGCGCCACCGGCTGTGACGAGGATCATGGCGCGGGCGGGTATGGAACGTCCGTCCGCGGTATTGTTACTTGTATGCTGCAAACATCTTCTGAGGTGCGGGTCGAGCAGATCGCTCGGGTCGCGGAGGAGGTCGCTCGGCTCCAGCGGATGCTGGGCCACGCCCGCAGCCAGATCCTCAGCGGGGCCGGTCAGGACGTCGAGTGGGCCGCCCAGATTCTGATCAGCTATCTGGCCGCCGCCGGGCCGATGCGACTGGGGGCGCTCGCGGCGCTCGTGCAGTCCGACTCGTCCACGGTGAGCCGGCAGGTGGCCGCCCTGGTGCGGGATGGCTTCGTCGAGCGGCGGGCCGACCCTGACGATGGCCGGGCCGTGGTGCTGGCGGTCACCGAGGCCGGCGAACAGGCCCACCAGATCCATCGACAGATCCGCAACGAGCGTTACGGCGACATTCTTGCCAGCTGGACCACCGAGGATGTGACGGCCCTGGCCACCCTGCTCCATCGACTGGACAACGCGTTCGAGACCAGACTCAGAGGCGGCGGATGAACACTCAACCGAAGAGCGCGACGGCGACAGCGGCTCCGTCCGGTCCACTGACACATCGGCAGATCATGGCGATCATCACGGCGTTGCTGCTGGGGATGTTCCTCGCCGCACTCGACCAGACCGTCGTGAGCACGGCGATCCGGCGCATCGGGGACGACCTGCATGGCCTGTCGGCACAGGCCTGGGTCACCACCGCCTTCCTGATCACCTCGACGATCACGACGCCGTTGTACGGGAAGCTCTCCGACCTCTACGGTCGCAAACAGCTGTTCATGACGGCCATCTCGATCTTTCTCGTGGGCTCGGTGCTGTGCGGGCTGGCGACCGACATGTACATGCTCGCCGGGTTCCGGGCCGTGCAGGGTCTTGGTGCCGGCGGTCTGTTCTCGCTGGCCATGGCGATCACCGCGGACATCCTGTCGCCGCAGGACCGCCCCCGGTACATGGGGTACTTCATGGCGACGTTCGCCACGTCCAGTGTGCTGGGGCCGGTCGTCGGCGGGTTCCTCTCCGGCCAGGACGCGATTCTGGGCGTCACCGGCTGGCGCTGGATCTTCGTGTTGAACGTTCCGATCGGCATCATCGCGTTGATCGTGGTGAACCGGGTGCTGCGGGCCTCCCCGCGGCGCGCCCAGGTGCGGATCGACACCTGGGGAACGGTCACGATCATTGTCGCCGTCGTGCCGGTGCTGCTGGTGGCCGAACGTGGCCGGGAATGGGGCTGGACCTCTCCCTGGTCGATCGGCTGCTTCGTGCTCGGCCTGTTCGGCGTCGTGGGATTCCTGTTCGCCGAACGGCGAATGGGAGATGATGCGCTCATTCCGCTGCGGCTGTTCCGGAACAACACCTTCTCCGTGGGCTCCGGGATCAGCCTGGTGCTCGGCATCGGGATGTTCGGCGGCCTCGCCGCGATCCCGCTCTACCTGCAGATCGTCAAGGGTGCCTCGCCGACCCGCGCGGGTCTGCTGATGCTGCCGCTCATGCTCGGCATGATGAGCGCGTCCCTGCTCGCCGGTCGCTGGACGTCGCGGACCGGCCGCTACCGGATCTTCCCGATCGTTGGCAGCGCGCTGCTGGTAGCCGCACTGGCCCTGCTCTCCCTGCTCGGCGCGGACACCCCGCTGTGGAAGACCGACCTGTTCATGCTGCTGTTCGGGGTCGGGCTCGGGCTGAACATGCAGACCATCCAGATCGCGATGCAGAACGCGGTGGCACCACAGGACATCGGCGTCGCCACCTCATCGGGTACGTTCTTCCGCCAGATGGGCGGCACCCTGGGGACCGCGGTGTTCCTGTCGATTCTGTTCGGTGGCGCGCCCGGTAAGATCAGCACGGCCTATCAGAGCGCGGCGGGCAGCCCGGACTTCGTCGCCGCGACCGCGGCGCATCCCGACCAGCTGCACCAGATCACCGGCAGCGGTTCACTGGACGACACCGCGTTTCTGACATCCATCGACAGGACCATCGCTCACCCGTTCATGGTCGGCTTCTCCGACGCGATGAGCGTGGTCTTCCTGGTCGGTGCTGCCATTGTCACGATCGCCTTCGTGCTCAGCTTCGTCCTGCGCGAGGTTCCGCTGCGGCGGGTCTCCGGTCTGGAGGCAGCCCGTGCGGAGGCCGCCGCGGCCGCTCCCCGCACCGAAACCGTGGCCGACGTCGCCACCGAGGCCCACGTCTGACCTCGGACGGGCCTGACCTCGGACGGGCCCTGAGGCATCGCCCGGCCGGGCTCTCTGCTCGCCCGGCCGGGCGGTCGGCTGGTCGGCTGGTCGGTCGAGAGGTCAGCGGGAGCCCTGGGTGAGGGCGACCGAGTCGGGCACACGGACGGTCTCGGGCACGGTGAGCGGAAGGACGCCCTGGATCTGCCCGATCACATAGTGGGCCGACATCATGGCGCCTTCCTGCCAGCCGGGCAGCGGGGAGCTCTGGTCGCCGAGGACGTAGAAACGTCCGTCGCCCTCGGGTTGCAGGAGCTGTTTGTAGGCCCGCATGTGATCGGGGTTCGCGGGGTCCCAGTCGGCCCAGCCACCGAGCTGGTACGGCACCTTCTGCCAGGCGACCGTGATGCCCTTCGCGGTGGGAACGACGCCCTCGTCGGCGAACCGCGGGTGCAGCTCCGTCGCACCGGCCCGCGCCTGCACCAGCCGTTCGGACGGGGCCAGGTCGCCGAACTTCGCGGCCACGTCACCGAAGTTGTAGGCGCCGGTGACGGTGCCCGTCGGCGAGAAGTAGTCGTTGCTCGGATACCAGACCTGGGTGATCGGATGGTTCGTCCAGCTGATCCCACCGTAGATCTGATCGGTGTCGTTCTCCCAGAAACGTTCGTCCGCCTGCCAGCCGACCTTGCAGGTGTCCGCGAACTCGACCGCGTTGATCGCCGCGTCGAACTCGGCGGAGAAGTTCGTCGAGACACGCCGTAGCACCGGCAGCGGGATGTTGCTGACGCAGTAGTCGACGGTCAGCGTCCGCGGATCACCGTCATGGCGGTATTCGACGGCGACGCCCCCTGTGTCGAGCAGCCGGATGGCGGTCACCTCGGAGCCCAGTTCGATGATGTCGCCGAACTGTTCCCGGATCTTCCGCTCGAAGGCGGTCACGATGCGGTCCATGCCGCCGACCGGCTGGAACATCGTCGCCTGCCACAGGTAGTCCACCGGCTGGTAGAACCGGTGCCGCCAGAAACCCGACTCCACCAGGTCCGCCAGCGGGATCGGCGGCGCCGGGCGGGGAAAGTCGTGCACGTCGGGATCCTCGGCGTACCCGGAGCGGGTGGAGCCGTCGTAGCTGTGGTCGTCGGCCAGGGAACCGAACACCCGCAACAGGTCCAGCAGCTCCCCGGTGGCGGCGTCCCGTTCCACAAGGGTCCGGGCGAGCATGGCCGCGAGATGCCCACGGGTGTCGTTGGCGACCTGCCGGTTGCGCCACCGGACGACCTGGCCGTCCGCCAGGTGCATGACGTTCGCCGTCGTCTCCATGATGTACGGCTCGAGCTCGACACCGAAGGCCTGACAGTAGTCGAGTGCCCGGCGATGGTGGTGGGGAATGCGACCGGGGCCCAGGTTCAGGTAGAGCCCGTCGTCGAAGGAACACCGGTGGGTGGTGACCGGCGACCCGGTCGGGCCGAGCTCGTGGAGCACATCGCCGTTTCGGGCGGTGCGGTTACGGCCACCCGCGCGTTCCGATGCCTCCAGCACGGTGACGCGGTAGCCCAGCCGGGCGAGTTCGTAGGCCGCGGTGAGCCCGCCGACCCCGGCACCGAGGACAGCGACGGTGGCGCCCGCGCGGGGCGCCGGGGGCGGCTCGAACGAGCCCGTCCAGCCAGTCGCCTCCGGGCCGCCCCGGCCGATCATCGCCTCGCGCAGTGCGTCGGCGGCGTTTCGTGCGGTCATGAGAGCTGTCCTCGGCCTGGGTCGCGCATGGTTACCACCCGTCCTGTCTGGTCATCGCCGCCAGGCGACCACCGCTGGCTGGTGGTGGTCGCCTGTGGCTGGTGGTTGTCGGGTAAGGCTTCTGGGTCGTGCGGGGCGCGCCTCGCACGCCGACCGGCCGGAGCTGGCCGGCGGACGAGGCACCGGTGTCATCCAGGAAATTCGTTACCCGGTGAATTCGAGATCAATAACCTGATAGAAGCCCTTGGCGGTGTCCGCGACCTCCCAGACGCTGAGCAGGACGTGATATCCCTGCCGCCGTGGCAGGGTGAGCTCGTGCCGGGTCGGGTTCTCCGGCAGAAGGTCGTCGGCCGCCCAGTAGGGCTGTCCGTTGAGCTGGACCTGGTGGAACGGCCGCGGCTCGAACTGGGCTCGGCTCAGCGGGGCGGTCGGGTCCCAGTCCTCCCGGGTGATGAAGTAGTTCCACCGCCGCGTCTTGTGCGGCGCGTGGAAGCTCCAGGTGATGGGAAGTTTCTGGCCGGAGGCGACGGGATGCTTCTGCCATTCCGAGCCCGGTCGGTCCAGCTCGGCGGCGTAGTCCAGACCGGCGCTCGCAATCTTCCCGTCGACGGGCGGGACGTCGTTGTAGACGTCGTCCGACGCGTACGGATCGGCCAGCCCGCCCTGCGTCTGCGGGAAGAACTTCCCGGACTCGAGGCCCGCAGACTGCCATTCGGGGAGATATATGTTGGCGCGGGAAGCCGGCTCCGAGATCAGACCGTGTCGCGGTTGTACTCTGCTCTGGGTCATAGCGAAAAGGTAGTTCCACACCTCGCGTTTTGCATTCCCGTGGAGCGGGAAGTCGTCACCTTCCGTAACGACTTTTAAAAAATCTCTCGGCGCACCCGGTGACACCTCGGGCGTCTCCCACCAAAATCCGAAAACGGCACCGAGCGGCATCTTTCAGTCAGTCAGGAGTATCTCGGCCAGTGGAGTCCACTGCACCACAGTCGGAAACGTTCATGGACAGAGCTCTAGCGGGAGCGGGTCAGGGTGCCGGCGGGATTCGATGTTCCGGGGACGTCCGAGGTGTAGCGCAGGGTTCCGTCCGCCTGATGGCGCAGCATGACCGTGCCGCCATGGGCGCACAGTGGTAGGCCCAGCAACGTCGGTTCGCTGGTCCCGCCGCTGCCGGGGACGTCCTGCAGGGTGAGGCTGCCCGCCGCCGCGGTCAGGCGCATGTCGGCCACACAGCGCAGTTCGCTGCCGGTGACGCTGGCCAACGCGTTGGTGGTGACCTCGGAGTGGGCGACCGTCTCGCCGACCCGTCCGGCGCGGACGGTGATGACGACGTTCTGCGGCACGCCGGAGCTGTCGCTGAGCGCCCCCTGCCAGGTGCCGAGATAGGCCTGCGCGACGGCGGCTCCGCCTGTCCCCGCGGTCGCCGCCGGTTCGGAGCCCGCGCCCGGGTCGGTCGAGGAGGCTGGCGGTTGCGCGGAGCCGGCGGGACGGGCGGCATCGGAGGGGGCGGCGGACTGGCCCTGGTCGCCCGCTGCCGGGTCGTCCTTGCCGTCGGAGGGCAACACGAGGAACAGGACCGCCGTCAGGACCACGAGGACGGCGATCACCGCACCGACCAGCGCGACGACGCGTCCGGTCCGGCGGGTGGACGGCTTCGGCGGTGGTGGTGGCGTCGGCGAGTACGGCGGGGGCGGGGGAGCGGGCTGCGCGAACGCAGCAGGACGCGCGGGTGCGCCGGGGTATGAGGACGCGCCGGGCTGCGAGTACGGGCCCGGGTGTGCGGGCGAGCCGACGTGTGCGGGTGAGCTGGGTTGCGAGTACGGGCCTGGGTGTGTGGGTGCGCCGGGGTGCGAGGTCACGCCGGGGTGTGAGGGGGAGCTGGGGAACGGGCGGGCCGGCGGGCCGGGGTGGGCGCGGGTCGGGGCGTCGAGGTCGAGCAGCGCCAGGGCGCTGCGGCTCAGGGCCGTGACCAGCTCCGGCGGTAACCAGCCGGCGGCCACGAGCGCGGCGGCCGCGCCACGGCCGGGGGCGAGGCGGGCCAGCAGCGCGGTCGGGGTCGGCCGCAGCGTGGGATCCTTGCTCAGGCAGGCTGCGATCAGCTCGCGTAGCTCGGCGGGCACCTGGGTCAGATCCGGCTCGTTCGACAGGATGGCGTACATCACCGCCGGCAGACCGGGGCCGCGAAACGGCGGCGCACCGGTGGCGGCGTAGGTCAGGACGATGCCGAGCGCGAAGATGTCGGTGGCCGGGCTGATCTCACCGGTGCCGATCTGCTCGGGTGCCATGTAGGCCGGCGAGCCGACCGCCCCACCACTGTGCGTCAGGACGGTCGCGTCGACGGCCCGGGAGATGCCGAAGTCGATCACCCTGGGGCCGTCCAGGCTCATCAGCACGTTGGACGGTTTCAGATCACGGTGGACGAGGCCCGCGCCGTGCACGGAGATGAGTGCCTCCGCGAGGCCGGCGCCGAGGGCACGCACGGTGTGTACCGGAAGCGGGCCGTGGTCGCGCACCGCGTCCTGCAAGGAGGGCCCCGGGACGAACGCCGTGACCAGCCAGGGCTGCTCGGCCTCCGGGTCGGCGTCGAGTACCGGCGCGGTCCACATCCCGCCCACCCGCCGGGCGGCGTCGACCTCACGCCGGAACCGGTGGCGGAACTGGGACTCCTCGGCGAACTCGGCACGGATCACCTTGATCGCCACTGTGCGCCCGCCGGTGCTGCGGCCGAGGTAGACCCGGCCCATTCCGCCGGCGCCGAGGCGGGCCAGCAGGCGGTAGCTACCGATGCTCTCGGGATCGTCGGGGTGCAGAGCTTCCACTGCCGACGTCCTCCCGCTCCGGGCGACCACCGTGACGGTGCCCAGGTGGTCGCGGTGCCCGGGCTGCCCAGAGAATACGGTGGTCCGGGTGAGGCTGACCCATGGGCGTCGGCCATCCCACCTTCGTGGCGGGTGCGCCGGCCAGGGTCCGGTAAAACCCTTGCGGGAACGAATCCCACGGCCTAGCGTCATGACCGTGCGCCGTCGGATCAACCGATGGCTCCCTGCGGAGGATGCCTCATGACCGCCCCGGGTCATCACCCGGGTCATCGGTAGTCGTCTTTTCTCGATTCGCCATGTGACCGTCCGGTCGCAGGCCGATCGGGTGGTGCGCCGTGTCGCGCCGCCTTCCTCCGGTGACCCGTGGATATCGGACGTCCTGTCATGATCTCCCCATCGGGAACCTGGAGCATCCTGCGTTGAGCACGCACATCTCATTCGGGTCCGCTGCTTCCCCTTCCTCCGTCGAGGCGTCGGCCGTGGATATCACGACCTGGTACGAGAACTTTTTCAGCTACCTTCCCAACGAGTTCTGGCGTCGGGTGGCCACCCCGGAACTGACCGAGGCCGACGTCGCGTTCATCGAGGCCAGGCTTGGTCTGCCCGCGGGAGCTCGGATACTCGACGCCCCCTGCGGCAGCGGACGGCACAGCCTCGCGCTCGCCGCCCGGGGCTTTCGGGTCACCGGTGTCGACCTGTCCGCCGAAGCTCTCGACCATGCCCGTCGCGTCGCGGCGAGCGCCGAGGCCACGGCGAACGGGAATGTCGTGACCTTCGTGCGGGGTGACATGAGGGAACTGGGTGGGCTTGGTGTCTTCGACGCCGCGGTCTGCCTGGGTAACAGTTTCGGCTATTTCGACACCGCCGGTACGCGGGCGTTCGCGCGGGCACTCGCCGCGGCGGTGCGGCCAGGCGGCGGGCTGGTCATCGACGTCGGGGCGGTGGCCGAGTCGATGCTGCCGGGATTCACCGGGGAGTCGCACACGATGACCACCGGCGATATCGAGGTCGAGATGTCGGGCAGCTACGACGTCGCCCGCAGCCGGCAGACCAGCCGGTACCGCTTCGTCCAGGGTTCGCGTGAGCTGCGGGCCACGGCGCTGCACCACGTGCGGACCAGCGGGCACATCGGCGAGCTTCTCGAGGAGGCCGGGTTCACCGACCTCGGCCGGTACGGCGACTCCGACGGCACTCCGTACACGATGGGTTCGGCTCGTCTCCTGGTCACGGCCCGTCGCCGGTAGCCCCACGTCCGTCGTTTGTCGTCCGGACCCTGACCCGTCCGGACGACTCCGACCCGTCCGGGAACGAGATAGTTAGCGTAGGCTAAATATCTCTCCGCCTACGTCCTGATCGGTCTGGGTTTTGGCCTCGTCAACGCGCCGATCACGAACACGGCGGTGACCGGCATGCCGCAGTCGCGGGCCGGTGTGGCCGCGGGTATCGCCTCGACGAGCCGGCAGATCGGCCAGTCGCTTGGTGTCGCCGTCATCGGTTCCCTGGCGGCGGTGCACGTCGCCGGACGTCCGGCGGTGGTCGATGCGACCAGCGCCGCCGGCTGGTGGACGATCGTCGCGGCCGGCATCGGGGTGCTGGTGCTGGGGGTCGCGAGCACGGGTGCTCGGGCCCGCGGCACGGCCGCCCGGGTCGCCGAACAGCTGGTCGACACCCGCGCGCCGGACGAGGACCCGATCACCGCCGCTCCGGTGCCCGCCACCCACCGTCAGGGCGCGCGGACACAGTAGCCAGCCGCCGACGCGGGAACCGTCCGGGAAATCCGTGGGGTCGACCGGACCGTCGCCGTGACTGAGTTTCCGCCGGCAGCCCGGGATTTATACCGCTTCGAGCCTGTCCCTTGATGTCCGCCTTTTCGTACAGCTTGGAAAAGTCTGTTGCGTGCCTGAAATTGCCTTGGCTTGACGGCCGGTCGAGGCGTCGCGGTAATCTCACGCCGCACCTGAAGCGCAGGCTTGAACATCAACGAAAGGAAGAACCGCAGAGATGGCCCAGCAGCAGATCCAGCAGCAGATCGAGCAGCAGCTTCGGCAGAACTGGCAGCAGCTCCGCTACGGCATCCTGGACCAGTTCGGACAGGTCAGCGCCGCGGATGTCGACAGCGCCACCAGCGTGAACGACCTCGTCGCACGCATCGCGGACAAGACGCACCACAGCGAGCGTTACATCGAGAACCGCCTCCACCAGCTCGTGGGTGTCGGCGGCGGCCAGGGCGGGAACCTCGGCGAGCGCTTCGGCGCCTCGCAGGGTGGCCAGCGCGGCAACCAGCAGAACCAGAACCAGAACCAGAACCAGCCGTTCGGGTCCCAGCAGTAGCATCGGCGGCAACCGATGGCGGGGACCTCCCAGTGGCCCTGCTCGTGGGCCGGGGAGGTCCCCGTTCGGTTACGTGGTTATCGCGCTACTCGGCGGGCGTGGGCTCATAGGCCGCTCCCAGTAGCATGCGAAGCTCGAGCAGCTCGTCGATCATCTTTGCCGTCGCGGAATCCCGTGGGCGCCGGCGCAACTCGTCCAGCATGGCATCCGTTTCCTCGACAGTCGGAATATCGTCGATAGATGCCGCAATCTTGACGATCGTCTCCATGGCGTCCACCACCTGCCGTCTGGTCGTCTGGGTCTGTCCGACGCCCTTGTGTGCATGGCCTGTGTGAGGCCGGATCGGACGTGTTCGTCTACGCTGACGCTGACAGGTTCTCCGGGCATTAATCAATCGTTACCGAGCTGTTAATTGCCGCTCACCGTCGCCGTCAATCGCGGCGCGAGGCACGGACGGCCAGCGATCGTCGACATTTCGGGAATGTGTGGCCACATTCCGTGTCGACCCCCTCGCCGATCGACTGTCCGTTGGCGTGTCACCACTGCTCCTCTCCTGCTCGCCTCGTCCACCCGATGGTCCGGTCCGTGTTCTGTGCGGACCACCGTGCACTCCGGCTGAACTCGACCTATACCCGCTCCCGCCGCTGGTGAAGCGGGACGCGGCCAGCCGGGTCCTCCCCTGGTCAGCCGGTGTTGCGCAGGCCGGCGGCGATGCCGTTGATGGTGAGCAGCAGGGCGCGGCGCAGGTGGGGGTCGGCGTCGGGGCCGGCGGCCCGGGAACGGGCCAGCAGGGAGATCTGCAGGGCGTGCAAGGGGGCGAGGTAGGCGTCGCGGACCTCGAGGGTGTGGCGCAGTGTGGGGGCGTTCTCGAGCAGTTCCCGCTGGCCGGTGACCGCGAGCACCTCGCGCACGGTGCGGGCGTGCTCGGCGCGGATCGTCTCGAAGATCGCCGAGCCGGCCGCGCTGGTCGAACCAGCCGCGCCGGGGGCGCCGGTGGGGGCGAGGTCGCCGGTCAGGGTGGTGACGTAGCGCTCGGCGATGGCGAGGTCCGACTTGGCGAGGGTCATCTGGACGTTGCCGAGGAACGTCCGGAAGAAGTGCCAGGAGTGGTACATGTCGGCGAGGGTGTCGCCGGCTCCGGCGGCGCGGGCGGCGGCCAGGCCGGTGCCGACACCGAACCAGCCGGGCAGGATGATCCGGGACTGGGTCCAGCCGAACACCCACGGGATCGCGCGCAGGTCGGCGAGGCCGCCGGAGCCGCCGGGACGGCGCGACGGGCGGGAGCCGATGTTGAGGTTGCCGAGCTCCTCCACCGGGGTGGCGGCGAGGAAGAACGGCACGAGTGCCGGGTTCGCGACGAACGCCTGGTAGGCCTCGCGGGCCGAGTCGGCCACGGCCTGCATGGTGGCGTCCCAGCCGGCGAGCACGGCGGGGCTCAGTCGGGCGGAGCGGTGCAGGATCGAGGCCTCGACCACCGCGGACAGGGCGATCTCGAGGTTGTGCCGGGCGAGCTGCGGCAGGGTGTACTTGTCCGAGATCACCTCGCCCTGCTCGGTCACCTTGATCGAGCCGTCCAGGGTGCCGAACGGCTGGGCCATGATCGCCTCGCCGCTGGGGCCGCCGCCGCGTCCGACCGAGCCGCCGCGGCCGTGGAACAGGCGCAGCACCACGCCGTGGCGGCGGGCGATGTCACGCAGGTCCCGCTGGGCCTTGTGGATCTCCCACTGGGACGCGGTGATACCGGCGTCCTTGGACGAGTCCGAGTAGCCGAGCATGACCTCCTGCACGTCACCGCGGGCACCGACCAGCGCCCGGTAGGACGGGTCGGTGAGCATCCCGTCCAGCAGGGCACCGGCGGAGCGCAGCTCGGCGACCGTCTCGAACAGGGGGACGAAACCGATCCGGGCCCACGCCGGCCGCCCGGCGAACCCGACCCCGACCAGGCCCGCCTCCCGGGCGAGCACCGCCACGGCGAGGATGTCGTCGACGTCGCGGGTCATCGACACGATGTAGCTCTCGATGACGTCCGCGCCGAACCGGTCGAGGGCGACCCGGATCGTGCGCATCAGGTCCAGCGCGCCGAGGGCACCGTCGGGTAGCGGCGGCGGCGCGCTGCCCAGCAGCGGGCGGCGCCGGGTCAGTTCGGCGGACAGCAGGGCGCGTCGGGCCGGTCGGTCGAGTTCGGCGTAGGGCACGTCCAGTTCGCCGAGCAGGTCGTAGAGGGCGCCGAGCGCACCATGGTGTTTGTCGGCGTGTTCGCGGATGTCCAGGGTCGCCAGCGCCAGACCCATCGCGTTGGCGGTGCGGATCATCCGTTGCAGCGGGCCGTCGGCGACCAGGCTGCCATCCCCGGCGGCGAGCGACACGCGCATCACCGCCAGATCGTCGAGCACGTCGGGCAGACCCGCGTAGTCGCGGCCGGCCACATGGGGGCGGCCGGCGGCCAGACGGTCACGGGTGGCGGCGAGACGGGCCAGGATGTAGCTGCACTTGAGCCGGTACGGCTCCTCGGCGTTGAGCCGGACGTAGCGCTCGTACACCTCGGGCAGCGCCACCCGGTCGGCGGCCAGCGACGCCACCAACCCCTCGCTCACCGTCACCACCCGGGTGGACGCGGTCAGCTCCTTGACCAGCCGTTCGACGGCCGAGGTCAGCAGCCGGATACCGAACTCGTGCTGCAGGGTCAGAACCTCGAGGGTGACCGCCGGCGTGACGTTCGGATTTCCGTCCCGGTCACCGCCGGCCCACGAGCCGAACCGCAGCGGACGGGCCCCCGCCGGCAGCGGGATCCCCACCCGGGCGAAGGCGAGGTCCAGCTCCTCGAGCAGGTCGGGCAGCACCTCGGTGGCGATCAGTTCCAGGTAGTAGGCGGCGGAGCGGGCCTCGTCGGTGGGCTTGGGCCGCTCCACCCGCAGCTCGTCGGTCTGCCACAGGATGTCGACCATCTCGGCGAGGCGACGCCCGAGGCGTTCGGTGTCCGCCGGACGGGATGTGCCGACATCCGGGCTGTCGGCGTCGAGCAGGTCGGCGATGCGGCGCAGCGTGTCGAGCACCGAGCGACGGCTGGCCTCGGTCGGATGCGCGGTGAACACCGGCCGAAGCTCGAGGCGTCCGGCGATGGAGCTGGCGAGCTCGCGCTCGAGGGTGCCGGCGTCAAGCGCGTCCCCCATCCGGGCGAACGTCTCCGCCAGCGGGCCCTGGGCCCGGTCGGAGAGCTCCCGGGAGCGGTACAGCTGCTCGGTGATGTTGGCGAGCTGGAAGTAGGCGGTGAACGCGCGGGCGAGCACGATCGCGGTCGGGTCGTCGACGCCGGCCAGCAGCCGGGCGAGTTCGGCGCCGTTGTCGGGCCGGCGGGCCAGGGCTCGCACCTGCTCGACGAGGGCCAGGGTGTCCGCACCCTCGTGGCGGGTGAGCGCCTGCCCGAGCAGATCGCCCAGCCTGCGTACACCGGCGCGCATCGCCGCGTGCCGGGTGCCGCTGGACACCCCACCGGCGAAGGCGCCCGGATCCGGGTCGCGTGCGTCCAGGGCCGTCGTGGTCCGATCGGTCGTCACAACCGCCTCCGGCGATGTTGTTCGCGGTCGTTCTCGGGCGGGGTCAGGCTCGGTGGGGCCAAGTCTGCCGAGTCGATGGCGCTCTTGCCTACGTCCGGCGATGTGGTCTAGCCGATGCTGGCGGACGGTTTCGCGCCGTCCGTCCCGGCCGTCGGTCGGGCGTTCGGCTGGTCGGGCGTTCGGGTGTGGCCGGTTCAGCCGATCAGGATGATCAGCGGTGGGGTGGCGAGCACCGCCGCGGCGCCGAGGTAGGCGACCAGGGCCTGCCACCAGTGCACCGCCGGCGGGTCGAGCAACCGGGCGATGCGGGAGATCACCGGATTGGTGATCCCACGCGACGGGCCGACGCCGACCGGACCCTCGTGGCCGCCCTCGCGGCCGTGACCGTGCGTGGCCGCGGTGCCGCCGGCACCGGCCGTGCGGATGCCAGCGGCATCGGCGAGAGTGCCGTTCGCACCGAGGGCGCCGTTCGCACCGAGGATGCTCAGGGCACCGGCGGGCACGGGTGCCCTGGTCACCCCGATCCGGGCGAGCGCCCGAGCCAGTGCGGGGCGGCTGGTCTGCCGTCCGGCGGCATCGTCGGCGAGCATCTCCACCAGCAGCGACACCGCCGCGGTGGCCTCCCGGGCCGGGCCCAGGAACGGAAAGGTGCGCTCCCAGGCGACGAACGGCTGGATGACCAGGTCGTGACGGCCGGCGACATGGGCGGCCTCGTGGGCGAGCACCGCGTCGAGTTCGTCGGCGGCCAGGGTGTTGAGCAGGCCGCGGGAGACCACCACCCGGGCGTGCCGTACCCCGGGCACGCAGTAGGCGACCGCGATCGGATGGTCGAGAATCCGCAGCCGGATGCCGGCCCGGTCGCGGTGCTCGCACAGACAACAGGACGTGACCGCCCGGATCGTCACGCTTTCATCCGGTATGGGCCCGTTGTTCTCGCCGTCGTCAGCGCCGCCGGTCGTCGGATGACCGCTGGTGGCGGGCGACGGGTACGTCAGGCCGCTGACCGGTTGCTCCGGGGGGAGCCGGTCGCCCGGGACGAGATGGTCGTGATGCCCGGTCGGGGAGAACGGCTCGGTGGTGGGAAGGCCGCCGGCGGGGGAGAACAGGTGGCCGGTTGGATCATGGGTGTCGTGGCGGCGATGGCGGCGGCCGGCGAGGTCGACGAGATGCCGATGCCGGTGCCGTTCACGCAACGTGGCGGCGGTGGAGGCGCCGAGAACACCGAACAGTCGACCGGCGAGCGCGGTGGCGAGCGCCAGGCCGACCAGGTTGATCCAGCGCAGCCCGGCGAGCGGCTCGCCCGCGGCCACGTTGGTCAGATGGTCGATGATCGCCGAAGGAGTGCTGGCGGCCAGTGGGGAGACGGTGAACGCCACCGCGGCCAGCAGCGCTGATACTCCCCCGGCCAGACCGATCGCCTGCCAGAGCAGGATCGCGGCCCGCGGGTAGCGATGCGGCCATCGCGCGGCAGCGAGCAGGCGTGGCACCGGCCAGGCCAGCACGCCCGCGAACAGGGCGAGGAGTGCCGCGGTCGTCATGTCCTGGGCCACGCTACCCCCGCACTGGCCGAAGCTGAACTGTTTACTCCGGGTCGGTGGAGGCCATGCCGAGACCATCCGCATCGCCCGTTGCGGACCCGAACGGGCCTGCATCGGCATCGGACCCGGTCGCGGGGGCTGAGGCGGCCGCACCCGCGGCGGGTGGTGCCGCGGCGCCCATCCCGATGGGCTCCGCCAGCGGCGGGAGCACGCTCAGGGGGTCCAGCGCCCGGCGCAGGATCTCCGCCTCCTCGGCGGAGACGGAGCCGACGAAGCGGACCAGGGCCGAGCCGCGGTCGTCCGCCGTGCCGAGGGCCTCCATCATCGCCTCGGCGACGACGGCCTCACGGCTGTCGGTGGCCGCGTAGCGATGGGCCCGCGCGGCCCGCTGCCGGCGCACGAAGCCCTTGCGTTCCAGTCGTTCGAGCACGGTCAGGACGGTGGTGTACGCGAGATCGCGCTCATGGTCGAGGCGGGCGGCGACCTCGCGAGCTGTCAACCACCCGTCGCTGGACCACAACACGTCCATGACCGACCGTTCGAGGTCACCCAGGCGCGCCATGCCTCAATCCTACGTCGCGTAGAAGTTGACCGTGGTCGAACCCCGAGGTTTGTCGACGCAGCCTGCGTCACACCCGTGCTGACCTCGGTGTTGGGCGGACGGTAAGGCGCGCCGGCGGGACGGGGGCGCCCGCCGAGGGGTCCGCCGGCGCCGGCCCGGTCGTCGGGTCCGACGGGCCCACAGGTCTGGCCGCGCCGGCCCGGTGGTCCTGCCCGCGGCCGGTCGGACGGCCAGGGAAGCGCCGTCCACCGCCGTCGATGGTCACCTTCCGGCGATCCGAACCGGACTCCTGGCCTGGCCCGGCCGGGCTATTCGGTCGCGATGGTGGCACCCCGGGCGAGCCGACCGGACCGATTCGCCGCCGACCTTTCGGTGGCCCGCCGACGTCCGTCGGTCGTTTCCGCTGTGTGCCGCCGCGGGCTGGCTGTCATTCTTTACGTGGAATTAAGGCAACCCGCAGGACATTTGACCCACGGGTCGGAACACATTGGTCCTGGCCGGCCCGGAGTGACGCCTGCGACCTGTGGTCGGCATGCTCTTTGGTGCCGCCCGAACGGTGCAAAAAACGCCGACGGCGGCCGGCTTGGCAGAATCACACCCGTCCTGACGGGGAAAAGACGGCCTGGACACGTATGCCTGGTGGGGGGACGAACGAAGCACCGCCCCGCCGGTCGGTGCCGACCCTGTTGTGGACCTCACGCAGGAACGCCGGGCCGACCGGACCGCCCGCTACGTACCTTGGGACCTTCTACGCTGGGTAGAAGGTCGACTGATTCCCGGTCGATTTCTTCCCGCGGTCCTTCGAAGGAGCCGTGCGCATGGTTCTCGCCGCCGACGCCATCGACCTCGCTCGTGCCCAGACGGCGTTCTCCCTCGCGTTCCACATCTGCTTCGCCGTATTCGGTGTCGGCCTGCCCTGGATGCTCGTCTACACCGAGTGGCGCTGGCTGCGTACCGGTGATCCGGTGTGGCTGGCGCTGACGAAGAAGTGGTCGCGTGCCTTCGCCGTGCTCTTCGCGGTGGGCGCCGTCTCGGGAACAGTGCTGTCGTTCGAGTTCGGGCTGCTCTGGCCCGCTTTTATGTCCAAGTACGGTGGCGCCCTCGGGCTGTCGTTCACCATGGAGGGTTTTGCGTTCTTCACCGAGGCGATCTTCGTCGGGATGTACCTGTACGGCTGGAAACGCCTCTCGGCCCGCGCGCACTGGCTGACTCTCTGGCCGATCGCGATCTCCGGCACGCTGTCGACGCTGTTCATCATCACGGTCAACGCCTGGATGAACGTGCCGCGCGGCATCACCGAACGGGACGGCCGGGTCATCGCCGAGGAACCGCTCGCCCCGTTCACCAGCCCGTCGTTCGGACCGCAGCTCGTGCACATGCTGCTGGCCGCGTTCATGTGTGCCGGTGGAATGGTGGCGGCGATCTACGCGGTCGGCATGCTGCGCGGACGTCGGGACACCTACCACCGGCGTGGCCTCGCCATCGGACTGACCGCGGTGCTCGTCGCCGCCCCGTTGCAGCTCATCGCCGGTGACTGGGCCGGCCGCAGCGCCGGCGAACACCAGCCGCTCAAGCTCGCCGCGATGGAAGGGCTTTACCACACCGGTTCGAACGCCCCGTTCACACTCGGCGGGATCTACGACGACAAGACCGGTGAGGTCCGCGGCGGCCTGGAGATCCCCGGCATGCTGTCGTTGCTCGAGGGCTTCTCCACGAACCATGTGATGACGGGGCTCGATTCCGCCCCGCCGGAGGAACGCCCCGACGGCACGCTCGTACACGGCGCGTTCACGGTGATGATCGTGCTTGGTTCGGCCCTGATCGCGTTGTCGGGGGCGACCGGGTTCGCCGTCCTGCGGCGGCGGCGGCGCGGGCAGCACCCGCTGCTCCCGACCGGGCGGCCCTGGCTGCTCGCCGCGGCCTGCACCGGCCCGGCGGCGATGCTGGCCATGATCGCCGGCTGGGAGGTCACCGAGGGTGGCCGGCAGCCGTGGATCGTCGGTGGCCACATGAAGGTGGTCGACGCGGTCACCGGCAGCGACGGCGCCGCGCCGATCTTCGCCGGCACGCTCACGCTGTACCTGGGCCTGGCCGGCGCGCTGATCCTGATCCTGCGCCGGATGGCCACCGGTGGACCCAGCGGCGAGCAGCTGGTGCCCAACCGGCCGAGTGGGCCGTCGATGCCCAGCGCCCCGCGTCCGCGTGACGGCGGCCGTGGCACCGGCCCTGGTCGGCCCGATCGGGACGGCGACGGTTCCGACGGTTCCGACGGCAAGGACGACGACAAGGGCGACGCCAAGGAGTCCGCACCCGCCGCCACACACAAGCCCACCGCCGTACGTGAACCCGTCGCCGTGCGTGAACCCGCGGCCACGCATGAGCCCGCGGTCGCGCACGAGCCTGCCGCGACGCCCGCACGGGCCGACGCGGGCCGCTCGGCGACACCGTACGACCCGGCCGCGGAGCACGCGGGCCGCTACGCCCTCACCCCCGCCGGCGCCCCCGTTCCCGCCGGCGTCCCCCCGCGGACTCCGGCCGGCCGGGTTCCGGCAGACCGGGTTCCGGCAGAGCCGACTCCGGCAGACCGGGCTCCGGCCGCGGAGGCTGCGGCCGCGGAGGCTGCGGCCGACCAGGTGCCGGTCATCCCACATCCGCGGCATGAGGCGCGTACGAAGAGCGAGCGGGCGAACGCCGGGCGAGCGGGACTGTTCGGTCGTCCGTCCGGACGGCATGCCGTGTCGAACCGACGGTCGACGACCGTGACCCCGTCGGCTGGCCGTCCCGGTTGCACCCTGGCGGTCAACCCGCCAGAGCCGGGACCGACGACCGCCGCCCCGTCCGAGAACCGGGTCGAGGCCACCTCGGCCGCCGGCCGTAGCGAGCACGGAGAGTCCCGATGACATCCGCCGACCTGCTTCTCGTCGTCATGGTGATCGGGCTGACCGCCTACGCGCTGCTCGGCGGCGCCGACTTCGGCGGCGGCGTGTGGGATCTGCTGGCTCGAGGGCCGGACGCCCGCTCCCAGCGCCGGTTGATCTCGGCCTCGATCGGGCCGGTGTGGGAGGCCAACCACGTGTGGTTGGTGTTCATCGTCGTCGCCCTGTTCAGCGGTTTCCCGCCGGCCTATGGCGTGGTGGGATCGTCACTGGAGATCCCGCTGGCGGCCGCGCTCGTCGGCATCGTGCTGCGCGGCGCCGCCTACGTCTACCGGGCGTACGGCGCGGGCGCGGCCGGTCCGGACCACTGGTGGGGGCACGTCTTCGCGATCTCCTCGACGATCACCCCGTTCGCCCTCGGTGTGACCGGTGCGGCGCTGGCGACGGGCAAGATGTCGACGTCCGACCCGATGGAGCCGGTGCGCAGCGTCTTCGGGCTGGGCTGCGGCCTGTTCGCCGTCGCCGCGACCGCCTTCCTCGCGGCCGTGTACCTGTGCAAGGACGCCGGGGCGTCCCCGGTCACCGCGCATCTGGTGCCGGTGTTCCGTCGCCGGGCGTTCGGTGGGGCGGTGGTCTGCGGGGTGCTCGCGCTGGCCCTGCTGCCACTGTTCGCGCATGAGGCGCCGGTCGTCGCCGGCCGGTTCGGTGACCGATCGGTGCCGCTGGTCGCGTTGTCCGCGGTCGGTGGGGTCGCGGCGCTGGTGGCGCTGGGGCGCAACCAGTTCGTCGTCGCCCGGCTCGCCGCGGGCCTGGCCGTCGGCGGGATGCTCTGGGGCTGGGCGATCGCCCAGTACCCCGACCTGATCGTCGGCCAGGTCACGGTGGACGACGCCGCCGCGCCGTCGCCCAACATCCGCGCGATGCTCTACGCCGTCGTCGGCGGCCTGGTGATCGTCACGCCGCCGATGATCGTTCTGTACCGGCTGTTCACCCGCCCCGAGCCGGTCGAATGACGCGGACGGCCCGACGCGTCGAGGCGTCGGGCCGTCCCTCGGACCATCCCTCGAGCCGTCCCTCGGGCCATCCCTCGCCCAGGCCGTCGAGCCATCCCTCGAGCCGTCCGTCCGGCCATCCGTTGGGCGGGCGGCTCCGCGGGGTCGGCTAGGGTCGAACGGTGACGGACGCCGCGACGGCGCGGATCGTGGCGGGCGAGGACGGGCCGCCCACACGGCGCCAGCTGCGCGCCGAGCTCGGTGTCGTGCTGGGGATGTCCTTCGCGGCGTCGGCGCTCTACGCGATCATCCGCTATGTCGGTGTGCTGACCCGTCCCGGTCCGGTCCGCTCCCAGGTCGCGCAGCTCAACGGGTCGGCGGCCCCCGGCCGGCCGTGGCTGGACCTCGCCCTGCAGCTCGCCGGCGTGCTCACCGGCGTCATGCCGGTGCTGCTCGTGCTCTACCTGCTTGTCCGGCACGGCGGCGGGCGGCGGGCGATCGGGCTGGACGGCGCGAGTCCCGGCCGCGACAGCGCGCTGGGGGCGCTGCTGGCCGCCGGGATCGGCGGGATCGGTCTTGGTTTCTATCTGCTGGCCTGGCACAGCGGGGCCAACCTCACGGTGGCGCCGTCCGGGCTGCCGGACGTCTGGTGGCGCATCCCCGTCCTGGTGCTCAGCGCCTGGCAGAACGGGATCGCCGAAGAGGTGGTCGTCACGGGCTACCTGCTGGTCCGGCTGCGCGAGCTGGACGTCGCACCCCGGTCGGCGCTGGCGGCGAGCGCGGTGCTGCGCGGTTCGTACCACCTCTACCAGGGGCTCGGTGGATTCTTCGGCAATCTGGCGATGGGTCTGCTGTTCGGACGACTGTTCCAGCGCCGCGGCCGGGTGCTACCGCTCGTGATCGCCCACTCGCTGATCGACACCGTCGCGTTCGTCGGCTACGTCGTGCTCGTCGGGAAGGTCTCCTGGATCCCCGCGCCGCGTTAAGGTTAACGGCAGGGAAAGTGGCGTAGTCCATCTCGTGTGTGTCGCTTGCTCTCCAGGTGTCCCACCGTCCTTACGGCGGGTAGTCGCGGGGTGGTCGTCCATCGACCAGTGGGCCGCTGATCGCAGCGGTGCACGGGCACGGGCACGGGCCAGGTCTGGGCTGCGGCTGGGTGCTGGACGAAAGGGCAGGTCATGGCGGTCACCGTCCGGGAGATCGAACGTAAGTACGCCGTCACACCGGCGTTTGTGCTGCCGCGTCTCGGCGCGGTCAGCGGCGTGGTCACCGCTCGGACCCGCCGCACCGTCAGCCTTGAGGCCGTCTACTACGACACCGATGACCTGCGTCTGGCCCGCAACCGGATCACGCTGCGGCGGCGTACCGGCGGAGCCGACGCCGGATGGCACCTGAAGCTGCCGGTCCGGGTCGGCCAGCGCGACGAGCTGCGGCTGCCGCTCACCGCGAGCGAAGGCAGGATCCAGATCGCCGAGGGCGCCCGGCACACCCCGCCGGCCGAGTTCGTCGATCTGGTCGCGGTGCACGCGCGCGGGGCACAGCTGCGTCCGGTCGCCCGGCTGCGCACGCTGCGCACCGCCCGCCGGCTGCGCGACGCCACCGGCTCGGATCTCGCCGAGGTGGTCGACGACCAGGTCAGCGCGCAGACTCTCGGCGAGTCGACCACGCTGAGCACCTGGCGGGAGATCGAGGTGGAGCTGGTCGACGGCGGCCCCGAGGTGCTTGACGCCGTCGAGGAACTGCTGTTCGCGGCCGGCGCGGTGACCGCCGCCGACTCGTCGAAACTCGCCCGGCTGCTCGGCCCGGCCCTGGCCGCCGGCCCCGGGCCGGATCTGCCCACCGCCCCTCGGCGGCTGCGGCGCTCACAGCCCGCCGGTGAGGTCGTCCGGGCCTACCTGATCGAACAGGTGCGCGCCCTGCTCGCCGCCGACCCTCGGGTCCGCCTCGACGAACCCGAGGCCGTGCACCGAATGCGGGTCGCCTGCCGCCGAGCCCGCAGCGCCCTGCGGATCTTCGCCCCGCTGTTCCCGGCCCGGACGGTCGCGCAGCTCGACATCGAGCTGCGTGATCTCGCCGGAGCGCTGTCCGCCGCCCGTGACGCCGAGGTTCAGCTCGCCTACTTCGACGGACGGGTCGCCGAGCTGCCCGCCGCCCTCGTCGCCGGCGAGGTGCACGAGGTGGTCCGCGCCCACCTTGACACGGGCCTCGCGGCCGGTCGCGAGCAGGCCCTGGAGATGCTGCGCAGCGAGCGGTACCTCACCCTGATCGACAGCCTGCTCGCCCTGGTCCAGGCGCCGCTGACCGGCGAGGCCCGCAAGCCGGCCCGTAGCGTGCTGCCCACGCTCGTCCGCCGCGCCGACCAGGCGCTCGCCCGCAAGGTGAGCGCCGCCGCCCGGCTGCCCGTCGGCCATGAGCGGGACGAGCTGCTGCACACCGCCCGTAAGCAGGCCAAGCGGCTGCGCTACGCCGCCGAGATCGTGAGCCCGCTGTACGGGACGAAGGCGGCGAAGCTCGCCGATGCGGCGGCACAGGCACAGGAGCTGCTCGGCATCCATCAGGACGCCACGGTCGCCCGTGACCTGCTGCGCGCCTGGGGCATCGCCGCCCAGGCGCAGAGCAGTCCCACCGCGTTCACCCTCGGTGTGCTCTACGGGCTCGAGGAGTGCCGTGGCCGGCTGGCGGAGCGTGACTTCTTCGATGCCTGGCCGGCGATCTCCGCCCCCCGCCACCGCGGCTGGCTGTCCTAGCCCCTACAGCCGGCCCAGCCCCTACGGCCGGCCCAGCCTCCACGGCTGGTCCAGCCTCGTGGGGGGGTGGACCCCCACGAGGGTGTGGTCCCGACCGTGGTCGACCGGAAACCTCCGCGGAGATCACCGCTTCGGGTGCCACGTCCGGGCCATCGGCGCTCCAGCGCCGGCCGTGAACGGGTGAACCCCGGAAATGCCCTGGCAGCCCGCAGGATTGACCGATGACGTTGCCTGACCCGGCCGTGTGCCGACCGGCGGCGTTGTTCTGTTACCGGGGCATGAAGTGGACTTCCTTGCTCAGAGGACTCCCGCGAAGCCCTCCATCCGTGTAGCGTCGTCCTTGGCCGGAGTTCGCCAGTTCGCGTCTCATCCGAGACGCAGCGGAACAACGCCAGGAACTCTAGTGGCTTCCTGGCGTTCGGTCCGGGGCTCGCGTGGTGCGGGTCCTGACTGCACCAGCAGGGAGAACGGCACGTGGCTCAGGGCACGGTGAAGTGGTTCAACTCGGAGAAGGGCTTCGGCTTCATCTCCGTGGACGGCGGCGGCTCCGACGTCTTCGTTCACTACAGCGCGATTGACATGGACGGCTACAAGGCACTTGAGGAGGGCCAGCGGGTCGAGTTCCAGGTGACCCAGGGTCAGAAGGGTCCGCAGGCCGACGCCGTCCGCGTCGTCTGAGCCACGAGAGACTTCATGGTCAGCCCGCCCAACGGGTTCCCCGCTGGGCGGGCTTACTGTGTGTCCGGACTCTTCGCCACCCGTCCGATGGGCCTTCTCGCGGGTTCCGGGGCGCGGTGGATATTCCGGTTGACGGCGCGGGCGACCCCGGCCTGCCGGCTCGCCCCGCCCGTCCGCCGACAGTGTTGCCGAGCACCACCCGGCGGCACTGTCGGACAGTTCCGGAGAAGGCGGTATCCCACTGCTCGCGGTAGCAAAGGTGACGGGCCGCAGTCGGGTTGATGCGCTGTATCTCCGGTAATCCACGGCTACCTTGGTCGTATCGGGGACCCGGTCTTTTCATGCCAGCTTCGCATCGGCTTAAAGGTTCATAAGAAACAGTCGAAAAGCCATTGGTGTGCGTTGTCGAGATGCCTGGCCGGCGCTCTGCTGAGGCCGACCAGGCCATGCGTCGATCGAACGCGTCCCGGTTCGCCGACGCTGTGTCAGCCGGCCAGCGGTGCGGTCGTATCGTTCGCGCCCACCAGCAACTCGGCGATCTGCAGCGTGTTCAGCGCCGCGCCTTTGCGCAGGTTGTCACCGCACAGGAACAGGGCGATCTCGTGCGGATCGTCCGGTGACTGGCGGATGCGCCCGACCCAGGTGGGATCGGTACCGACCACATCGGAGGGCGTCGGGTACTCGCCCGCGGATGGATTGTCGACGACCTCGACGCCGGGCGCGGTGAGCAGCACCTCGCGTGCCTCACCGGCCGTCACCGGCCGACCGAAACGGGCGTGCACCGCGACCGCGTGTGTGGTGATCACCGGCACGCGCACGCAGGTCGCCGAGACCCGCAGCCCCGGCAGGCCGAGGATCTTGCGGGACTCGTTGCGGACCTTCAGTTCCTCCGACGACCAGCCGCCGTCCTTGAGGGAACCGGCCCACGGCACGACGTTGAGGGCCAACGGTGCGGGGAACGGGCCCAGCCCGTCCGCACCGAGGGCCTTGCGCACGTCGCCCGCGGTCTGCCCGAGCTCTCGGGTGCCCCCGACGGTGGCCAACTGGTCGTAGAGCGCGTCGATGCCGGCCTGCCCGGCGCCGCTGGCCGCCTGGTAGGACGCGGCGAACATCGACTCGAGGCCGAACGCGCGGTGCAGCGCCCCGAGCGCGACGATCATCGACAGGGTGGTGCAGTTCGGGTTGGCGATGATGCCCCGCGGCCGTGCGGCCAGCTGATCGGCGTTGACCTCGGGCACGATCAGCGGAACGTCGTCGTCCATCCGGAAGGCGCCGGAGTTGTCCACGGCGACCGCTCCGCGCGCCGCCGCGATCGGCGCCCACTCGGCGGACACCTCGTCGGGCACGTCGAACACGGCGACGTCCACCCCGTCGAAGACCTCGGGCGCCAGCAGGCGCACGACGACGTCCTCGCCGCGGACCCGTACCGTCCGCCCGGCGGAACGGGCCGAGGCGACCGGTCGGATCTCGCCCCAGACCTCCGGTCGTTCGGCGAGCAGCGACAGCATCACGGTGCCGACCGCGCCGGTCGCACCGACCACCGCAAGCGTCGGCCGTCGGCCCGGCGCTCCGTTGCCGCTCATCGTCCAGTTCCTCCGGTCGCTCGAGACTGCGCAGCAGCGCGCTGCGGCTGCCTGACTGGGTGGGTCAGTACGGCGGGGTGGGTCAGTACGGCGGGGTGGGTCAGTACGGCGGGGTGGGTCAGTACGGCTGGGTGGGTCATCGGCCGGAGCCGGCGTAGACCACGGCGCCGCCGTCGGGGTCACCGAGCTCGAAGGCGGCGTGGACGGCCCGCACCGCGGCCGGCAGGTCGTTGTCGCGGACCACCACCGAGATCCGGATCTCCGAGGTCGAGATGATCTCGACATTGATGCCGGCGTCGGCCAGGGAGCCGAAGAACCGGGCCGACACACCCGGATGCGACTTCATCCCGGCACCGATCAGCGAGAGCTTGCCGATGTGGTCGTCGTAGAGGGTCCGCTCGAAGCCGATCTCGCTCTGCACCTTCGCCAGCGCCGTCAGCGCGGTCCGCCCGTCCGTCTTGGGCAGGGTGAAGGAGATGTCGGTGCGTCCCGATCCGGCGACCGAACCCACCTGGACGATCATGTCCAGGTTGACGTCGGCGTTGGCGACGGCCCGGAACACCGCCGCGGCCACCCCGGGCTTGTCCGGACAGCCGACGACCGTCACCTTCGCCTCGGCGAGGTCGTGCGCGACGCCGCGGATGATGGCCTGTTCCACGAGCTGTGCCTCCGGAATCTCGGTGACCCACGTGCCCGGCTTCGAGGAGAAGGACGAGCGGACGTGCACGGGGACGTTGTAACGGCGGGCGTACTCGACACACCGCAACATCAGGATCTTCGCCCCGCAGGCCGCCATCTCCAGCATCTCCTCGTAGGAGATCCGGTCGATGCGACGGGCATCCGGGACGATGCGCGGGTCGGCGCTGAACACGCCGTCCACGTCGGTGTAGATCTCGCAGGCATCCGCGGACAGCGCGGCAGCCAGAGCCACCGCGGTCGTGTCGGAACCGCCGCGGCCCAGGGTGGTGATGTCCTTGGTGTCCTGGCTGACGCCCTGGAACCCGGCGACGATCGCGATCGCCCCCTCATCCAGCGCGGCGCGGATACGCCCGGGAGTGACGTCGATGATCCGGGCCCGACCATGGGACGAGTCGGTGATCACCCCGGCCTGGGAACCGGTGAAGGAACGGGCCTCCGCGCCCAGGGTGGTGATCGCCATCGCCAGCAGCGCCATCGAGATCCGCTCACCCGCGGTGAGCAGCATGTCGAGCTCGCGTGCCGGCGGCAGCGGGGACACCTGCTCGGCGAGATCGAGCAGCTCGTCGGTGGTGTCACCCATCGCGCTGACCACGACCACCACGTCGTTGCCGGCCCGGCGGGACTCCACCACCCGCTCCGCCACCCGTTTGATGCGGTCCGCGTCGGCAACGGAGGACCCACCGAACTTCGCGACCAGGAGCGCCATGGCAGTCAGGTTACCGAGCACAGCGGCCCGTCCGGGCTGCTCGCGAGCGAAACCACGCCACCCGTGGGCGCCTCGACGGCCCGGCTGGCCCCCTGCACCGACCCTGGACGTGGTCCGTGTCGTCCGGGCGACGGCAGACTGGGCGGATGCGGCAGGTTGTGCCAGGGTGACGGAGACGGCCGCGACAGCCACAACAACCGTGCCGGCACGCCGACCGTGCCGCGCACGGGTGCGCCCCGCGCGGCCCCGCGAACTGGCCACGACGCCGTGCGCCAGCCCCAGGAAGGACCAACCGCAATGGCAGTCAGCCTCGCCAAGGGTGGCAACGTCAGCCTCACGAAGCAGGCGGCGCAGGCCGGCAACACCCAGCTCACCTCCCTCAACGTGGGCCTGGGTTGGGATGCGCGCACCACCACCGGCACGGACTTCGACCTGGACGCCTCGGCGATCGGCCTCAAGCCTGACGGCAAGGCACTCAGCGACGCCTACTTCATCTTCTACAACAACCTCGCGACGCCGGACGGTGCGATCACGCTGACCGGCGACAACACGACCGGTGAGGGTGAGGGCGACGACGAGTCACTGATCATCAACCTGCCGGCGGTCCCGGCCGACATCGACCGGATCGTCGTGCCGGTGTCCATCTACGACGCGGCGAACCGATCGCAGAACTTCGGCCAGGTACGGAACGCCTACATCCGCGTCGTCGACCAGACCGGCAACGAGCTGGTCCGCTACGACCTGTCCGAGGACTACTCCACCGAGACCGTGGTGATCTTCGGAGAGGTGTACCGCAGCGGCGCCGAGTGGAAGTTCCGTGCCGTCGGTCAGGGCCACAACGACCTCGGTGGCCTGGCCCGCGACCACGGCGTCAGCGTCTGATCCACCGCCAGGCCACCGGCCGGCCGGGCCGCACGGTCCGAGCCGGCTGGCTGGCTGTGGTCTCCATCCGCGTCCGTCCAGCTGTGTGCCGGGCTGTCCGTGTGCCGGGCTGTCCCGTGCGTCGGGCTATCTGTGCGTCGGGCTGTCTGTGCGTCGGGCCGTCCCGTGCGTCGGGTCAGGTGGTGCGGGCGGCGAGGCGGCGTAGGAGCAGCGTGCCGGCGGCGGTGAGGGTCACCGCGGTGGCCACCTCGCGGGGGAGCCGGTTGCGCGCCTCGTTCTGAATACGCTCATGGAAGCGGTCGAAGCGGCTCGGCCAGGGGCTGATGCCGACGAAGTACCGTCCGACCTTGTCGGTGTCGGGCAGGCAGGCGCCGGTCATCCCGGCAAGTACCGCCAGGCGACGCCCGGGCGGAGCCGCCGCTGTCAGCAACGCCATCGCCGCGAGCCCAGCCACCCCGTCACGCCGGGCGATCGGTATCCACTCCGACTCGGTGTTCGGTCCGGTGCCCCAGTGCGGCATCGCGTCCATCGCCAGATGCGACGCGAATCCCGCCGCCACCGCCACCACCGGGTTGCGAACCGCCATCCCCACGAACGCGCCCGCGGGGACGTGCGAACTGATGATCATCTAGGGGCCTCTCTGGGACGATGCGGATGGGCTGGAGCTGTGGCCACCGCCTGACGCGTGCCACTCGACTCGCGTCCTGGTGCACTCGTGCTCCGTCAGCCTCCCACTCCCGCTTCGGGCCGCCCAACCCGCACCATCACTTCCCGCAACCAGACGAGCGCGCCAATCGGCCCGCCCGCGCCCCGCCCACGCTGGGGTTTCGTTTCCTCGTCCAGCCTCGGTGGGATTCGACCACCGTCTTCCGTTCGTCCGATATGTTCAGAAATAGGCGCATGTTGGGGTGCGGTGGTGGACGCCAAGCGCCTTGGCGCTCCCGTGATCGCGGCCTGGTTGCGGCCGAATCGCGGCCGAATCGCGGCCGAATCGCGGCCGAATCGCGGCCATGATCGCGGTATGCCGAGGGTTGTTCGGGGATTTCGGCTTCGCGATTGTGAACAGTCCTCGGCATGTGGCCGAACAGTCCTCGGCATCGTGGCTCGACGCGCCGAACGGGCGTCGGTGGCCGGGCGTACCAGCGGTCAGCGGTTGAGCCGATGGGACCCGAGCGGGTTACTGGTGGGTTTTGCCGCCGCGGGTCGAGGGGATGGTGAAATGCACCACTTTCAGCCGGTGTCGGGCGTGTGTCCGTGGCTGAGGGGTGGCCTGGCGGGCCGTCCAGCTGCACGTTTGGCGTGCGGGCGGGCGCATGTCCGAAGGGGCGGTATGACGCCTGACCATCGGCCCGGGCTGATGCCCGTGCAGATGCCTGGGCGAGCGCGCATCATTATGGGTCTGGACGCGGGGCGTAGCTGGCCTGTGCGGAGGGCGGAGTCTGGTCGCTGTCCGCAGCGCAGTGGCGCGCCGCTGATCGAGCCTCGAGGTGGCGGGTAGTCGAAGTTACGGAGGGTGATGGCGCTGGGAGGGGTGGCCTGGGGTGTGCGCGCGGGGTGCTGGCATCTGCATCCGCATCAGGTGCTCTCCGCCGAGGACTTCGCGCCGGATCTGCCGCCGGGAGCACTGGTCTCGGTGGCGTGGCTGTTGGACGGGGCCGGCAGGGTGGTCGGCGGGGCGCTACCGCGTGGCAACCCGCATGGCGGGGCCTGGGGTAAGCGGGTCCTGCGCGGTGAGGGCATCTGGCCGGCGGAGATGTATCCGCCGGGCCGGGAGATCACCGCGGAGCTTGACCTGGTGGAACCGGGCTCCGCCGCCGATCCGGCGCGCATCGTCGTCCACGGACCCCTGCATGACATCCCGGGCTTGGTCGACCAGCCCGGGTTACCCACCGCAGGCTGGACGCGGATGGTCACCCGCCTGCGCCGTGACTCGCGGCGCATCCGGATTCAGGCCGGGGGGCGGACCTGGTGGATTCGGGCGTCGCGGATGTTCGGGGTGCGGGTGGTCCGGGAGAACGGCGTGGACGTCTACTGCACCCGAGGCGGTCGGCAGGCGATGTTCAGCGCCGAGGCGGACGATCTCGACGTCAGCGTGGTGCTGTTGACTCTCGGGTCGATCCCCAGCTCCACCTACGCGCCGATCCTTGGTTTCTGAGCCCGCAGGGACGGTGCCAGAGCTCGAGCGGACAAGTGGCGAGCGGGCGAGCGGGCGAGCGGGCGTGCGGGCGGGCGGTCAGGCGGAGCTGGCGGGCGGTCAGGCGCCGACGACGCGGCGTCCCTCGAAGGCGCGGCCGAGTGTGACCTCGTCGGCCCATTCCAGGTCACCGCCCATGGGCAGGCCGCTGGCCAGCCGGGTGACCCGCAGGCCCATCGGGCCGATCTGACGGGCCAGGTAGGACGCGGTCACCTCACCCTCGGTGTTCGGGTCGGTGGCGAGGATCAGCTCGGTGACGGAGCCGTCGGCGAGGCGGGCGATGAGCTCACGGATGTGCAGGTCGTCAGGGCCGACGCCGCCGATCGGGTTGATCGCCCCGCCGAGCACGTGATAGCGGCCGCGGAACTCGCGGGTCCGCTCGATCGCGACGACGTCCTTGGGTTCCTCGACCACGCAGATGAGGCTCTGGTCGCGGCGAGGATCGGCGCAGATCCTGCACAGTTCGGCCTGGGCCACGTTGAAGCAGCTCCGGCAGAACCGGACCTTCTCCTTGACCTCGGTGAGCACCGCCGCCAGGCGACGGACGTCCACCGGGTCGGCGGCCAGCAGGTGGAACGCGATCCGCTGGGCGCTCTTCGGGCCTATGCCGGGCAGCCGCCCAAGCTCGTCGATGAGATCCTGGACGACGCCCTCGTACATCGGTGCTCCTGTCCGTCAGCGCCGGCGTGGCGACCTAGCGTGGAGTCTGGCCACCGGAGGCGGGCCGCGGATCGCCACCGGCAGCGCTGCCGCCGCCGGTACCGCCGCCACCCGCACCGCCGCCGAACAGTTCGCCCAGGGCGCCGAGGTCACCCAGCCCACCCAGGGCACCCGGAGCACGTGGCGTGCCCGGCGCGCTCGGAGCGCCGAAGGGGCTGCCCGCGGCACCTGGTCCGCCGAGGCCACCGGTGATGGAGCCCATGCGCTCGGCGGCGAGCCGGTGGGCGTTGGTGGTCGCGTCCCGCACCGCGGCGAGGATCAGGTCGGCGAGGGTCTCGGTGTCCTCCGGGTCGACCGCCTCGCGGCTGATCGTCAGATCGACCAGTTCGCCGCCGCCGTTGACGGTCGCCCTGACCAGGCCGCCGCCGGAGCTCCCGTCCACCCGGGCGTCCGCGAGCTCCTCCTGGGCGGACAGCAGTGCGGCCTGCATCTGCTGTGCCTGCTGGAAGATCTGCCCCAGCGCGAAGCCACCGGCTTCGCCCGCGTCACCGACGGGAATCTGCGGGTTCGACATATCCCCGAGCCTACTGTGCTCGGCGGTCCGCTCCCGACCGACGGCCCACCCGATCAGGAGGTCGGGGTCTGTTCGAGGACGGTCGCTCCGAGCCCCGTGCGCAGCAGGGACATCGCGGCCTCCTCACCGCCGCGCGGACCGCCCGCCTGCTGCGGGATGTCCTCGTCGTCGAAGGGCGGCTCGTCCATGATGGGCGGCCGCTGACCGGTGTCGAACGCGTCGCCGCCGCCCACGGTCGCTGGCCCTGAGGCTGCTCCGGGACGTCCCGCGGCGAAGGTGTTCCCGTTGCCCGCGACCGCGGCGCCGTTGGTGTTTCCCCAGGCTGGGGCGGCTGCGCGGGGCACCGTCCCATCGGGTCCGCCCGTCCCACCGGGTCCGCTTCCGCCCGGACCGCCCGGTCGGGGAGCCGGCGGCGGGTCGTCCTGGCCACCGCCGGTATGGACGATGGTGCTGGTGCGGCCCTGCACCGCACCGGCGTTCGCGGGATCGATGGCCGCCGCGTTCACCGCGGCCGCCTGTCCGAGCCCAAAGCCGCCGGCCTCACCCGTCGCGGCGACGCCCCACGTACCGGAACTTCCGCCGGAACCGTTCGGCACGGAACCGTTCGGCACGGAACCGTTCGGCACGGAACCGTTTGGCACGGCAGCGCCCTGGACGGCACCACCCTCGTCCCGGCCGCCCCAGGCAGGTGGCGATGTCGGCGTGCCCGCCGACGGGGGACGACCGAAGTCCTGACTGGCCGCGGCGCCCTGCCACTCTCCGGCGGTGGGCTGGCTGGGCTGACCGGGGCCGGGGGGATAGCCCGATCCGGGGGGGTGGGCAGGCCCGGCGGGTTGGCCCGATCCGTTGACGTGGCCTGCTCCGGACGGGGCCGTGCTGTCCGGATGGCCACCGCCCATGGCCACCGGGGGGGACGGTGGGGCGCCGCCGAACCCCGCGGCAGGGGACCCCGAAGCACCCGAAGGCGCCGGGGAGCCACCCCAGCTGGTCACGGTGCCCGGGCCGGTACCGCCGTGGCCTGCGCCGCCGTAGCCACCGGCGCCTCCGCCGTAGCCGCCGCCTGGGGGAGCGGGTGGTGGTCCGCCGGGACGTCCGCCGCCTCGTCCCGCGGGCGAACCACCGGCTGGCGCGACACTGACCCGCCAGCTCCCACCGACCTCTTCGGCCAGGGCGGCGCAGAACACCTCGGCGTTGTTGCCCTGCCCGAACATCCGACCCATCGGTTGGCTGGCGAACGCGAGGATGACCTCGTCCCCACGCACGTCGGCGACGCTGGCATGGTCCTTGAGGATCGCGTGGGTCTTGCGACTGCGCTGCGCGGCCCGGCCGAGGACGGCGTCCCACCGCGTCCGCAGCCCCGCCGCGTCAATCCGCCCGCCACCGCCCGCGCTGCCACTGCCCGCACCGGCATAACCACCGGTCATGCCGGTCGCGGCCGCCGATCCGTACCCTCCGGTCGGGCTGGCCACCGGAGCCCATCCACCGGGACCCTGGACGGCCGGACCAGGACGGACCGGGCCGGCCATCGCCGGAGCGCCGACAACCCCCGGCCCGCCCGGAATCCCGTGCCCGCCTGGCGCCCCGGCACCTTCGGACATCCCCTCCGGGACGTGCTGCCCGGCTGGGCCGGGCTGCTGCTGCCAAGCCGGGCCCTGCGGATCGACGGGAGGGCCGGCGGGGGTGGGGCGGCGCGGGTCGGGCGGGGGAGCGGCCGCCGCGTGGGCGGGGGGCTGGGCATGGGCGGTCGTGGCCGTGGGCGGGGGGCCTGCGGGCAGCGCGTCGTGGGACGGCAGGTGGCCGTCGAAGGCGGGGCGCCGTTCGAGTCGTTCGAGCCTGGTCAGCAGGGCCGCGGGATCGGTGGCGGCGGTGGGGAGCAGGGCGCGGGCCAGGATGAGTTCGAGCATGAGCCGCGGGCTGGTGGTGCCGCGCATCTCGATGAGGCCGGCGTGCAGCACGTCCGCGGTGCGGGAGAGCTCCGCCGGACCGACGGAGGTGGCCTGGGCGCGCATCCGGTCGACCTGGTCGGGGGAGAAGGACTCGAGCAGGCCGCGGTCGGCGGCGTCGGGGACGGCCGCCATCACGATCAGGTCACGGAACCGGTCGAGCAGGTCGAGGGCGAAACGCCGCGGATCGTGCCCGGCGGAGACGACCTTGTCGACCACGGTGAACAGGGCCGCGCCGTCCCGGCGGGCCAGCGCGTCGACCGTTTCGTCGAGCAGGACGCCGTCGGTCATGCCGAGCAGCGTCACTGCCCGCTCGTAGTGCAGGCCGTCATCATCGGCGCCGGCGAGCAGCTGGTCGAGCACGGACAGCGAATCACGCACCGAACCGGCGCCGGCCCGCACGATCAGCGGCAGCACCGTCGGGTCGACCGGCACCCCCTCCTGCTGGCAGATCGACGCCAGATGCTCACGCAGCACCGCCGGCGGCACGAGCCGGAAGGCGTAGTGGTGCGTGCGGGAGCGGATCGTCGGCAGGACCTTGTCCGGCTCGGTGGTGGCGAACACGAACTTCAGGTACGGCGGAGGTTCCTCGACGACCTTCAGCAGCGCGTTGAACGCCGCCGCCGTCACCATGTGCGCCTCGTCCACCACGAAGACCTTGAACCGGGCGGACGCCGGCGCGAAGAACGCCCGTTCGCGCAGGTCACGGGCATCATCGACGAGGCCGTGGGAGGCGGCGTCGATCTCGGTGACGTCCATCGACGACCCGGTGCGGATGCCGACGCACTCGTCGCACACCCCACACGGCTCCGGTGTGGGCCCGTGGACGCAGTTCAGCGAGGCGGCGAGGATGCGCGCCGAGGACGTCTTGCCGCAGCCCCGCGGGCCGCTGAACAGGTAGGCGTGGTGCAGCCGGCCCGTCGACAGGGCTCTGCGCAGCGCGTCGGTCACGTGCGCCTGCCCGACGATCTGGGCGAAGGTCGCGGGACGGTACCGGTTGTACAGCGCTGCGCTCACTGGCCTGCTCCACGTGCTCGTCGAGAAGATCGGCGAAACGAGGGGACCCCCCGCACACCCGCCAGAGCCCGCTTACCCTTGCTGCCTTCCGGCCCTGGGGGAGTTCACGAGGATAACGCCGCACGAGGGGTCTGCTGGGCAGTCTAACCTGCCCAGGGCGATCATGGGCGCCGAGGTCCCCCCACCGTCCCACCGACCCCCCTGCCCACGGTCCGCCGACGATCAGATAGTCTCGTCAGCGGAGGATTCGCCTAGTGGCCTAGGGCGCACGCTTGGAAAGCGTGTTGGGGGCAACCCCTCGAGAGTTCGAATCTCTCATCCTCCGCCAGAGATGCCAGATTTTCGCATGGACGGCCTGGGTCAGATCCGGCAAGCTCGGAGGCCGTGGCTGCGGCTGCCCGCTGGCTAAGTCGGGGAGGTGCGTGGCGTGACCGCGGAGATGCTCCCGCCGGTCTGGATGCACCAGCAGATCACGGCGGAGTTCTACGACACTCTCTCCGAAGCGCAGACTCGGGATATCGAGATCGTGGACGGGATGGTGCTCATGGTCCCGAGTGCCTCGCTGCGGCACAACCGACTCGCCAAGAAGGTCGCGGTCGCGCTGGAGGCGGCGGGGGCACCGGAATGGTTCGCTGATCTCGACTTCGATGTGCGGCTCGGCGAGGTACCGCTCACCGTCCGCCGGCCGGACATCGTGGTTTACCGGGCCAGCGCCGTGCGCGATGCGCCGATGCGCCCGGAGAACATTCTGTTGGTCGGCGAGGTGGTGTCGCCGGGGTCGGAGACCACCGATCGACTGGTCAAACCCGAGCAGTACGCCGCGGCCGGCATCGCCTGGTACTGGCGGATCGAGCCTTCCACCGCGGGGGGTGTCCCGATCGTGCACACGTACCTGCTCGATCCTGCGGCTCGGGTCTACCGGGCCGGCGACGTCCACGCGGGCGTCATTGATGTCCTAGCCCCGTTCCGGCTGAGGGTCGATCTCACGCTTGCGTAGCTCTCTGCGCGGGCAATGCCGAGGTGAGCGTGTCGGACCGGATCTCGGGTGCGGGAGGATGGCGGCATGGAACGTGTGCTGGGCATCGGTGGGTGTTTTCTGCGGGCGGCCGATCCGGCGGCCCTGGGCGCGTGGTACCGCGACCACCTGGGGTTGGACGCCGACGACCACGGTCTGTGGCAGCAGGAGGTCGGGCCGACGGTGTTCGCGACGTTCCCGGCCGACACCGACTATTTCGGGGCCGGCACCCAGCGGACGATGCTGAACTTCCGGGTTCGTGATCTGGATGCGATGCTCGCGCAGCTACGTGACAGGGGCGCGGAGGTCGTCCCCGAGACGCAGGACATGGATGGTGTCGGCCGGTTCGGCTGGGTCACCGATCCCGAGGGCAACCGGATCGAGCTCTGGCAGCCCGCCTGACCGCCCTACCTGACCATTCGCTGGCCGCACGGTGACCCGGCGCTGGCCCGCAGGGTCGACCGAGCTACTGCCCTTCGCCCATGGCCAGTTGTCGGGGGGACGCGGTCGCGGTGACCCATGCGGCGCGGGTGAGGGCGTAGATGTTGCGGGGTTCGCCGGAGCGGTCAACGGGGCCTTCGGCGAGGCGCAGGCCGAGCTTTTCGGCGACGCGGATCGAGGCGCGGTTCTCCGGGTGAATGATGGAGATCAGTCGGTCGCGGCCGAGGGCGGTGAAGGCGAACTCGACGGCGGCCTGGGCACCCTCGGTGGCGATGCCCTCGCCCCAGCGGTCATGGCGGACGGTCCAGGCGACCTCGCAACCCGGCCAGTCGGGTTCCTCATACAGACCGACCCGGCCGAGGAACTCGCCGGACTGTCGCTCCTCGATGATCCACATGCCGAAGTGGTTCAGCGCCCAGTGACCGATCTGGAAAGCGGTCATGTTCCACACGCCGCTTTCTCGGGATGGCGACGTCGTATACCGCGACATCTCTGGATGTAAGGCCATCCGAAGGTAGGGCTGCACGTCGTCCAGCCGCCAGCCGCGCAGGACGAGCCGTTCGGTCAGAACAGTGGGAATGGTGACGGTTTCGGGACGTCCGAACTCCAGTGTCATGGCGACTCCAGTGTCAGGGGGCGTTTCCCGGTAGGGAGAGGCGAGATCGGTGGACGAGTGCGTCCAGGCCGCGTACGTCGGGATCGGACGCCCACGGACCGAGATCCCGCACCACCCTGCTTACCGCAGCCACGACGGTGGCTGACAGATGGCCCTCCGGAACGCAGACGGCGGCGCGGCTCGCGGCCACGGCGGCGGCCGGGTCCGGTCGGTCGCCCAGCAGATGACCGGATGCCAGACACAGATAGGCATGGCCACGTTCCTCGTGGGTGTGGGGATCGGTGAGCTCGACGGCCCGGCGGGCCTGCGCTCTGGCCTCGGCGCCGTCGCGCAGCCCGACGGCGCACACAGCGGCGAACATCGCAGCCGAACCGGCGGTGAACGGGGACGATCCCGGTTGCGGTGCGGCGCTCGCCTCGACGGCGGCGTTCATGTCCGCCAGAGCGTCGGCCGTCTCGTGGTCACGGCCGAGGCGCGCGTGGCCACGTGCCTCGTAGGCGGCCAGCCGGGCGGCCAGATAGGGCGGGGCGTCCCGGCGGGCACGGGCGGCGGTGCTGGCGGCCTCGTCCCATCGTTGCGTGTAGTAGGAGATGCTGGAACGCAGCGCGGCCAGTGAACCGAGCAGCATCCCGTCGCCGATCTGCGCGGCATACCGGTCGGAGAGGTCGGCGAAGCGGCGGGCATCCCGGTAGTGGCCGCCGGTGAAGGCCAGCCGGCCGAGGTAGTAGGCGAGCTGCCCGCCGAGCAGGGTGGCCCGCTGGCTGTCGGTCACGTTCAGCCGGTTGTCGAGCATCGCCTCGACCTGATGCCAACGCCTGGCGATCTCGGCGATCAGCACCGGCCGGGGCGTCGTGTCGAATCCCGCGGCGATGTCGGTGACGTCGTCCTCGAGTTCGCCAAGGGTCGGCGCGGTGGCACTCGTATCGATCCGGTTGGTCGTCTCGAAGGCAAGCGCGGACAGCGCCGCGAGCTGAACGAGCTTGCGCCTGTCCGTCGGATCCTCCCTGGGTCCGTTCCCTGACGCATCCAGTCGCGCCTGCCAGGTGGCGAGTTCGCCGCCGGTCTGCCAGTAGCTGTCGAGAGCGGCACACAGCTCCGCGGACGGAAGTTCCCCGTTCTCGGCCTTGGATATCCGTGTGCGGTGAAACCCGATGCGTCGGCTCAGTACGTCCTGACTCATCCGACCACGAAGCTGTCGGATTCTTCGACCGAGTGCCGCGGTACTGCCCTCATCGTCGCCCACCGCTGCCGCTCCTCCCGGTTACGCCCGGAACAGGGCACACTCCGCGCACGATGCGGCACATCGCACAGCACAGCACGGAACGTACGCACGCCTGGCGCCGTGTTCGTCACATCCGCAGACTTCACTTATCGGCAAGGTAACCGGAGCACCACGCGAATGGCCAGATTTCCGGGAGGGACACGTGCTCAGCCCGCACACCGTCGGCGAACGCGCCGCGGTGATCCTCGATGCGATCGAGGCACACCCGCACTTCGAGCGGCTGCGTACGAGCACCCTCGCCTACTCGCAACGCTGGGTGACGTTCACCGGCCTGCCGCTGATCGCCGAATGGGATGTGGTGGTGGACGGCCCCGGTCTGTTCGTCGAGGCCGTACGCAGCATGGCGATGCGCGCCGCCGTGTATGAGCTGACCGGTGACGAACGGGCCGCCGAACTCGCTGTCTCCGCGCCGGTGGACGAGATGCTGCATGCCCTGGCCGCCCAGCTCACCGCGCTGACCCGCCTTCAGGCCGACCTGTCGCTGACCTTCGTCTCCTCCACCGGCGGACGATCGGTCGGCGAGCGCGGGACGCGGGGCCATCCGGTCCCCGGCCCTTCGGTCCCCGGCCATTCGGTCACGGGTCATCCCGTCGTGGGGCCTCCGGTGCCGGGGTCGCCGGGCGTCGGATATCCGATCATGGGGTATCCGGCTGCTGGTTACGCGGTGGGCGCGTCCGCCTTCGGTGCGCGCGCGGTTGACCGGAGTACCAGCGGGGTGCGCGCGGGTGGGCGGCGACCGGTGGGCCTGCGGGCGGGCGGCCGGCATCGTGTCGACGGCTTTTCCGCGGCGGGACGCCCCCCCACCGGCGCTGCTGAGCGCGGTGTTCCGGACGGCTCCGACGTCTCAGGTCGCGACATGGCTGAGGGTGATGCGGCCGTCTACGATCTGGACGGTCACACCGATCAGATCTACCGTGCCGCCGGATGGGGCGAGCCGCCCCGGCGGTTCTGGCTCGGCTGCCTCGAGGCCCGGCGTCGGCTCGATGTGCTGTACGAACACTACGAATCCATTGGGATTCACGCCGGCGGCGGAGCCCACTTCCTCACCTTCGGCCGCTAGCGCGCCTGTCCGCGCGTGCTCAGGGGCAGCGGCCGTCGTCCCAGCTCCGGAGACCGGACCAGTCAGCGGGTCGCCAGGGCGCTGAGCTCGTTGACGGTGCGGGTGGTGGATTCGTCGGCACCGGTGATGGGGGTGGTGCCTGCGGTCCTGGTGGGGGAGGAAACGGAAGCGGTGGTGTCGGCGATGCCCGCGGCGGCGGTGATGATCGAACGCAGGAGTTCGCCGGCGCGGACGGCGACGTTGGACAGCAGCGTCGAGGAGATGCCGTGGGAGTGTTCGGTGGCGCCGAGGACGTAGACGCCGGCGGTGGTGCCGGGGTCGGTGCGCAGGCGGTAGTCACGTCCGATGTGGGGGTGCCCGGTGGCGTCCGACGGGCAGTGTTCGGCCAGGGTGCCGAGTAGCTGGCGCGGGTCGCGGGAGCGGTAGCCGGTGGCGAACACGACGATGTCCGCCTCGAGGGTCTCCCGGGTGCCGGTGGGCAGGAACTCGATGTCGAGGGACACGCCGTCGGCCAGGGGGCGCAGGTCGAGCAGGCGGGAGGCGCGCATCATCCGCAGGCGTTCGCGGCCGTGCACCTTCTCCTGGTACATCCGCCGGTACAACTCGTCGATCAGGTCGATGTCGACCACCGAGTAGTTGGTGCCGCGGCTGTAGCCCGAAAGCATCTCCTTCACCGCGGGTGGCGCGGTGTAGAAGTCGTCGACGGCGGACGGGTCGAAGATCTGGTTGGCGAAAGCGCTGTTGTCCGCCGGGCTGAAGCCGTAGCGGGCGAAGACAGCGATCACCTCGGCCGCCGGATGGCGGGTGTGCAGGAACTCGGTGACCTCGGCCGCGCTCTGGCCGGCGCCGATGACGACGAACCGCTCACGGCTGGTGGCCGGCATGCTGGCCACCCGGTGCAGCAGGTCGTAGTTGTGCCAGACCCGTTCACCGAGGTCGATGCCGGCGGGCACATGTGGTTCGAGCCCGACGGCCAGAACGACGTTGCGAGCCCGGTGGATGACCGTCTCCCCGGTGTCGCCGCGGACCGCGACCACATCGACCAGGGCGATCTCGCCGTCGACCAGGACGGGGCGCAGATCGACGACCCGCAGGTCGTAGCTGACCAGATGGTCGAGCCGGCGGGCGGCCCACTCCAGATAGTCGTGGAATTCCTGGCGCAGTGGGAACTGCGTCTTGTGGTTGATGAAGTCGACCAGTCGGTTCTGCTCGTGCAGGAATGACAGGAAGCTGAAGTCGCTGGCCGGATTGCGCAGGGTCACCAGGTCCTTCAGGAAGGACACCTGCATGGTCGCGCCCTCGAGCAGCATGCCGCGGTGCCAGCCGAAGCTGTTCTGTCGTTCCAGAAACGACACGTTCAGCGCGTCCTGCGGGGACCGCGCCGCGTTGTGTTCTTCGATGGCGATCGCCAGAGCCAGGTTCGAGGGGCCGAATCCGACTCCGACGAGGTCCAGAATGCCGTTGTCTGCGGACGCCGGACGTCTTGCCACAGCCGATCCTCCGGTCACTGATCCTCCAGCCGCTGAGCGAATCGCTTCGTCTGCTGGCGAGGGTGGTATGGCGAGAATAAAATAAGTTAAGGTAGCCTTACCTTATCTTGTCCATCTTCGGGGTGGGCTCGTGGCATGTCAAGGGAATCGGGAGGGTCGCTGCCCTGGTTGAGGCCCTGGTCACGCCACCGGGCCTGGCTGTCGACGGTGTCTGTGAGCGGGCTGTCCGCTACCTGTGGGGAGGGGCGCGCGGGTGTGCGGCACGGGCGGTGCTGGCAGCCGGGGCGCAGGGGCTGACGGGGACTGGGGTGCCGGCCGTGACTCGGATGACGCCGGCGACCCTCTGGACGCAACGGCCGGAGCACGGATACCGTCCCTGGCTGGCAAGTTAACCTATCTTTACCCACCGGGTGGATTGTGAGGCACGTCGGTGCGAACTGTCGCGCACAACGGTCCGGCCGGGGCGACCCTGGCCGGCGCCGTCCACGTGCACGACCACGCGACGGCGGCGACACCCCTGACAACGACGACCCCGACAGCGACGCCCCCGATCCGGCCCCCGAGGCCGACGATCACGGGTGCGGCGGCGGTGCGGCGGCGGGTTGGTGGGCTGGTAGCGGCACTGGTGGTGCTGGCGGTGGTGTGTCTGCTCAGCCTGTGGCTGGGGGCCAACCGGGTGCCGTTCACCGAGGTCTGGCGGGTTCTGTGGCACAACGACGGGTCGAAGGCGGCCGTGATCGTGCACGACCTGCGGGTTCCCCGCACGCTGCTCGGGCTCGCGGTCGGCGCGGCGCTGGGGGTGTCCGGGGCGGTCACCCAGGCGCTGACCCGCAACGACCTGGCCGAACCGGGGCTGCTCGGGATCAGCATGGGCGCCTCGGCCGCGGTCGCGCTGGGCATCTCGGCGCTCGGGGTGACGAGCACGGCGGGCTACGTCTGGTTCGCGTTCGTCGGGGCGGCGCTCACCTCGGTCGCGGTGTTCGCGATCGGCACGGCCGGGCGCGGGGCGGACACGCCGGCGAACCTGGTGGTGGCCGGGGCGGCGGCGGTGGCGCTGCTCGGCGCGGTGGTCAACGCGATCCTGATCCTCGACCCGACCGCGTTCGACCGGTTTCGCTTCTGGGATGTCGGGTCGCTGGCCGCACCGGGCGCGCCGGCGCTGTCGACGATCTGGCCGTTCATCGTCGTCGGTCTGCTGCTGGCGGCCAGCCAGGCCCGCTCCCTGAACGCGCTCGCGCTTGGCGAACAGGCCGCCCGCGGCCTCGGCGTCCACCTGAACCGGGCCCGGCTGCTCGGTGCGCTCGCGGTGGTGCTGCTGTGCGGGGCGGCCACCGCCGCCGCCGGGCCGATCGCCTTTGTCGGCCTCGCCGTCCCGCATATCGCCCGGGCGATCGTGGGGACCGACCAGCGTTGGGTGCTGCCGTACTGCGCCGTGCTCGCCGCGGTGCTGCTGCTCGGCGCCGACCTGATCGGCCGACTTGTCGTCGCGCCGGGTGAGCTGCGGGTCGGTGTGGTCACGGCCTTCCTCGGCGCCCCGGTGTTCATCGCGCTGTGCCGCCGCGCCCGGCTGGCACGCGCATGAACTCCGCGCGGGTGACCAACCCGCGGGTGGCCGGGCCGGTGGTGGGGGCTGGTCGGGTCGTCCGGGTTCGGCGGTTCGGGGGGGACGCGGTGTCGGTGCGGATCTCCCCGCGGTCGATCACCATCAGCGCGGCGTTCACGGTGGCCGTGCTGGTCGCCGGGGTGGCCGCGCTGACAACGGGTGACTACCCGATCCCGTTCGCCGATGTCGTGCGCACCCTGGCGGGGCACGGCAGCGGTGGCAACGACTTCGTGGTCAACTCGCTGCGGCTGCCGCGGCTGCTCACCGGTCTGCTGGTCGGGGCGGGGCTCGCCCTGAGCGGGTCGATCTTCCAGAGCGTGTCGGGCAACCTGCTCGGCAGCCCGGACATCCTCGGGTTCACCACCGGCTCCGCCACCGGGGCGATCGTGGTTCTGCTGGTGCTGCATGGCACGGCGGGGCAGGCGACGTTCGGCGCGGTCGTCGGCGGGGTGATCACCGGGGCGCTGGTCTACCTGCTGGCGCATCGGCGGGGTGTCGCCGGGCCGCGGCTGGTGCTGATCGGGATCGCGGCCGGTGCGTTGCTGTCGTCGGTCAACTCGTATCTGATCACCAGGGCCGAGCTGGCCGACGCGGTCAACACCCAGATCTGGCTGATCGGCAGTCTGAACAGCCGCGGCTGGGAGCAGGTCCGTCCACTCGCGGCGGCGCTGGTCGTCCTGGTGCCACTCGCGCTGTGGCTGGGGCGCAGGCTTGCCTACCTGGAACTCGGTGACGACACCGCGCAGGCCCTGGGGGTGGGGGTCGGCCGGAGCCGGGCGGCGCTGATCGCGGTCGGGGCGGCGCTGGCGGCGGTCGCGACCGCCGCCGCCGGGCCGATCGGTTTCGTCGCGCTGACCGCGCCGCCGTTGGCCCGCTGGCTGTGCGGGGCGTCGGCGCCGCCGTTGGTGGCGACCGCGCTGGCCGGCGCGGCCCTGGTCGCCGTCAGCGATCTGGCGGCGCAGCGGCTGTTCGCCCCCACCCAGCTGCCGGTGGGGGTGGCGACCGCCGTGGTCGGCGGCGCCTATCTGGCCGTCCTGCTCGTCCGGCAACGGCGACCCGGATGACAGCACAGGCGGCACGGGCAGGGCGGAACGCATCCGACGGTGGGAGAGAGGGCGGCCGATGACGCGGCTGAGCGCGCACGAACTGACACTCGCGTATGACCGGCGGGTCGTGGCCAGCGGGCTGGACATCGAGATCCCGGACGGGGAGTTCACCGTCATCGTCGGGCCGAACGCCTGCGGCAAGTCGACGCTGCTGCGCGCGCTGGTCCGACTGTTGCGGCCGAAGGCGGGGGCCGTCCATCTCGACGGCGAACTGATCTCGTCCTATCCGACGAAGGAGGTCGCCCGCCGGCTTGGGCTGCTCGCCCAGTCGGCGACGGCGCCGGCCGGCATCACCGTCGCCGACCTGGTCGCCCGCGGCCGCTACCCGCACCAGCGGCTGCTGCGGCAGTGGTCACGTGAGGACGAGGAGGTCGTCGCCGCCGTCATGGCGCGCACCCACCTCACCGAACTCGCCGACCGCGCGGTGGACGAGCTCTCCGGCGGGCAGCGCCAGCGGGTGTGGCTGGCCATGGTGCTCGCCCAGCAGACGCCGATCCTGCTGCTGGACGAGCCGACCACCTTCCTCGACATCGCCCACCAGATCGAGGTGCTCGACCTGTGCGCCGACCTGCTGGTCGACGGCGGTCACACCCTGGTGGCGGTGCTGCACGACCTCAACCAGGCCAGCCGCTACGCGGGGCATCTGGTGGCGATGCGTGACGGGCGGATCGTCGCCCAGGGCCCGCCGAACGAGATCGTGACCGCCGAGCTCGTCGAGGAGGTGTTCGGTCTCGCCTGCCGGGTCATCACCGACCCGGAATCCGAGACGCCGCTGGTCATCCCGCTGCGCTCCCGGGCCGGCCAGGTCGTGCGGGTCGCACCGGCGAGCGTGGACGAGACCCCCGACACGACGGCGGACGCCACGAGCACCTCGACCGAGCCGGTGACGGACGGCGACGATGCCGTGGTCGGGGTGGGCGTAGGGGCGACGGCGGGCTCGGGCGGTCACAACGGTTGACGCGCAGCCAGGGACTTAGGTTACCTGTACCTAAATTCCGGAATGCGACCGCGGGCGCAGGGAGCCGGGTAAGCCGCAGGCAGGACGGATGGTGCTGGGTTGTGAACAGCTCGACGGGCAGACGGCTGCTGCGTGAGCGGCTGCGGCGTCAGCGGCGCGAGCTCACCCTCGGCGCCCTGGCCACGGTCGTCCAACAGGGCGCCATGCTCGCGTTGCCCTGGTGTGTGCAGCGGGCGCTGGACCGTGGGATCACGCCGGGCTCGGTGGACGAGACCGTGCGGTGGGCGATTCCCACGGCTCTGGTCGCCGTCGCCTTCACCCTCGGCGGGATCGGCGGGCTGCGCTGGTCGGGGCGGGCCGCGGCGCGCGTCGCGCATGGGCTGCGGGCCTCGATCGTCGAGCGGGTGGCCGCCTTCGACCGGCCGGCGCTGGCCCGCTACGGCCGCGGTGACCTGGCGATGCGCGCCACCCGGGACGTCGACCTGATCCGGCTGTGGGTGCAGAGCCTGTCGATCTGGATTCGGATCGCGGTGACGATCGTGGTGGTGCTGCCCGCGTTCGCCCTGCTCGATCCGCTGCTGCTGGTCGTCGGGATCGTGACGATCCCGCTGGTGGCGCTGGCCAACGCCTACTTTCCCGCCCGGTTCGACGTGGCCAACGACCGGCTGTCCGAGTCGTTCGGGGCCCGTGCCGACGCCGTCGACGACCTGCTGACGGCCAGCGCCGCCGTGCGGGGCATCGGCGGGGAGGCCCAACTGGTGCGCCGCCACCACGAGCGCAGCGCCGCCCTCACCGAGCACACGATGGTCGCCGCGCGGATCTCGGCGGCGTGGACGTCCGTTCCGCCGGCGGTGCCGCGGCTCGCGATCGCGGCGGGCCTGGGTATCGGGGGCACCGCCGCGCTGCACGGCGACCTCACCATCGGCGGTCTGGTCGCCTTCACCTCCTGGATGACCACACTGACGCTGGCCGTGACGATCGCGGTGGACCTGCTGTCCTCACGCGGGCAGGCCCGGGTCGCCGCCACCCGGATCGCCGAGGTGCTCGACACCGCGGTCAGCGCCGACGACCCGACGGGTGGCGAGGTGCCACCGGCCGAGGGTGCGCTGGTGGCCGAGGCCATCACCGCGGTGCGCGACGGCCGCCGCGTGCTGGGCCCGCTCGACCTGCGGGTCGGCCCCGGCGAGTTCGTCGCGGTCACCGGCCCGACCGGCAGCGGCAAGACGACGCTGGCCCGGGTGCTGTGCCGGCTGGAGGACCCCGAGACCGGCACGGTCAGCCTCGGCGGGGTGGACCTGCGCCGGGTCGCCCGGGTGGAGCTGTCCGCCCGGATCGGGCTGGTCCCGCAGCGGCCCCTGATCCTCGCCGGCACCGTGGCCGACAACCTGCGGGTGGGCCGGGAGTTCGACCTGGCGGCGATGCGCGGGGCGACCGAGGTCGCCGCGGTCGACGGCTTCGTGGCGAGCCTGCCCGAGGGCTACGACACCTCCCTCGGTGAACGCGGCGCGACGGTCTCCGGTGGTCAGGGCCAACGCCTGGCGCTGGCCCGTGGCCTGCTCGGCCGACCGGACGTGCTGATCCTCGACGACGTCACCGCCGCGGTGGACGCCGACACCGAGGCCACCATCCTGCGCCGGCTGCGGGCCTGGGCCCCGCGGGCCGCCCTGATCGTCATCTCGCATCGTCCGTCCGTGCTGGCCGCCGCCGACCGCGTCCTGTACCTGGGCCCGGACGGCGCTCCCGTCCACCCCGGGACCGAGACCCGGGCCGGTGAGCCCGAGGCGGCCGGCGGCGCCGACACGCGCGTCCCGGTGGGTGGTGGTCATGGCTGAGCTGCGTGAGCTGGCGGCCGAACCCTCGACCAAAAGGGTGTTCCGACGTTTCTGGCCGTACCTGCGGCCGCACCGGGTGATCGTGTCCGGCGCGGTGCTGGCCAGTCTCGCCAGCACCGCCGCGGTGGTCGCGATCGCACCGGTGATCGGCTGGGGTGTGGACGCGGTCACCGACCGCGACCGGTCCCGGCTGTGGTGGGCGGTCGTCGTGCTGGTCGCCGTGGTGGTGGCCCGGATGCTGCTGCTGCGGCAGTCCGAGGTGCTGCTCTCGCGGGCCGGCGAGCGGACCATCCGGGGGCTGCGGGATCTGGTCGTCGAACGGCTCGCCGCCGCGCCGCTGCGCTTCCTCGAGGCCCATCGCACCGGTGACCTGCTGCGCCGCTCCACCGGTGAGATCGCCGACCTGACGCTGTTCCTGCGCGACCAGCTACCGAACCTGATCGGCATCACGCTCACCGTCATCCTGACGATCGGCCTGCTGCTGGTCTACTCGTGGCTGCTGACACTGCTGCTCGTCGCGCTGTTCCTGCCGCTGGCGGCCGGGGTGCTGCTCTGGTTCAACGCCGGCGCCGCGGGCACGTTCGGCCGACAGGCCGCCTCGGACGCGACGATGACGGCGACCTTCACCGAGACCCTCACCGCGCACGAGGCGCTGGTGGCGCCGGGCCGTCCGGACGAATGGGTGCGCCGCTTCCGCGGGGACAACGACGAGCTGCGCGCGGCGAACGAGCGGGCCATCGACACGCAGTGCCGTCTGGAGCTGTTCGCCGCGCTCGAGGGCCTGGCCACGGCGGCGCTGCTGCTGCTCGGGGTCTGGCTGGTGCGGGGGGGTCATCTCGGGGTCGGCACGGTCGTCGTGTTCGTCGTCGCCACCCGCAACCTGTTCGAGAACCTGCTGGCCCTGTCCGGGCTCGCCGGCCAGGCGCAGCAGGCCCGGGTCGGCCTCGCCCGCCTGGTGGACCTGCTCACCGTCCTGCCACCCGTGGGCGCACCGCCGCCAGCGACCACGCTGGACGCCAGCACCACCGCGGACGCCACCGTCGTCGTGGGTGGTGGGCTGCCGGAGCGCGGGGAGCTGGCGGCCGAGGGGCTCACGTTCGCCTACGGGGACACCGACGTCGTACGGGATGTGTCGGTGGCGTTTCCACCGGGCGACCGGGCGGGGCTGATCGGCGTCACCGGCTCGGGCAAGACCACGTTGGCCAAGCTGCTCACCGGACTCTACGAACCGGATTCCGGTGTGGTCCGGTTCGGCGGAGTCGACCTGCGTACGGTGCATCCGGCCGAGGTTCGGGCGCGCATTGTGCTCGTCCCACAGCAGGTGCATCTGATCAGCGGCACGCTGGCCGAGAACCTGGCCCTGACCCCGGGCACGCCGGACCGGGACGCGATGCGTGACGCCGTCGCGCGACTCGGCCTCACCGACTGGGTCGACGGGCTCGACGGCGGGCTGGACGCGGACCTCGGCGCCCGTGGCGAGCGGTTGTCCGCGGGGGAACGCCAGATCGTCGGGCTGCTGCGGGCGGCTCTGGTCGACCCGCCGGTGCTGGTGCTCGACGAGGCGACCGCCGACCTCGATCCACAGGCGGCCCAGCGGCTGGAGGACGCCGTCGAACGGCTACGTCCCGGACGCACGCTGCTTGTCATCGCACACCGTCCGACAACGATCGAACGGCTTCCGCGCACTGTCCGAGTGGAAGCCGGTCGTCTGAGTTAGCACGGCATTCCCTGTGGGTGTCGCGTTGGAATTTTCTTCTCAAAGGGCTGGACTCATGCCCGTAACTTAAGTAAAGCTTACCTGAACGATTGTCTCATCGTTGTGAGCCGAAACCCAAGGAGCCGGGATCCGCATGTCGACGAACCCGTTCGATGACGAGAACGGCAGCTTCTACGTCCTTGTGAACGTCGAGGAGCAGCACTCGCTGTGGCCGACGTTCGTGCCGGTTCCGGCCGGCTGGCGCATCGTGCACGGTGCGACCGATCGGGCGTCCTGCCTCGACTACGTCGAGACCCACTGGACGGATCTGCGCCCGGCGAGCCTCATCGCCCGGATGGCGGCGGATCAGGAGGCCGCGGCCGGCGCCGACGTGACCGACGAGCCCGCTGCGGCCGACGCCGACGCCGACGCGCAGCGGCAGCCTGACGGCGCGGGTTCCGGCGCGACCCGATGACCGCGCCCCGGGCCTACCACGAGCGCGCCCTCGCGCTCGGTCTCGACCCACTCGCCGCCGCGGTGGGTCTGGTGCGTGCCGCCGAGGCGCCCTTCACCGTCTACGAGCGCGAGGGCGAGTGGAGCATCGGCACCGGTGTCCTGAGCGAGATCATCGTCTACTGGGACGAGATCCGTTACCGCACCGGCAGCACCTGGCGGGGCGAGCCGGTGGGCGACGACCCGCTGCGGGCGCTGGCCCGAGTGCTGGCCGACCTGCCGTTCGCCGGGTGGCGCGCCTACGGGGTGGTGGGCTTCGAGCTCGGCCCACGGCTGGCGGGACTGCCCGGCCCGGTGTCGGGTGAGCCGCTGGTGCATCTGGTCGTCCCGGCCCGGGAGGTGCGGCTGACGGCGGCCGGCGCCCTGCTGCGCGCGGTCGACCGCGCGGAACTGGACGAGCTCGCCCGCCAGCTGGCCGCCGTCGCGGCCGAGGGCGCCACCACCGCGGGGACGACGATGGCCGCGGAGGAGGACGGGTCGGCGTTCGCGGATCTTGAACATGGTGCGGCGCGGTACGAGGCGAACGTCGCGCAGGCCGTCGCCGACATCCAGGCCGGCCGGCTACGTAAGATGATCATGTCCCGGGTGGTTCCGGTGGACGGGCCGGTGGATCTGATCGCCACCTATGAGCGGGGCCGGCGCGGTAACACCCCGGCCCGGTCGTTCCTGCTGGACCTCGGTGGTCTGCGGGTCGGTGGGTTCAGCCCGGAGACGGTCGTCGAGGTCGCGGCGAACGGGCGGGTCTCCACCCAGCCGCTGGCCGGCACCACGGCACGTGACGGTGGGGCCGCCGATGACGGTGCCGCCGACCGGGCGCGCCGTGCGGCGCTGCTGGCCGACCCGAAGGAGATCTACGAGCACGCCGTGTCGGTGCAGGCCGCGCAGGAGGAGCTGCGTCCGCTGTGCCGGCCGGGGTCGCTGGTCGTCGACGAGTTCATGTCGGTGCTCGACCGCGGCAGCGTGCAGCACCTGGCCTCCCGGGTCAGCGGCCAGCTCACCCCCGGGCACGACGCCTGGGACGCGATGGCCGCCGTCTTCCCGTCGATCACCGCCTCGGGTATCCCGAAGGCCGACGCCCTCGCCGCGATCCGGCGCTACGAGTCGCAGCCGCGCGGGGTGTACAGCGGCGCGGTGCTCAGCGTCGACGCGGACGGTTCGCTCGACGCCGCGCTCGTGCTGCGTTCGGCCTACCAGCAGGACGGACGGACCTGGCTGCGGGCCGGCGCCGGCATCGTCGACGCGTCCCGGCCAGAGCGTGAGCTCGAGGAGACCCGCGAGAAGCTGCGCAGCGTCAGCCGTTTCCTGGTGGCCGCACCCAACCCCAGCCCCAGCCCCGACCGTGAGGACCTGCGTCGCCTCATCGCCGACCTGATCGACGAGGAGCCGGCCAACGTCGGCGACGAGGACAACCTGTTCGAGCTGGGCCTGGAGTCCATCGCGCTGATCCAGGCGGTCGGTGCCTGGCGCCGCGACGGCCTGGCGGTCACTTTCGGTGAGCTGGCCGAGAATCCCACCCTCGACGGCTGGTCCAAGATCCTGGGTAACCGGGCCGCGGCGGCCCGGTCGAAGGCCACCCGTGGCGGCACCGCTCCCGCCGACCCCGACGCACCCGTGGCTTCCGCCGTGTCCGCGGCCAGCGCCACGTCCGCCGGTACGTCGGACGAGGACGGCGCCGGCGCCGGCGCCGGTGGCGAGGGTGACAGCGCGGTCGACGGCGAGTTCCCGCTGGCGCTCATGCAGCACGCCTACTGGGTCGGCCGGGACCGCGGCCAGCCCCTCGGCGGTGTCGCGGCCCACCTCTACACCGAGTTCGACGGCCGTGACGTCGACCCCGACCGTCTCGCCGCGGCGATCCGCCGGTTGGTGACGCGGCACGAGGCGCTGCGGACGAGGATCACCGACAACGGTGCCCAGCGGGTCGCGTCGGAGTCGGGCTGGCGTGGGCTCACCATCCACGACCTGCGCGCCCTCGACCAGGCCAGCGCGCGGGCCCGGCTTGACACGGTGCGTGACGCACTGTCGCACCAGATGCTCGACATCGAGCACGGCGAGGTGTTCTCCACCGCGCTGAGCCTGCTGCCCGACGGGGCCACCCGACTGCACCTCGACGTGGACATGGTCGCCGCCGACGCGGTGAGCTACCGCGTCCTGCTCGCCGACCTGGCCCAGCTCTACGCCCACCCCGAGGACACCACCTCCGGTGGGGCGGTGGCGCCGGCACCGGGCTACACCTACCGCGAGTACCGCGAGCAGCGGGCGACGGCCCGCCGGCTGGCGGCCGAGCAGGCCCGCCAGGCCTGGCAGGACCGGCTGCCGAGCCTGCCAGGGGCGCCGGAACTGCCGCTGGCCTCGAGCGCGGTCGCGTCCGGCGACGACATTCCGACCCGGGTGACCCGCCGGCACGTCTGGCTGGCGCGGGCGGCCCGCGAGGAGCTCGGCCGATCGGCGCACCGGCGCGGAGTCACCCCGGCGGTGGCGGTGGCGACCGTGTTCGCCGAGGTCATCGGCGGTTGGAGCGCCCAGAGCCGGTTCGTGCTCAACGTGCCGCTGTTCGACCGTGAGCAGGTGCATCCGGACATCGACCGGGTGGTCGGCGACTTCACCAGCTCGGTGCTGCTCGAGGTCGACCTGACCGCCCGGGTGCCGTTCGTCGAGCGGGCGCGGCGCATCCAGTCCCGGCTGCACGCCGACGCCGCCCACGCCGCCTACTCCGGGGTGGAGGTGCTACGCGACGCCGGCCGGGCCCGCGGCGAGCGGCTGCTCGCCCCGATCGTGTTCACCAGCGCCCTCGGCCTCGGTGAACTGTTCGACCCGGCGGTGCGCACAGCGTTCGGGCGTCCCGAGTGGATCATCTCGCAGGGTCCGCAGGTTCTGTTGGACGCGCAGGTCACCGAGGTGGACGGCGGCCTGCTGATCAACTGGGATGTCCGCGAGGACGCGTTCGCCCCCGGTGTCGTCGACGCCATGTTCGCCGCCTTCGAACGGCTGGTACGCGAGCTCGCCTGGGATCTGCCGGTCGACGTGCTGCTCGACGACACGACGCGGGCGGTGCGCGCCCGGGTCGGTGCCGTCGCCGGGCCACGTTCGACCCGGCTGCTGCACGAGGGCTTCTTCGCCCACGCCGCCCGGACACCTGACGCCCCCGCCCTGCTGGGCTCGCCGGCTGCCACCACCACCACCACCACGGCGGACGGGCCGGTCGCGGCGGGCGAGGCGCTGACGTACGGGCAGCTCGCCGCGCGGGCCCGGGCGGTGGCCGGGGGACTGGTCGCCCGGGGTGTCCGTCCGGGTGACCTGGTGGGCGTCAGCCTGCCCAAGGGGTCCGCGCAGGTCGTCGCCGTGCTTGGCGTGCTCGCGGCGGGTGGGACCTACGTGCCCATCGGCGTGGAGCAGCCGTCGGCGCGGATCGCCCGGATCGTGGCCACCGCCGGACTCACCGTGGCGATCACCACCGCCGACCGGGCGGACGGTTCGGTCTGGCCCACCGGCGTGACCAGTGTGACCCTGACCGATCTGGTCGGGCCGACGGTGGACGCGGCCGGCGGCACCGAGCGGCTTGTGCTCGCCGCGTCGCAGGACCAGACCCGGTTGGACGAGCCGGCGTACGTGCTGTTCACCTCCGGCTCCACCGGCGAGCCCAAGGGTGTCGAGGTGTCGCACCGGGCGGCCATGAACACCATCGACGACCTGGTCGAACGCCTCGGCATCGGGGCGGACGACCGGACGCTCGCCGTCTCCGCCCTCGACTTCGACCTGTCGGTGTTCGACCTGTTCGCGCCGCTGGGCGCGGGCGGCGCGGTCGTCCTCGTCGACGAGGCGGCGCGCCGGGAGGCGACCCGCTGGGTCGAGCTGGTGGCCGCGCACGGCGTCACGATCCTCAACTGCGTGCCGGCCGTCCTCGACCTGCTCCTGACAACGGCGACCGCGACCGCGGCGACCGCGGCGACCGCGGCGGCTGGTGGCGGGCCGTCGTCCGCGGTCGGCGGTCTGCGGGCGGTGCTGCTGGGCGGGGACCGGGTCGGCGTCGACCTGCCCGGACGCCTCGCCGCCCTCGCCCCGCACGCCAGGTTCCTCGGGCTCGGCGGGACGACCGAGACGGCCATCCACTCGACCGTCTGCGAGGTCATCGGGGGTGTGCCGGTGCCCGAGCAGTGGAGCTCGGTGCCCTACGGCACGCCGCTGCGCAACGTGCGGCTGCGCGTGGTCGACCCGCTCGGCCGGGACTGCCCCGACCAGGTCACCGGCGAACTGTGGATCGGCGGGGACGGCGTCGCCGCCGGCTACCGCGGCGATCCCGAACGCACCGCCGACCGTTTCCTCACCCACGACGGTTCCCGCTGGTACCGCACCGGCGACCTGGCCCGCTACCTGCCCGACGGCACGGTGGAGTTCCTTGGCCGCCGCGACCACCAGGTGAAGATCCGCGGGTTCCGGGTGGAGCTCGGCGAGGTCGAAAGCGCCCTGGCCGCCGTTCCAGGCGTGCACGCCGCCGTCGCCGCCATCACCGGCGGGACCAGCGGGACCAGCGGGTCCGCTGCCCCGGGCGCCCGGTCGACGGCCTCCCTGGGCGCGGCGGTCGTCCTCGACCCGCGCTTCTCGGATACACCGGATGCGGCGGGCGGGGCGCAGGACGAGCCGGTCGAGGTCTGGCTGCGGGGGCAGGTGGGTGGGCTGCTGCCGCCGCACATGGTGCCGGACCGGATCGTGGTCGTCCCGGCGCTGCCACTGAGCGCCAACGGCAAGATCGACCGTACGGCCGCCGCCGCACTGCTCGGGTCAGCGGCCGACGGGGCGCGCCCGGTGACCGCGCCGAGCAGCGACCTGGAGCGCGTGATCCTGCTGGTCTGGCAGGACCTGCTCGGCGACACCTGCGGTGTCACCGACGAGTTCTTCACCGTCGGCGGGGACTCGGTGCTGGCCACCTCGGTCGTCACCCGGCTGCGCGACGAACTCGACACCTCCGAGGTGTCGGTGCGGATGCTGTTCGGCACGCCGACGGTGGCCGGGCTCGCGGCCGCGATGCGCACGGCCGAACGAACCCCGGGACGACTCGACCGGGTCGCGTCCATCGCCTGGGAGATCGCCAGCCTGTCCGACGACGAGATCGAGCTGCGCCTCGGGGACGAGGCCGACCCGGTGGGAGACGCGGCATGAGCCATCCGGCGGCGCTCACCGACGCGCATCGGACGGTCGACGGGTTCGTCCCGTGGCCGGCGGAGTTCGCGCGGCGTTACCAGGCGGACGGGCACTGGCAGGGCGGGCCGCTCGCGGACCGGCTGCGCGACTGGGCCGTCCGGTACGCCACCGGGACCGCGCTGGTCGGCGGGTCGTTCGAGGAGCCCGTCCGGCTGACCTACCGGGAGCTGGACGAGGCCGTCGACGACCTGGCCGCGGGCCTGACGGAACTGGGTCTGATCGCGGGCGACCGGGTGGTCGTGCACCTGCCGAACCGGATCGAGTTCGTGACGCTGCTGTTCGCGTCGCTGCGCCTCGGTGTGATTCCGGTGCTGACCCTGCCCGCGCACCGCCGGGTCGAGATCGAACATCTCGCCCGGCTCTCCGGTGCGGTGGCGTACGCGATCCCGGACGCGCACGAGGGGTTCGACCATCGGGTGCTCGCCGAGGAGATCGTGGCGGCGGTCCCGTCGGTGCGCCAGGTGCTGGTGGCCGGGGACGCCGGCCGGTTCACCGGGCTCGCCACCGTCGCCGCCGCCGGCGCCGCGGCCCGGGCCGACAGGCCCGTGACCAGCGCCGAACCGATCGACCCGGCGGGGGTCGCGGTGCTGCTCATCTCGGGTGGCACGACCGGCAAACCGAAGCTCATCCCGCGCACCCACTGGGACTACGCCTTCAACGCGGCGGCCAGCGCCCGGGTGTGCGGGCTGACCGCCGACGACGTCTACCTGGTCGCGTTGCCGGCCGCGCACAACTTCCCGCTGGCCTGCCCGGGCCTGCTGGGCGCGTTCGGTGTGGGTGCGAAGGTGGTGTTGGCCCCCGCTCCGAGTCCGGAGATCGCCTTCGGGCTCATCGCCCGCGAAGGGGTGACGGTCACCGCGGTCGTCCCGACACTGGCCCGGATCTGGGTGCTGGCCGCCGGCTGGGAAGGTCCGGACACGACCAGCCTGCGGTTGTTGCAGGTCGGTGGCGCGAAGCTGGACGCCGAGCTCGCCCGGCAGATCCGACCGGTGCTCGGCGCCAGCGTCCAACAGGTGTTCGGGATGGCCGAGGGCCTGCTCAACTACACCCGGCCGGACGACGGCGACGAGATCGCCTGCACCACGCAGGGCCGCCCGCTCGACGACGCCGACGAGATCCGGGTCGTCGACGAGCACGGAGTGGACGTCCCCCCGGGGACGACCGGTGAACTGTGGACCCGCGGGCCCTACACCATCCGCGGCTACTACCGGGCGGCCGAGCACAACGCGACCGCGTTCACCCCGGACGGCTTCTACCGCACCGGCGACCTGGTGCGGCGCACCGCCGAGGGCCACCTCGTCGTCGAGGGACGCATCAAGGATGTGATCAACCGGGGTGGGGAGAACGTCTCCGCCACCGAACTCGAGGAGCATCTGCTCACCCATCCCGCCATCGTCCAGGCCGCGGTCATCGCGGCCGCCGACGAACAGGTCGGCGAATCCGTGCGGGCCGTGATCGTGCTCGCCGCCGGCGCGTCACTGCGACTGCGCGAGCTCAAGGTCTACCTGCGCGACCGCGGCCTGGCCAGGTTCATGCAACCCGACCTGCTCACGATCGTGGACGACCTGCCCCTGACCGCCGTCGGCAAGATCGACAAGCGGGAGCTGCGGCGCCGGCTCGACTAGCCGCCCAGCCCCATCACCGTCCGTTCTCCCACCGGCTCCCCCCAGCCCCTTCAGCCAACTTCAGCCCCTTCAGCCCCTTCAGCCCCGCCCACCCCCTCAGCTCCTTTCATCCCCCGACCTCGATCTCGACCCGCTTCCCCGCCTCGGGTCGAACCCCGTCACCCGGCCGGCCGCCGCCTCCGGGCTGACTGTCATGCCCGGCCGGCCTCCGCGCCCGGGCCAGCAGCCATGCCCGCGGATCGCGACCGGCGGCCCGCCAGCCCGTCTCGGAAGGACATGTCCCGTGGCCAGTCCCGACTCCGCGCAGCGTAAGCGCGAGCTGCTCCGTCGTCGCCTCGCGGCCGCGGAGTTGGCGCGCGAGCCGGAGTCCGGCCCGGCCGGCGGCCCGGCGCGGGTGCCCGGCGAGGGTCATCCGGTGAGCGCGGGGCAGCGCCGGATGTGGTTCCTCTCGCGGCTGCGCCCCGACAGCCTGGCCTACACGATCTCGACGGCCTTCGACCTGACCGGCCCCCTGGACGTCGACGCCCTGCACGCCGCGCTGCGCACCGTCGCCCGCCGGCACGAGATTCTGCGCACCACCTACCGGGTGAGCGCCGACGGCGAACTCGAACAGGTCGTCCGCGACGACGTCGAACCGGCCTGGAGCAGCGTCGACGTCGGCGCCGAACCCGAGCCGCGCCGCGCCGCCGTCGCCCGGCAGGCCGCGCTGCGGGCGACCCGCCGTCCGTTCGACCTGGCGGTCGAGTCGCCGCTGCGGGTCACCGTCATCCGCCACGACGACGACCGGCACACCCTCGCCCTGGCCGCGCACCACATCGCCTGGGACGACGCCTGCTGGGACATCTTCTTCACCGACCTGCTTGCCGCCTACGACACCGGGACCGGCGCGGTGGCCGCCGCCGGCGGCCAGTACCTCGACGTCGCCTGGTCCGACCACGGCCCGGACGAGGCGGGACTCGCCTACTGGCGAACCGTCCTGTCCCCGCTGGCCGAGCCGCTCACCCTGCCCACCCCCACCCCGGACGACCTGGCCGCCCGCGACCGTCAGGTCGGCGACGGCGGCGGACCCGACGGTGGGCGTCAGGTCGTCCATCCGGCGTCGGGGGAGTTGGGTGGGCGGGTCCGGGCCTTCGCCGCCCGGCAGGGTGCCACCCCGTTCATGGTGGTCTTCGCCGCCTACGCGGCGCTGCTGCACCGGGTGACCGGCTCCCGCGACGTCACCGTCGGCACGCCGGTGGTCAACCGGGACGGCGCCGAGACCGCCGGTGTCCTGGGTTACTTCGGTAACAGCCTGGCGCTGCGGCTGTCCGTCGAGCCGGCCGACACGTTCACCGAGCTGCTGCTGCGCGCCCGCGAGGTCTGCCGGGGCGCTTTCGCCCATGCCGACGTCGACCTCGCCGATGTCGCCCGCGCCGTCAACCCGGACCGGGCCGACGGGGTGTCCAGCCTGTTCAACACGATGATCGCGGTGCGCCGGCCGGCCGCGGCGGCGCTGCGCGGCCGCGACCTGCGCGGCGTGCGGCGCCCCCTGCACAACGGCACCGCCCAGTTCCCGCTGCTGCTCGTCGCCGAGTTCACCGAAACCGACAGCACCGGGACCGACAGCACCGGGACCGGCGGTGGCGCCTCCGGTGCGTTCGAGCTGGAGACGACCTACCAGGACGCCGTGGTGTCCGCGACGTTCGCCGAGGCGGTCGGTCCCCGGCTGGCGCGGTTGCTGGCCGCCGCGCTCGCCGACCCCGACGCCCCGATCGCCACCCTCGACCTGCTCGCCTCCGCCGAGCGCGCCCACCTCCTGGCCGCCGGCAACGCCCCCACCAGCACCGCCGCCCCCACCAGCACCGCCGCCCCCACCGGCGACGTTCCCGTGGGCATCACGCACGACGCCGCGGCCAGCGCGGTGCCGTGGACGACGCGGTTCGCCGAGCAGGCCGCCCGAGCGCCGCGGCGGACGGCACTGGTCACCGCGGCGGGCAGCCTCACCTACGGGGAGCTGGCCGGACGAGCCGACACCCTGGCCCACGCCCTGGTCGGTCGGGGGGTGCGGCCCGGGACGGTTGTCGCGGTGGCGCTACCCCGCACCGCCGACCTGGTGGTGGCGGTGGCCGGCATCGGCCGGGCGGGCGGCGCGTACCTGCCCGTCGACGTCGACTACCCGGCCGAGCGGATCGCCTTCATGCTCGCCGACGCGGCCCCGACCGTGCTGGTCACGACACGTGATCTCGCGCCCGGGCTGCCCCACCCGTCCGACACCGTCGTGCTGCTGGTCGACGACCCCACGGCCGACCATCTGGCGGCCGACGGGACCGTGCCCGCGGACCCCGCCGCCACCGTCCCCGGGACGGAGCCGGCGCCGACGTGGCCGCCGGTGGTGCATCCGGACAGTCCCGTCTACGTCATCTACACGTCCGGGTCGACGGGACGACCCAAGGGTGTGGTCGTCAGCCACCGGTCGCTGGCGGTGTTCCTCGCGTCGTTCGTCGCGGCGGTACGCATCGGCCCGGACGACCGGCTGCTCGGCGCGACGACACTCGGCTTCGACCCGAGCACGGTCGAACTCCTCGCGCCGCTGACCGTGGGGGCCTCCTGCCATCTCGTCGAGGCCGGTGAGGGCCGGGACCCGGCGCGGCTCGCGGCGCTGATCACGGCCGGCGAGGTCACGATCGCGCAGGCCACCCCGTCGCGGTGGCGGTCGGTGCTGGACGCGGCGCCGCCCGGACCGCTGCCGGTGCGGGTCCTTTCCGGCGGTGAGCCGTTGCCGTCCGACCTGGCCGTTGAGCTGACCGCCCGGGCCCGCGAAGTGATCAACGTCTATGGGCCGACCGAGGTGACCGTCTGGGCCACCACCGGTGTCGTCCCCGCCGGCGACACGACCCCGGGCCGTCCGACGGTCGGACGACCCCTGCCGCACGTCCACGCCTATGTGCTCGATGGTGCGCTGACACCCGTCGTGCCCGGCGCGACCGGCGAGCTCTACCTGGCAGGACCGGCCGTGGCCGACGCGTACCTGGCCCGTCCGGCGCTGTCCGCCACCCGTTTCGTCGCGGACCCGTTCGACCCCACCCGCCGGATGTACCGCACGGGCGACCTCGCCCGCTGGCGCGCCACCGGTGAGCTCGACGTCGCCGGCCGCACCGATGACCAGGTGAAACTGCGCGGCTTCCGGATCGAACTCGGTGAGATCGAGACGGTGCTCGCCGCCGACCCGTCGGTGGCCCGCGCCGCCGCCGTCGTCCGCGACGACGGCCCCGCCGGCCGCGTCCTGGTCGCCTACGTCGTGCCCGCCGCGGCCGACGATCCCGCCACGGACGAGGACCCCGCCACGGCCGGGTCGTCCGCCGCGGCCGGGCAGCGGAAGTGGACCGAGCGGCTGCGGGCGTCCGTGGCGAGCCGGCTGCCGGGGCACATGGTGCCGGCGGCGTTCGTCGTGCTGGCGGCCCTGCCGACCACCGCGAACGGCAAGCTGGACCGCCGGGCGCTGCCCGCGCCGGACTTCGCCGCCGCCGTCGGCAGCGGCGGCCGGGCACCGGCGACAGCCGCCGAGACGATCCTGCGTGACGTCTTCGCCGACGTCCTCGGGCAGCCCGGCGTCGGCGTCGACGACTCGTTCTTCCACCTCGGCGGCGACAGCATTCTGGCGTTCTCGATGGTCACCCGGGCCGCCGCCCGCGGACTGACGGTGGCCCTGGCGGACGTGTTCGCCCACCCGACCGTCGCAGCCCTCGCCGCCCTGGCGGCCCCGGACGCCCTCGCCGCTCCTGCAACCCCGGACGCCACCGGCTCGATCGCCGCCACCGGCTCGACCAGGACCGAGATCGAGCTCGCGGTGGACGAGGCGGAGCTGGCCCGCGTCCGGGCGCGGTTCCCGGCCGCGACGTCGGTGTGGCCGCTGTCGCCGTCACAGTCGGGGTTGCTGTTCCACCGACTGCTCGACGGTGAGGACAGCCCCGACGTCTACGTCCTGCAGTTCGTCCTGGAACTGGGCGACGTCGGGGATGTGGCGCGGTTGCGGGCGGCGTCGCGGGCACTGATCGCCCGCCATGAGCTGCTGCGGGCCGCGATCGTGTCCGACGGGCGGGTGCCGGCGCAGGTGGTTCTGCCCGCCGCCGACCCGGAGTGGACCGTGGTCGACCTCTCCGGCTGGCCGGCGGCCGAGGCCCGGGCCGAGACCCGCCGGCTGGTCGAAGCCGACCGGGCCGGACGGTTCGACCTGGCGACACCGCCGCTGATCCGCTTTCTGTGGGTGCGTACCGGCACGCAGACGGCGACCCTGGCCGTCTGCGCCCACCATGTCGTCACCGACGGCTGGTCACTGCCGCTGCTGCTGCGTGAACTGTTCACGCTCGCGGCCGCCGACGATCCGGCTCTGGCCGGCGCAGGACTGCCGGCGCCGCGCCCGTACTCCGACCATCTGCGCTGGCTGCGAGCCCAGGACGGCGACGCGGCCCGAGCCGCCTGGCGCGCGGCGCTGGCCGGCCTCGACACACCGACCCTGCTCGCCGGCGGCGGCCATCGCACGACACCCGCCAGCGAGGCGTCCACGGGCAGCGCGTCCACGGGCAGCGCGTCCACAGGCAGTGCGTCCACGGGCGGTGCGTCCGGTGGGGGCAGCCCTGCGACGGTGGAGCGGGAGATCGACGCGGAGCTGGCCCGGCGGCTTGGCGAGCTTGGTCGGGCGCGGGGGTTGACGTTCGCGACGATCCTGCGGGCGGCGCACGCGGTGCTGCTGTCGCGGGCGGTCGGTCGGGACGACGTCGTGTTCGGCGAGGCGGCCTCCGGACGTCCACCGGCGCTGGCGGGGGTCGACACGATGGTCGGCCTGTTCGTCACCACCGTGCCGGTGCGGGTGACGGTGCGCGCCGGTGAGCCGGTCGCGGCCCTGATGGCCGATCTGCAGGCCGCGCAGGGTGCCCTGTTCGCCCATCACCACCTGGGTCTGGCCGAGATCCAGGCGGTGGCCGGGCTCGGGGAGCTGTTCGACACGCTGCTCGTCGTCGAGTCCTATCCGTTCGACCCGGCGACCCTGCTGCCCGCCGGCGGTCCGCGTCTGGTCGGTCTCGACGGCCATGACGCGACCCACTACGCGCTCACCGTCCGGGTCATCCCGGGCGAGCGGCCCCGGTTCACCTTCGGCTACCAGCCGGACCTGCTGGAAGCCACCACCGTGGCCGCCCTCGCCGACCGGCTGCTCGCCCTGCTGGCCGAGATCGCCGCCGACCCGGACCGTCCCGTCGGTGCCCTGGCGGGTTCGCGGCCGGCCGACCCGGCCGACCCGGCCGACCCGGCTGCCCCGCTCATCCCCGGTGTTCCGGGTGTTCCGTCCGAGTTGGTCGGGGCGTCCGAGCTGGTGGGGGCGTCCGAGGGGGGCGATCTGGACGTCACGTTGCCGCGGCTGTTCGAGGCGCAGGTGCGACGCGCCCCGGAGGCGGTGGCGTTGCGCTGGCGGGAGGAGGAGCTCACCTACGCCGAGCTCGACATACGGGCGAACCGGCTCGCCCAGGTGCTGCGTGGACGTGGGGTCGGCCCCGAATCGATCGTCGCGGTCGCCCTGCCCCGGTCGATCGACCTGGTCGTGGCGCTGCTCGCGGTGCAGAAGGCGGGCGGCGCGTACCTGCCGGTCGACCCGACCTACCCGTCCGAGCGGATCACGTTCATGCTGCGCGACGCGTCCCCGGTGTGCGCGGTGACGACCGTCGCCGACCGGGCGGCGCTGCCGGTGCGCACCGGGATACCACTGCTCGCGCTGGACGATCCGCTGGTCGTCACGGCCCTCGCCGAGCAGCCGCCGACCACGCCGGACATCGACCCGCGCGGCGACCATCTCGCCTACGTGATCTACACCTCCGGCTCCACCGGACGGCCCAAGGGCACGCTGATCCCGCACCGCAACGTCGTGCGGCTGTTCGCCGACACCCAGGACTGGTTCCACTTCGACGACCGCGACGTGTGGACGCTGTTCCACTCGGTGTCGTTCGACTTCTCCGTCTGGGAACTGTGGGGTCCGCTGCTGCACGGCGGACGGCTCGTCGTCGTCGACCACGAGGTGTCCCGCTCACCCGAGGCGTTCCGGGCGCTGCTGGCCCGCGAGGCGGTCACCGTCCTGAACCAGACGCCGTCGGCGTTCGCCACCCTCATCGATGCCGATGCCGATGCTGACGCCGCTGCCGGGCCGGGCACGTCCGCACCCGCGCTCGCCCTGCGACTGGTGATCTTCGGTGGGGAGGCGCTGGACACGAGCCGGCTCGCCCCCTGGTACGCCCGGCACGCGCCGGACGCCCCACACCTGGTCAACATGTACGGGATCACCGAGACCACGGTGCACGTCACCTACCTGCCGCTGCCGGTGGAGAACAACGACGGCGGACGTGGGCTGATCGGGGTGCCGATCCCCGGTCTGCGGGCGCGGCTGCTCGACCGGCACCTCACCCCCGTCCCGCCGGGGGTGCCCGGGGAGATCTACGTCAGCGGTGGGCAGCTCGCGCGGGGCTATTTGGGTCGGCCCGGTCTGAGCGCCACCCGGTTCGTCGCCGATCCCCACGGCACACCCGGTGATCGGCTCTACCGCACCGGTGACCTGGCCCGTCAGGCTCCGGACGGCACACTGGAATACCTCGGTCGGGCCGACGACCAGGTCAAGATCCGCGGCTTCCGGATCGAGCCGGGGGAGATCGAGGCGGTGCTCGCCGCCGATCCGACGGTGGCCCGCGCCGTCGTCCTCGCGCGTCCCGACGCGGCCGGGCGGGCCCGCCTGATCGCCTATGTCGTCCCGTCCGCGACCGACGCCGACGCCGTCCAGCAGGTTGATGTGGCGGCGCTGCGGGCCCGGGCCGCGGCGGTGCTGCCCGACTTCATGGTGCCCGCGGCCGTCGTGGCGCTGCCCGGACTGCCCCTGACCGGCAACGGCAAGCTCGACCGGGCCGCCCTGCCCGCCCCCGACCTCGGCGCCGCCACCTCGGCCCGAACCGGCCGCACCCAGCTCGAACGGACCCTGTGCGCGGTGTTCAGCACCGTGCTGGGCCTGGACCGGGTCGGCGTCGACGACGATTTCCTCACCCTCGGCGGCGACAGCATCCTCGCGATCGGGCTCGTCAACCGGGCCCGGCGCGAAGGCGTGCGCGTCACGCCCCGCGAGGTGTTCCTGCAGCGCACCCCGGCCGCCCTCGCCGCCCTCGTCGCCGCCCGCACCCCCACCGCGTCCACCGCTGCCACCTCCACCCCTGCCACCTCCACCCCTGCCACCTCCGCCTTTGCCACGTCCACCTCGGACGCGCCCGCCGCTGCTGCCTCCTCCGCCTCCGCGTCCACCGCCTTCGGTGCGGCTGGGGCGGCGCGGGAGGAGGCGCTCGGCATGCTGACGCCGCTGCCGATCGTGGCTCGGCTCGCCGAGTGGGGTGGGCAGATCCGGCGGTTCAACCAGGCGTTCCTGGTGGGGACACCGGCCGACGCCGACGAGCCGAGCCTGCGGGCGGCGCTGGAGGCGCTGCTGGCCCACCACGACGGGCTGCGCGCCCGGTTGCTGCGTCCGGCGCCGTCGGTGTGGCTGATGCGGATCGACCCGCCGGGCATCCCCGACCCGGACCTGCTCGTCCGGATCGACACCGCCGGGCTCGACGAGGCGGCGCTGCGGGCGACGATCACCGCCGCGTCCGGTTCGGCCGCGGGACGCCTCGACCCCGACGCCGCGACGATGGTCCGCGCGGTGTGGCTCGACGCCGGCCCCGGCCAGCCCGGACGGCTGGTGCTGGTCGCCCACCATCTTGTCGTCGACGGCGTGTCCTGGCGCATTCTGCTCGACGACCTGACCGACGCCTACGCGGCGGTGCGCGCCCAGCGGCCGGTCGCGCTCGACCCGGTCGGCACCTCACTGCGGGCCTTCTCCCGGATCACCGCCGAGGCCGCCGCCGCACCCGAACGCCTCGGCGAGCTGACCCACTGGCTGGCCACCCTCGCCCCCGGCGGACGTCCGTTCACCGAACCGTCCCGCTCGGGCGGGGTGGGCACGGTCGCCGGCACCGCACGGCTGCGGGTCGACCTGCCGGTGTCGACGACATCGGCGCTGCTCACCGGTGTTCCGGCGGCCACCGGCGCGGAAATCACCGATGTGCTGCTCACCGCGCTGCGCCAGGCGATCCCGGCGGAGGGTCCCTCCGGCGATCCGTCCGGCGATCTGATCGTCGACCTGGAACGGCACGGACGCACGGAGCTCACCGACGAGGTCGACCTCGCCCGCACGGTCGGCTGGTTCACCAGCATCGCCCCGGTACGCCTCGGCCCCGCCCACGGTTGCGCCCGCGAGGTGCTCGCCGCGGTCACCGCGACACTGCGGGCGGTACCGGACGCCGGGATCGGTTTCGGCCTGCTGCGCTACGCCAACCCGCTGGCCGGACCCACCCTCGCCGCGGCCGGACACGCCCAGGTGCTGTTCAACTACCTGGGCCGGTTCGGCACCGACGGACGCGCCGACTTCGCCCCGGCCCCCGAGTTCGACGCGCTCGCCGCCTCCTTCGACCCCGACCTCGGCGTCGGCTACCCGCTGACCGTCGACGTCGCCTGCGTCGACACCGCGCAGGGCCCACGGTTGCAGGCCACGTTCACCTACCTGACGACCATCCTCACACCGGACGTCACCGCCCGCCTCGCCGCCGCCTTCGTCGACGCCCTCGGCGATCTCGCGACACTGGCCACCCCGAACACCACCGCTGGTCCCGGCACCGACTCTGCCGCCAGCACCGACTCTGCCGCCAGCACCGACTCTGCGGCCGGCACCGGTCCGTCCTCGCCGATCGTGGCGGCGGCCCGTGCGCTCGTCGAACTGTCGGACGAGCAGACCAGCCGGATCGCGCAGGCCTTCCCGGCCGGAATCGACGCGGTCTGGCCGCTGTCACCGTTGCAGGAGGGGCTCTACTTCCAGTGGGCGCTGGACCGCACCAGCGACGCCTACACCGCCCAGTTCTCCTTCGACTTCGACCACCGTCTGGACGTCGACCGGCTGCGCCGAGCCACCACGGCGTTCATGGCCCACCACCCGACCGTGCGGGCCGGTTTCCTCAGCGACGGGCTGCCCCACACGGTGCAGGTCATCGTCCGGGGCCTGCCGGCGCCGGTCGAGGAGATCGACCTGACCGGGCTGCCGGAGGCGCTGCGGGAGCAGCGGGCACGGGAGATCGCGGCGGCCGACCGGGCCCGTCCGTTCGATGTCTGCGCGCCGCCGCTGTTCCGCCTGACCCTGCTGCACCTGGCCGACAACCTCGACCGGCTCGTCATCAACCGTCAGGTCCTGCTGTGGGACGGCTGGTCCGGCGCGCTGGTCGTCGAGGACCTGCTCACCCGCTACGCCGCCGACGAGGACAGTGCCGCACCGGCGACCGCGACCGCACCGGCGACCGCGGCGACCGCGGCGACCGCGGCGACCACGGTAGGCGCGTCGTTCGCGGACTACCTGGGCTGGCTGCGGGAGCAGGACACCGGCGCCGCCGAGGCGGCGTGGCGCTCGGCGCTCGCCGGGCTGGACGAGCCGACGATGGTGATCCCGGCGGCCCGCGGGCTGGCACCGGTCGCACCGGAGCGGATCACCGCCGAGGTGCCCGAGGGCACCGCCGCGGCGGCCCGCGCGGCCGCCCGGGCGCACGGCGTCACCCTCAACACGATCTTCAACACGGCGTTGGCGCTGGTCCTGGCCAGTGTCACCGGCGGCGACGACATCGTGTTCGGGACGACCGTCGCCGGGCGACCGACCGAGCTGGACGGCATCGACGAGGTCGTCGGACTGTTCCTGAACACCGTCCCGGTCCGCATCCGCCTCGACCCGGCCGAATCCGTCGGGGACCTGCTGCGCCGCGTCGCCGGTGACCGCCTTGACCTGCTCGACCACGAGTATCTCGGGCTCGCCGAGATCCAGCGGGCCAGCGGGCATCCGGTCCTGTTCGACACGCTCTACGTGCTGCAGAACTTCATCGACGAGGTGGCGAACGAGCGGACCACCGCCCGCCACGGCATCATCGCCGGGTCGAGCCTCGACCACACCCACTTCCCGCTGACGTTCGTCCTGGCCCCCGGCACGCGGATCACCATGCGGCTGGAGTACCGGGCGGACGTCGTCGACGCGGACCTGGCGCACGCCCTGTTCGACCGGTTCCTCGCCACCGTCGGCACTCTCGTCGCCGACCTCGACGCGCCCGTCGGACGGATCGACCCGCTGCTGCCCGCGGAACGGATCCGTCTGGCCAGCGACACCGCCCTCGTGCGCGAACCGATCGGCACCGAGACCATCGCCGACCTGCTCGCCACCCGGGCCGCGGCGGTCGGCGACGAGACCGCGCTCGTCCTGGGCGGCCAGCGGCTGACCTACGCCGAGCTCGACGCCCGGGTCAACCAGGTCGCCCGGCTGCTGAGCGCCCGCGGCGCCGGCCCCGAGACGGTGGTCGCGCTCGGCCTCGGCCGCACCCTGGACATGGTCGTCGCCCTGTTCGCGGTGCTGCGCACCGGCGCCGCCTACCTGCCGCTCGAACTCGACCATCCGCCGGCCCGCCTGACCAGCATGGTCGCCGACGCCGGCGCCACCCTGGCCCTGACCACCGCGGCCACCCACCGTTACCTCGCCGATCTGCCCGAGGGTGCCGACCTGCCCGAGGGTGCCGGCCTCGCCGAAGGCGCTGGCCTGTCCGAAGGCGCCGACCGGGTGGCGTCCGCGGCGGTGCGGTGGCTGGAACTGGACGATCCGGAGCTGGCCGCCGAACTCGCCGCCACCTCGGCGGACCCGCTCTCGGACGCCGAGCTCGGCGCGTTCGCGCGCGGCCGGGCCGACCGGCTCGACCATCCCGCGTACGTGATCTACACGTCCGGTTCGACGGGACGGCCCAAGGGTGTCGTCACGCCCTACCGCGGGCTGACGAACATGCAGCTCAACCACCAGAAGGAGATCTTCGCGCCGACGGTGGCGGCGGCCGGCGGCCGGCGGCTGCGGATCGCGCACACCGTCTCGTTCGCCTTCGACATGTCCTGGGAGGAGCTGCTCTGGCTCGTCGAGGGCCACGAGGTGCACATCTGCGACGAGGAACTGCGCCGCGACGCCGAAGGACTCGTCGCCTACTGCGACCGGCACCACATCGACGTCGTCAACGTGACGCCGACCTACGCGCTGCACCTGTTCGAGGCCGGCCTGCTCGAACGGGACGAGGCACCGGCGGGCACCGGGCGGCACCGTCCGGCGCTGGTGATGCTCGGCGGGGAAGCCGTCCCGGACTCGGTGTGGAACCGGCTGCGCGACACCGACGGCATCACCGGCTACAACCTGTACGGGCCGACCGAGTACACCATCAACACCCTCGGCGCCGGCACGTCCGACAGTGTCACCCCGGCGGTCGGCCGGCCGATCCGCAACACGGCGGTACTCGTCCTCGACCGCTGGCTGCGTCCCGTTCCCGACGGTGTCGCCGGCGAGCTCTACATCGCCGGGGACGGGCTGGCCCGCGGCTATCTCGGCCAGCTCGGGCTGACCGCGGCCCGGTTCGTCGCCGACCCCGTCCACCTGGGCGCGCGGATGTACCGCACCGGCGACCTGGTGGTCCGCCGGCCCGACGGCAACCTCGACTTCCTCGGACGCACCGACGACCAGCTGAAGATCCGCGGTCACCGGATCGAACTCGGCGAGGTCATCTCGGCGTTGGACGGCCATCCGGGGGTCAGCCAGTCCGCGGTCATCGCCGTCCCCGACCCGACGCTGCCCGGCTCCAAGCGGCTCGTCGCCTACGTCGTGCCGGCGCGGCGCGGCGCGGACGACCGGGCGGTCACCGAGACCGAGCAGGTCGGCGAATGGCAGCAGATCTACACCGACGAGTACGAGCGCATCCCCACCGCCGCCACCGTCGAGGACTTCGCCGGCTGGGACTCCAGCTACGACGGGACGCCGATCCCGCTGCCGGACATGCGCCAGTGGCGCGCGGCCACCGTCGAACGCGTCCAGGCACTGGCACCGGACGCGGGCCAGGGCCAGGCTCCGGGTCGACGCATCCTGGAGATCGGGGTTGGCACCGGTCTGCTGCTCGGCCCGCTCGCCCCCGGCTGCGAGGCGTACTGGGCGACGGACTTCGCCGCCCCGGTCGTCGCGAAGCTGCGCGCCGAGGCCGCCGCCGACCCGCGGCGATTCGGCGCCGTCGAGCTGCGCCACGCCCCCGCGCACATCACCGAGGGCCTGCCGCGCGCGTTCTTCGACACGGTCGTCATCAACTCGGTGATCCAGTACTTCCCGAGCGCCGACTACCTGCGCGGTGTGCTGCTCGGCGCCCTGGAACTGCTCGCCCCCGGCGGCTCCATCCTCATCGGGGACGTGCGTGACCTCGGCCGCCTGCGCGCCTTCCACAGCGCCATCGAACGTCGTGCCCTCGAACGCCGTGCCCTCGAACGTCGTGCCCTCGAACGTCGTGCCCTCGAACGCCGCGCCCTCGAAGGCGACGTCGACGCCGGTTCGGCCACCGATCCGCGGCGGTTCGCCGCCGCCGTCGACCGGCGTCTCCAGCTGGAGAAGGAACTGGTCGTCGCGCCCGCGTTCTTCCACGCCCTGGCCGCCGACGCCGGGCTCGAGGTCTGTGTGCGGGTCAAGCGTGGCCACCACCGCAACGAACTCACCCGCCACCGCTACGACGTCGTGCTGCGCCGCCCGACGGTCGCGCGGCACACCCCCGACCCGACGGCCGCGTCGGAGTGGACGGAACTGACCTGGGGGGTGGACGTGGTCGACCTGGCCGGGTTCACCGCGTTCCTACGGGGACGGCGACCGGCGCGGGTGCGGCTGGCCGCCATGCCCGACGCCCGGGTCGCCGCCGAACTCGCCACCATCGACCTCGCGGACGCCACCGCCGCCGAGGTGATCGGGCAGGCCGCGCAGACACTCGCCGTCGACCCCGAGGACGTCCACGCCCTCGCCGACACCCTCGGCTACACCGCCGCGCTCGAGCCCCGCAGCGACACCGCCGGCCTGCTCGACGTCGTGCTCGTCCACGGCACACGCCCGACCGACCTGCCCTTCACCGCCCCGACGACGTCCACCGCCGCGACGGAGCGCACCTCCGTGACGGCGTCCAGCGCCGCGGCGGAGCACACGAACGATCCGACGGCGGCGCGTGCGGCGGGAGCGCTGGTGGCCCGGCTGCGCACCGATCTCGCGACGGTGCTGCCGGACTACGCGGTACCGGCGGCGTTCATGCCGCTCACCGAGATCCCCCGCAACGCCAACGGCAAGCTGGACGTGGCCGCGTTGCCCGCGCCGCGGCCGGTGGCCCGCAGTTCGGGGCGCGCGCCGGCCGCCGGCGTCGAACAGGCCCTCGCCGACCTGTTCGCGGACATCCTGGGTCTGCCCTCGGTCGGGGCGGACGACAACTTCTTCGCCCTCGGCGGCCATTCGCTGCTCGCCACCCGAGTGGTCAGCCGGGCGAGGACGACACTCGGCGTGGAACTGGCCATCCGTGACCTGTTCGACGCGCCGACGGTCGAGGCACTGGCCGCGAAACTCACCACGGGCACGGGCACGGGTGCGGCGGGCGCCGGCCGGACCCGTCCGGTGCTGCGTGCGGCAACGCCCCGTCCGGCGCGCGTCCCGCTGTCGGCGGCGCAGCGCAGGCTGTGGCTGGTCGACCGGCTCGCCGGTGGCACCGACGCCTACAACTACCCGCTCGCCCTGCGCCTGGCCGGCCGGATCGACCTCGACGCGCTCCGGGCCGCCGTCGCCGACCTGATCACCCGGCACGAGGTGCTGCGCACGGTCATCACCACTGATGACGGCACGCCCTACCAGCACATCCTCGACCCGGCCGTCGCCCTCACCCGCATCACCATCACCCACGACGCCGCTGCCGGCGCTGAGGGCGGGGATGTCGGTGTCGAGGGGACGCAGCGGTGGATCGCGGCGGCGACGGCGCGGCCGTTCGACCTGGCGGTCGAGCCGCCGCTGCGGCTGCGGGTGCGCGGCGAGGCGGACGGTGACGTCCTGCTGGTCGTCCTGCATCACATCGCCACCGACGAATGGTCGGACCGGCCGTTCCTGCTCGATCTGGACGCCGCCTACACCGCCCGGCTCGCCGGGCGGACCCCACGGTTCGCGCCGCTGCCCGTCCAGTACGCGGACTTCACGCTGTGGCAGCGTGACCTGCTCGGTGACCCGGCGGACCAGGACAGCCTCGCCGCCCGTCAACTCGCCTTCTGGCTGGACGCGCTGCGCGGTCTGCCGCAGCGGATCGCGCTGCCGCTGGACCGGGAGCGCCCGGCTGAGCGCGACGGACGGTCCGGTCGGGCGGTGCGCGTCCTGCCGGCGCCGGTGACGGCCGGGCTGCGGGCACTGTGCACGGCCACCGCAACCAGCATATCGATGCTCGTCCACGCCGCCCTCGCCACCCTGCTGCACCGGCTCGGCGCCGGTGACGACATCCCGATCGGCGTGCCGGTCGCCGGACGCACCGACGCGGGTCTCGAACAGCTCGTCGGCTTCTTCGTCAACACCCTGGTCGTGCGTTCCGACCTGACCGACGACCCGACGTTCCGGGATCTGCTGGCCCGCACCCGCCAGACCGACCTGGCCGCCTTCGACCACGCCGACCTGCCGTTCGAGGACATCGTCGCGGCCCGTCGCGGCCGGCGCGTCCCCGGGGTGAACCCGCTGTTCCAGGTGATGGCGGGCTACCACCATCTGGGCGGCGACGACCGGGCACTGTTCGGCCAGCCGGTGAGCTGGATCAACCCGGAGGTCGGCAGCGCCAAGTTCGACCTGGACGTGACGTTCGTCGACCGGGCGGCCACCGGTGAGATCACCGCTCTGGTCGAGTTCGCCCTCGACATCCTCGACCCGTCCAGCGGCGCCAGGCTCGCCGACCGGCTCGTCCGGCTGCTGGCCAGGATCGTGGACGATCCTGATCGTCCGGTCAGCCGGCTGCTCCTGCTCGACGCCGACGAACGGGCCGCCGCCCTACGCGCCGCCGCCGGCCCCCGACGCGCCCTGCCCGCCACCCCAGCCGTCCCCGCCACCCCAGCCATCCTCACCACCCCAGCCGTCCCCGCCGCGCTGTCGGGCCCGGCCCGGACGGTGCCCGATCTGCTGGACCGGGCGGTGGCGGCCTACCCGGACCGGGTCGCGCTGGTCACCGAGACCGAGAGCCTCACGTTCACCGAACTCGCCGCCGAGGTGGCGCGGATCGCCCGGCGGATCGCCCGGCTGCGCCTCACCCCCGAGACGATCGTCGGCGCCGAGATGGTCGTCGCCGTCGCGCTGCCCCGGGCCCGGATGGTCCCGGGGATCTTCGGTGTGCTTGCGGCGGGCGCGGGCTATCTGCCGATCGACACCGAACAACCGGCGGACCGGTTGGCGTTCCTGCTCGCCGATGCCGCCCCCACGGCCATCCTCACCACCCGGATGTTCGCCACCCGCCTGCCCGAGCACACCGCCACCGTCATCCTGCTCGACGAGCCGACGTCCGACGTCGAGCCCGAACCCGAGCTCGACGGGAGGCCGGGGTCGCCGGCGGCCGGTGGACGGCGTCCGACCGCGGCCAGCGCCGCCAGCGTGATCTACACCTCGGGTTCGACCGGACGGCCCAAGGCGGTCGTTGGCACCCACCGTGGCCTGGTCAACCTGTTCGGTTCGCATGTCGTCGACCTCATCGCGCCGGCGCAGGACGCGGCCGGCCCCGGACGGGAGGCGCTGCGGGTCCTGCACGCGGCCTCGTTCAGCTTCGACGGCTCGTGGGAGCCGCTGCTGTGGCTGCTCGCCGGCCATGAGGTGCATGTGGTGGACGAGCGGACCGCCCGCGACTCCGCCGCCCTCGTCGCCTACCTCGAACGGGTCCGCGTCGACGTGCTCGACCTGACCCCGACCTACCTGCAGGAACTGATGAAGGACGGCTTCGGCCGGCGGGACGCGCACCGACCCGGTGTCCTGCTCGTCGGTGGCGAGGCGACCCCGCCCGCGCTGTGGGCGCAGCTGCGGGCGATGCCCCCGACGGTCGTGCACGACCTGTACGGGCCGACCGAGTACTCGGTCGACGCCTACGGCTGGCACAGCGGCGGCCCGGGCGGCGGGGCGTGCGGGCCAGCCGGGTCGCAGTGGGCGGCGCCGATCGCGAACACCGACGTCTACCTGTTGGACCAGGCGCTCGAGCCGGTCGCCGACGGTGTGCCCGGCGAGCTCTACCTGGCCGGACCGGGTCTGGCCCGCGGCTACCTCGGCCGGCCGGGGCTTTCCGCCACCCGTTTCGTCGCCGACCCGTTCGGTTCGGCGGGGCGGCGGATGTACCGCACCGGTGACCTGGCCCGCCGCCGTCCGGACAGCTCCCTCGCCTTCCTCGGCCGCGCCGACGACCAGATCAAGCTGCGTGGCTTCCGGGTCGAACTCGGCGAGATCGAACGGGCGTTGGAGGCGGTGCCCGGTGTCAGCCAGGCCGCCGTCCTCTTCCGCCCGGACGCCCCACCCGCCCGCCAACTCCTCGCCTACGTCGTGCCCGCCGCCGCTACCGGCCAGGGTGCCGCTGCCCAAGGGGCTGTCGGCCAGGGGGCCGCGGTCCAGGGGTCCGCGGTCCAGGGAGCTGGGGCCGAAGGGGCGGCGCTGGGTGCCATGGTGCGGGAGCAGGTGGCTCGGGTGCTGCCCGGGCATATGGTGCCGCAGGCGGTCGTCGTGCTCGTCCGGCTGCCCCGCACGACCAACGGCAAGCTGGACCGGGCGGCGCTGCCCGAACCGGTCACCACGCCACCCTCGGCGGGCCGTCGGCCGCGGGACGCCCGCGAGGAGCTGCTCGCCGAGCGGTTCGCCGCCGTCCTCGGGGTGGACCGGGTCGGCGTCGACGACGACTTCTTCACCCTCGGCGGTCACTCGCTGCTGGTGATGCGGCTGTGCGCGGCGATCCGCACGACGTTCGGCGTGGAGATCACCCCCCGCACCGTCTTCGAGGAGCCGACCGTCGCCCGCCTGGCCCGCCGGCTGGACACCGCCGGCACCGCCCGACCGGCCGTGCGCCGCCGGGCTCGCCCCGGCCAGCCGCCCCTGTCGTTCGCGCAGCGGCGGATGTGGGTCCTCGGCCAGGTGGAAGGGCCTGGCGCCACCTACAACATCCCGGTCACCTGGCGGTTCACCGGCGCGCTGGACCTCACCGCGCTGCGCGCCGCCATCGCGGACGTGGTCGGCCGACACGAGGCGTTGCGCACCGTCTTCCCCGCCGGCCCGGACGGCGAACCGGTCGCGCGCGTCCTGGACCCGGCGCAGGTCCACATCCCGTTCGACGTGATCGACCGGACGGCGGACGCCCCACCGCCACCACGGGACCCGCGGCTCGCGGACCTGCTGGCCAAGGCGGCGGCATACCCGTTCGACCTCGAACGGGAGGTGCCGGTGCGGGTGAGCGTCGTGCGCGCCACCCCGACGCTGCACCTCGTCCAACTGCTCATCCACCACATCGCCGCGGACGAGGGTTCCGACCTGCCCCTGTCGCGGGATCTGTCCACCGCCTACCGGGCCCGGACGGCCGGTGTGGCCCCGGACTGGGCGCCGCTGCCCGTCCAGTACGTCGACTACGCGCTGTGGCAGCGGGAGCTGCTCGGGGACGAGGCCGACCCGGCCAGTCCGGCGGCCGCGTCCCGACGGTTCTGGCGGGACGCGCTGGCCGGCCTGCCCGCGGAACTGGCGCTGCCCACCGACCGGGCGCGCCCGGACGAACCGACCCACGCCGGCGGCATCGTCGAGACGTCCATCGACGCCGAACTGGTCGCGGCGCTGCGGGCGCTCGGCCGGGAGCATGGCGCGAGCCTGTTCATGGTGGCGCGTGGCGCCGTGGCGACCCTGCTGCACCGCCTCGGCGCGGGGGTCGACGTGCCGATCGGCACACCGGTCTCCGGACGGGTCGACGCCGCGTTGGACGACCTCGTCGGTTTCTTCCTCAACACCGTCGTGCTGCGGACGGACCTGTCCGGCGACCCGTCGTTCGCCGACCTGCTCGGCCGGGTCCGCGCCGGTGACCTGGCCGCCTTCGACCACCAGGAGCTGCCCTTCGACCGGGTGGTGGACGCGGTCAACCCGCCGCGGCTGCTCGCCCGCCACCCCCTGTTCCAGGTGATGATCGTCTACCTGGCGGCCGCCGACGTCACCGACGGCCTGGACCTCGGCGGCGGTGTCCTCGGCCGACCCGAGCCGGTGCGCCGCTCCACCGCCAAGTTCGACCTGTCCTTCGACTTCGTCGAACAGCGTTCCGAGGACGGGGGCGCGGCCGGCATGACGATCGGCGTCGCCTACAGCGACGACCTGTTCGACCGGACCACCGCCGAGCGCCTGGCCGCCTGCCTGCGTCACCTGCTCGCCGCCCTCGCCGGCGCCCCAGGCACACCCGTGGGCACCCTCGAGGTCACCGACGGCGACGGCCGCCTGGTGGTCTTCCCCACCCACGCGATCGACGCGACGACGCCGGACGTGACGTCCGGCGACCCCGGCGCATCACGCGGCGCGGGCCAGCCGGTCAGCGAAGCCGCCTCGGCCGCCTCGGCCGCCTCGGCTGGCTCGGCTGGCTTGGGCGTCTCGGCTGGCGGTCGGCCGGCGGCCCGGCGGATGGCGGTGGGCGAGGTCGAGACCGCGCTGGTCACGGCGTTCGCGTCAGTGCTGGGGGTCGAGGAGGTCGGCGTCGACGACGACTTCTTCACTCTCGGCGGCGACAGCATCATCGCGATGCGGCTGGTCACCCGCATCCGCGCCGCCGGGTTCACGGTGACCCCGCGGCAGCTGTTCGGCCATCGCACCCCCGCGACCCTCGCCACCGTCACCCGCCGCCGCGGCGTTCGCCCGGCCCGGACCACCTCCGCCGGCGCGACCTCCACCGGCGCCGCGTCCACCAGCGCCACCTCCACCCGTGGCACGTCGGCTCCGGCGCGGGAGGCGGTGCTGCCGCCGACGCCGGCGTTGCAGTCGGCCCGGGAACGCGGTGGACACATCGGGCAGCGGCTGGCGTTCGCCTCGTTCACCTCACCGGTGCTCCTGCGCACCCCGGCCGGCCTGGACCTCGACACCCTGGTCGCCGGACTCGCCGCCGTCATCGAGCGGCACGAGGTCCTGCGCGCCCGGCTGGTGCGCACCTCCGGTGCCGGCGCCGACGGCGGGCCGGCCTGGTCGCTGGCGATCGCGGCCCCCGGCGTCCTGGACGCCCGCGACCTGGTCCGCCGGATCGACGCGACCGACCTCGCCGGTGCCGGTGCCGGTGCCGGTGCCGACGAGCGTGACGGGTTCGGCAGCCGCGGTGCGCTCGCGGCGATGTCGGGCCTGGCCGCGGCGACCAACGCCGAGATCGACCCGGACCGCGGCCAGCTGCTGCGGGCCGTCTGGCTGGACGCGGGCCCCGCGACACCCGGCCGACTGCTGCTGATCATCCACCATGCGCTGATCGACGGGGTGTCCTGGTCGGTGGTGCTGGAGGATCTGGCCGCGGCGGTCACCGCGCTGCGCACCGGTGCCTCCCCGGACCTGGCGCCCGTCGCCGTCCCGTTCGGCGACTGGGCCCGCCGCCTGGACGCCCGGGCCCGCGACCCGCGCACCGACGAGCGCCTCCCCTTCTGGCAGGACCTGCTCGCCCGCGCCACCCCGGTCACCTGGTCGCCGCCAGCACGGACGTCCGAGGAGCCGGCGACTGCCCAGGAGCTGGTGGCGTCCGAGGTGCCGGTGGCGGTGACCGTGCCGCCGCGGCGGGCCACGGCGCTGCTGTCGACGGTGCCCGCCGCGTTCGGCATCGGCGTGGACGAACTGCTGCTCGCCGCGCTGTCGCTGGCCGTCACCGAGCTGACCCGGCCGGATGACAGCGGCCGGTCGGGGATCGTCGTCGCGATGCAGGCGCACGGACGCCAGGAACACCTCGTCGGCGACGACGACCTGACCCGCACGGTCGGCTGGCTCGCCGAGATCTACCCGTTCCTGCTCGAATGCTCCAGCGGCCGTGCTGGTGCTGGCGACGGCAACGGCGACGGCGACCGGGAGATCGACGGGACGGTCGCGCGGGTGCGGGCGCTCATGGCCCAGATCCCCGACGGCGGCACCGACTACAGCCTGCTGCGCTACCTCAACCCGCGCACGGCGGCCACGCTCGCGGCCGCCCCCGCTCCCACGATCTACCTGAACTATGTGGGACGGCTGACCCGCGGCCAGGTCACCGACTGGTCGGTCGCCGCGCAGGACGAGGTGCTGTTCGCGGACTGGAACTCCGACCAGCCCGACCCGTTCCCGCTGAGCCTGATCGTGCGGGTCCTCGACACCCCGGACGGCCCCGAGCTCACCGCCCGCTGGACGACCGGCGACGACGCGCCACCCGCCGTGGTCGTGCACGCCCTCGCGGCCGCCTGGGAGCGAGCCCTGGCCGCCCTCGCCGACCGTGCCGACCGCCTGGACGCCGCCGCCCGACCGGGGGCGGTTCCGCCTGCTTCGTGACCTGCTGAACCAGCCACCGATCCCGGCCCGCCTGTCAGCCGATGAGCCCGAAGAGAGAAACCCGTGCCAGACACGACGCGATCCCTGGGGGAGAGCATGGCCAGCTCGATCGATGCCTACCGTGAGTCCGTCCAGGATCTGACCCTCGGGCCGCTGCCCGCCTGGGGCACCGACTGCGTCCGCAGCATGATCGACACGCTGACATCCACGGCCGAGCCGTTCCCCTGCGTGTTCGCGGTGGCCGCGGCGAACCGCGGTGGCCTGCGGTTCGGTTTCGTCGACGACCTCGACGACCCCCGGACCTGGTCGACCCTGCCGGACATCCTCGCCACCTACCTGGCTGTCTACAAGGAGATCTCGCGCAACACGTCGCTGGTCGTGTTCTTCGGCTCCGGCCAGGAGCAGGAGGGAGAAGCGGAGCGGGAGCCGGGGCAGCGGGTGCCGGAGGAAGCGCGGGCCGGCGACATCCTCGCCTACGAGCAGCGGTTCTGGTCGCTGCTTCAGTACCTGCACGACGGGGACGGCGAGCCCTGGCCGTCGGACATCCCGACCGAGACCGACGATCCCGGGTGGGAGTTCAGCTTCCGCGGCTCCCCGATCTTCGTGGTCTGCAACACCCCGTCCCACCATCGACTGCGCAGCCGGAGCAGCCCCGTCTTCAACATCACTTTCCAGCCGCGCTGGGTCTTCGAGGGCCTCGAGCCCTACACCCCGCGTGGGGCCGCCGCCCGCAGGACGATCCGTGAGCGGCTGCGCAAGATGGACGAGGTCGACTCGACCCCGCTGCTCGGCTCGTTCGGTGACCCGGCGAACCGCGAGTGGAAGCAGTACTTCCTGCGTGACGACGCCACCGTCGCCGACGGCTGCCCCTTCCTCGCCAACGCCGCCCGCACCGCCGCCGCCGGTACTGCCGGTACTGCCGGCTTTGCCGAGGTGGAGCCGTCGGGTCGGGCGTTCAAGGTGGTCGTCAACGAGGAGCAGCAGTACTCGGTGTGGCCGGCGAACCGGCGTAACGCGCTCGGTTGGTTCGACACGTCCGTCACCGGGACACGTGAGCAGTGCCTGGACAGCATCGCCTCGACCTGGTCCGACCTGCGGCCGCGCAGCCTGCGTCGGCGGATGTCCGGTGCCGCGGACGCCACCGTCCGGGACGCGGGTACGCGGGCCGGGATGGGAGCCGGCGGCCGTCCGCTACTGCCGATGACGGCCCACGCGCCGGCACCCCACACGTCCGAGGACGCCGAGCAGGACGAGGCCGAGCGCGAGTCGGTCTCCAGCCCCGCCCTCTGACGGCGGCCTCGCCCTCCGCCGGCGGCGCCGCCCTTCGCTGGCGACGCCTCCCACGGGCGGCGGGCCGTCCAGCCGCCAGCGGGGCGTCCGGCTGATCTCCGCATGTTCAACGTGAAACCGAAAGGAAACTCTGTCGATGGTCGCGAACCCGCCCAACGATGTGTCGCGGCCCGATGGCGCGTCCCGGCCGGACCGGGCGCCGCTGTCACCCGCCCAGCGCCGGTTCTGGTTCCTGCACCAGCTTGACCCGGCCGGACACACCCAGCACCTGACGCTGGGACTGCATCTGACCGGGCCACTGGACGTCGTCGCCCTCACCGCCGCGCTGCACGACGTCGTCGACCGGCACGAGGTCCTGCGCACCGTCTACCCGCCGGACGCGGCCGGTGAGCCGACCGCCCTCACCCTCACCCGGCTCGGCGTCGACCTGCTGACCGTCACCATCCGTGATCTTTCGGTGGAGCTGTGGGGTGCGGCGGCCGACGTCCCCGCGGACGCCACCGTCCAGGTCGATCCGATCGACCTCATCGACCCCGCGGACGACGGTGCCCTGCGGGCGGTGCTGGCCGCGTTCGGACAGGCGCCGATCGAGATCACCGACGACATCCCGCTGCGCGCCCAGCTCATCCGGGTCGGCCCGGACGACCATGTGCTGCAGCTGGTCCTCGCCCGCATCGCCGGGGACGAACCCGGCTTCGAGATCCTGCTCACCGATCTCGCCGCCTGCTACGCGGCCCGCTGCCAGGCCCGCCGAGCCGACCTCGGCCCGCCGCCGGCCCAGTACGTCGACCACGCCCGTTGGGCGGCCACCGCCGAGCGGCGGACGAAGGTCGTCGACCAGCTCACCTGGTGGCGCGACGAACTCAGCCCGCCGCCGCCCCCGCTCGCCCCCGCCCTGGCCGGTGGGTCACCGGTCGCCGCGACCACCGTCGCTGGTGGGCATCCGACCGTGCAACACCGGGTCACCCTCAGCCCCGAGGTCACCGACCGGTTGCGCGCCCTGGCCGCCGCTCACCGCGCCGACCTCGCCGAGGTGCTGCTCGCCGCCGGCATCGTCCTGGCGCACCGGTGCACCGGTCAGACCGACATCGCCGTCGGCACCTGCGTCCCGGGCCGCGACCGCTCCGGGTTCGCCGACGTCGCCGGCAACTTCGACAACCTGGTCGTGGTCCGCACCCGGGTGGACGCCCAGCAGACCTTCGGTGATCTGGTGGACGTGGTCCGCGCCCGCGCCCAGGCGGCCCGCGACCACGCGGACGCACCGTTCGACGAGGTGGTCCGCGCGGTCCGCGGCGAGAACGCCGGCTACGTCGGCTCGTCGGCCGCGCGCCTGGCCGCCGCCGCCGGTGAGGCCGCCCTCGCGGGTGGTGCCGCTACCGCGCACGGAGCCGCGGCCGGCGGGGGTCTCGTCGACGTGCTGGTCGGCTACCAGCCGCCGCTGCCCCCTGAGGTCACCCTCGGAGGTCTGCACGTCGAACCGCTGCGTCTGCGCACCAGCGGCGCGGGCCTGCCCCTGGCCCTGCTCGCCGAGGACAACGGCCTCACCGGCCCGTCCGGCCCGTCTGGTTCATCCGGTTCATCTGGTTCGTCCGGCACCGTGACGCTGACCGCTGTTGTCGACACCGGGGTGTTCGCCGCCGCCGACGCCGAACGGTTCGCGGGCCGCCTCGCTCGCCTGTGCGAGCAGATCGGCGCCGACGCGGTCCTCGGTGAGCTCGACACCATGACCGCCACCGAACGTCACCTCGTCGTCGACGAATGGCCCAGTGGACGGACGGACCCGCTGGTCGCCCGCTCTCTCACCGCCCTCGTGGCCGACCAGACCCGCCGCACCCCGGACGCCGTCGCCGTGGTCGCCCCCGCCCGTGCCACCGACCCCGCCCCCGACTCCGCTGCCGCCCCCGACTCCGCTTCTGACCCCGGTCTCGCGGGCGAGCCCGTCATGCTCACCTACCTCGAGCTTGAACAGCGGGCGGACGCGGTGGCCGCCGCACTGCGCGCCGTCGGCGTCGGACCTGAGGTCACCGTCGGGGTGTGCGTGCCGCGGTCGGCCGGCCTGATCGTCGCGCTGCTCGGGGTCCTGCGCGCCGGCGGTGCCTTCGTCCCCCTGGAACCGACCTGGCCGGCGCGTCGCCTGGCCGCGGTCGCCGCCGGCGCCGAGATCACCGCGGTCATCGCCGCCGTGGACCTCCCCGCCCTCGACGGCGCACCCACCGTGCTCCACCTGGACCTGGCCGGCGACCTGGACCGCACCGCCGACCTGGACCGCACCGCCGACCTGGGCCGTCCAGGAGCGGTGGGTGCTGCCGGCGCCGCGGAAACGGTTCCGCGGAACACCTCCGCCGCCCCGGTGACGTCCCTCCCGGACGTGCCTGACGTGCCTGACGTGCCTGACGTGCCTGACGTGCCTGACGTGCCGGACGGGCTGGACGGGCTGGACGGGCTGGATATGGATGTGGACGTCGAGCTGGGCGTGGACATGGAGAACCTGGCGTACGTCACCTTCACCTCGGGGTCGACCGGGGAGCCGAAGGGGGTGATGATCCGTCACCAGGCGATCTGCAACCGGCTGCGCTGGCAGGTCGACCTGCTCCGGCTGACCGGGGACGACGTCGTGCTGCACCGCGCGCCGCTCGGCCTGGACATCTCGATCAACGAGATCTTCCTGCCGCTGGTCGCCGGAGCCCGGCTCGTCGTCGCGCCGCCGGGCGTGGAGAGCGACCCGGGCGCACTGCTGGAGATCATCCGCGAGTATTCGGTCACCTTCTGCTATGTCGCGACGTCCATGCTGGAGGCGATGCTCGACCATCCGGGCGCACCCGAGGCGGGACGGTCGTTGCGCTACGTCTGGTGCGGCGGCGAGACGATGGGCGACGAGCTCTACCGGCGCTTCCGTGAACGGTGGAACGCCTGGATGTTCCACGGGTACGGGCCGGCCGAGGCGACGATCGGCGTGTCCTGCCGGGTGTTCGAACCGGCTACGGCCGCCGCCCACGTCACCATCGGACGGCCGAACCCGAACACCCAGCTGCGGGTGCTCGACGCCGACTACAACCCGGTACCGGTCGGGACGGTCGGTGAACTTTTCGTCAGCGGCCTGCCGCTGGCCCGCGGCTACCTGGGCGACCCCCGCCGCACCGCCGACCGCTTCGTCCCCGACCCGTTCGGCACCGCACCCGGCAGCCGGATGTACGCCACCGGCGACCTGGCCCGTTTCCGCGCCGACGGCGAGATCGAGTTCCTCGGCCGCGCCGACACCCAGGTGAAGATCCGCGGCTTCCGGGTCGAGCTCGAGGAGATCGAGCACGTCCTCGGCCGCCACCCCGGCGTCCGCCAGGCCGTCGTCGTCCTCACCCACGGCAGCGCCAACGCCAACGGCAACGGCGGCGGTGGCAACGGCGGTGGCGGTGGCGGCGAGGCGGGCGGTGACGAACTGCGGGCCTACTGGACGCCAGACCCGACCGCCGCGGTGCTACCGGATGCCGCGGAGCTGCGGGAATGGCTCGAACGTCGGCTGCCCCGCCACATGGTGCCGGACGTGTTCGTCGCCGCCGCCGGCCTGCCACCGACGTCCAGCGTCCACCCCGTGCACGTCGAGCCCGCCCCCGGCCTCCAGCGTCAGATCGCCGATGTCTGGTCGCACGTGCTCGACACCACCCGGATCGGTGCCCGGGACGACTTCTTCACCCTCGGCGGCCACTCGCTGCTGCTCCCACAGGTCCAGACGCGGCTTGGCCGGGAACTCGGCCGCCGGGTCCGCCTCGCCGAGCTGTACGCGTACACGACCGTCGAGGACCTCGCCCGCTGCCTGGGCGCCACCCCGGCGGTCGCAGCCAGCGCCCCCGCCGGAAACCACTCCCGCCGGAAGAGGAAGCCATGACCGCGGACAACACCACCACCCTGCCCAAGCCGACCACCACCGCCGCGCCCACCGACCCGGCACCGGCACCGACACCGCCGGAGGCCCCGCAGTCCCCGGCCCAGGCGGCGGCCGCGGCTCCGGGGGCGTCCGCTTCGGCGGGAGCCTCGGCCGATCTGGCCAGTCAGGTGATCGCCGCGCAGCAGGGTGCCGACGCGCATGCGCTGGTGCGGGCGTTCGCGGCGAACCCGGCGTTTCGCGCGGCCGAGTGGGAGGAGCTGACCACCGAGGGCAACCCGTACCGGCGGCCCGTCCGCCCGGCGGACCTGAAGTGGCTGAACTACGCCGCACCGCTGCGCGGCGAGCAGTTGCTGAAGCTGTCCGGCCTGCTCGGTCACCGGATGCTGCGCAACATCTACGACGCGGACCTGCTCTACCTCCCGGCCGCCCGCAACGACGCCGCCGACCACGACGCCGCCGACTTCTACCATCCGGACAACCGGCTGCGCGGCGCCCTGGCCCGTCCGGTGCTCGAACGGCACCTGTTCTCGTTCCTCGAAGCGCAGCGCTCCGCCCTGCCGGTGACCACCCTGGACGCGGTGCGCTCCCAGCTGCACGGCTACTGGGAGCAGCGCCGCGACCATCCCGGGGACGCGTTCGTCGTGCTGCGCGGCACCCGGGACCGGCGGGAGGCGACGACGTTCGCGTTGCTGCAGCTGTCGGCCTACCTACCGGCGACACGTAACGCGACCGCCCGGGCGGCGCTTGGTGAGTACGATCTGGCCCAGCCGTCCGCACGGGCCCTGCTGCTCGACGACTACCGCCGCTGGGTGGGCGACGGTTCGGCCTGGGCGGCGCTGCTCACCTCCGCCGGACTCACCACGACCGTCGGCGCCTACTGGCAGCTCTACCTCAACACCTCCCTGGCCCGCGGCAACCACCTGCACCACCTGTCCCGCGCCCCCGAGCGGCACGCCGAACTGCTCGGCGCGTACGTCCACCAGCGCATCGACGACGCCGCCGTCGCCGCCTCCTGGACGGACGCGGTCGCCGACGCCTTCGGCACCCGTCCCACCCTGTTCACCCCCGCCGAGCCCGCGTCCGGCTCAGCGTCCGCGTCCGGGGTGCCCGTGGTGACGCCGGCGGTCCTGGACGACCTGGTGGACACCCTGCTCACCCCGCTGGTCGCCGCCTGGGGCGAGGGCGCGCTGACGGCCTTCCACACCGGGTTCGCCGACGCCGCCCACCTCGCCCGCCGCCACGACCGGGACCTCGCCGAGCAGCTCGCCTGGGCGGACGCGATCGACGAGCACAAGGCCAGGGCCGAGGCGATCAGCGCCTATCTGACCAACGAGCGCATCGAGGTCGATCTGGACACCTTCGTCGAGACCTGCGACGAGACGTCCACGACGCACGTCCACGACGAACACCGTCTGGTGATGATCGAGTCGGGCGACATGCACTTCTGGAACAACGTCACCCACAAGATCTCACTCAGCGACGGCGACAAGATCCTCATCCCCAAGTCCCGGCTGCACGGCTCCACGGTGCTCTCCGGCTCCTGCACCTACCACCAGCCGATCATCCCCGACGACATGTACGCCCGCTTCTGACCCACCCGGCCCGGTCCTCGCCACCGGTCCTCGCCAGGAGCCGATCACGACCCCGCGGCCCATCCGACCGCCTGTGCGGAAACGGGCCGCGGGGTCGCGGTGGTGAGGCGCCCGGTGTCTTCGGCATCCCACGAATCGCATTGAGATCATGGACTGCCGAGGGTTGTTCGCGAATTTCACCCCCCACACACTGAACAACCCTCGGCATGCGGCCTCATAACCCTCGGCATGCGGCCGAACCGCCTCTGCCGCGTGGCCTGATCCGCCTCGGCGTGGCCCGATCTCCCCTGGCGCAGCGCGATCTCCCTTGGCGTGGCCGGATCTTCCTGGCGCGTCGCCTCGGGCGGGGGGCGTCGGCCGCTGGGCGGCGCGATACGCGTGGGCCACGAAGAGCGTCGCAGGATGAAGTGACATGAATCGTTTGGGTGACCTGGCGTCGGTGATCGCCGCAGGTCCATCGCGGAAAGTGGCTGATTCGAGCTATGTGGTGATTAGGTAAGGTTTCCTTGCATAGGTAAACCTTACTTGCTAGCCTGCCCTCCGACCGCCTCAGTCTGAGGGCGTTGCGTTGGAAACGTGCTGCTCAGGGCGGTGGTCGGGTCCGAATCGACGTCCGGGCAGAACGGGTCAGACGTGGAACAGAGGGGAGTGGCTGTGCAGCTGCGGGTCGAGGGCTCCCCGGCAGGGGCAGGGGCACAGGTGGGTGCTGCCGGCGGGCCGGAGAGCTTGGCCTTCTGGAACGACTACAGCGCTCCTCGCTCCACCACGACCGTCGCCGCGATGTTCACCGACCAGGTGCGACGTCGCCCGCAGGCCCCGGCGCTGGTCGCGCCGTCCGGTACGGGGGACGCGCTTCGGCTCACGTACGGCGAGCTGGGGGAGCGGGTGTTCCAGCTCGCCCGCGGGCTGCGGGCCCGTGGGCTCGGCCCGGAGGATGTCGTCGGCATCCGGCTCGTCCGCTCGGCCGAGATGGTCGTCGCGGTGCTCGCAGCCATGGTCGCTGGTGGGGCGTTCGTCCCGGTGGAACCGTCCTGGCCCGAGCAGCGCCGCCGTCGGGTTCTCGCCGACGCTCACGCCCGCCTGCTCGTCACGGCCGCCCCCGACGCGGCGAGCAGCGCCGAGGGCGCCGCCGGGACGACGGATGCGGATGGGGTGCCGGGTGTCGTGGTGGACCTGGCGGACTGGGGGTTCGGCGCGGAGGCCGCAGAGCCGCTGGACCTGCGGATTCCGAGTGCCGGGCTCGCCTACATCATGTTCACCTCCGGGTCGACCGGAGCGCCCAAGGGGGCGATGATCCGCCACGATGCGATCGCCGAACGGTTGCGCTGGCAGATCGAGGACCTTTTCGAGTTCGGCCCGGACGACGCGGCTCTGTTCAAGGCGCCGCTGTCCTTCGATATCTCGATCAACGAGATTCTTCTGCCGTTGGTCAGTGGTGGGCGAGTGGTCATCGCCGAGCCGGACGGTGAGCTTGACCCGGGCTATCTGCTCGACCTTGTCGCCGATGAGCAGATTACTTTTGTCTACCTGGTCTCGTCCATGTTGGACATTCTTCTCGAGGCGGCGCAGGACACCACTGATCTCGACTCGCTGCGCCACGTCTGGTGCGGCGGGGAGGTGCTCTCACCGGCGTTGTTCACGCGGTTCCGGGAGCAGCTCGGTACCGCGCTCTACCATGGTTATGGTCCGGCCGAGACGACGATCGGTGTTTCGCACGTCATCTACCGCGATTCCGCTGCCCGGCTCGCCGCGTCCATCGGACGGCCCAACCCGCACACCCAGCTGCACGTCCTGGACGACGGTCTCGCGGCCGTGCCGGACGGGGAGGTCGGCGAGCTCTACGTCGCCGGATTCCTGCTCGGCCGAGGATACGCGCACAACGGCGGGCTGACCGCGGCCCGGTTCGTCGCGAACCCGTTCACCGACGACAGCACCCGGATGTATCGAACCGGGGATCTCGCCCGGTGGAACAGCGCCGGCTGGCTCGAGTTCGTCGGGCGCGCCGACAACCAGGTGAAGATCCGCGGTATGCGCCTGGAGCTGGAGGAGGTGGAGGCGGCCCTGGCCGCCCATCCCCAGGTGCGTCGCGCCGCGGTCGTGCTTTCCCGCGACGGCGCCGCCCCCCGCCTGCTCGCCTTCGTCGTGCCCGACACCAGCATCCCGGACGCGACGGTGTCACCGGATGACGTCCTGGCCCACTGTGCGCGGCTGCTACCCCAGTACATGGTGCCGAGCGCCGTCACGGTGCTCGACACGTTGCCGCTCACCCCCGGGGGGAAGGTCGACCGCCGCGCCCTGATGCCGAGCTGACGGCGATCCGACGGCGATCCGACATGCACCACCCACGTAGATCGGCGACCGCGGCCCGCGCGCTCGCTCCACAAGGAAACGAGACGGTAGTGCGAAAGAAACTGAAGGTCCTCGCCGCACTGTGGCTGGCGATCACGGCTCTGGTCGTGGCGGCCGGCTGCGGCAGTAGCGGCAGCGACGGCGACGGCGACGGGACGGCCTCGGCGGGCACGTCACAGGGCGCCTTCCCGGTCACCTTGACGAACAAGTTCGGCACCACGACCATCAAGGCCGCGCCGAAACGCGTCATCGCCCTGAGCCTTGAAGAGGACACCCTCGCCACCCTGGGCATCACGCCGATCGCCTACGCGAAGGACGGCTACGGCGCGGCCAGCGACTATCCGTGGCTCAAAGGCAAGATGGACCTCTCGAAGAGCACCGCCCTCGAGGCCAGTGGCGACCTCAACCTCGAGCAGATCGCGGCCCTGCACCCCGATCTGATTCTCGCGACGAACCTCTACAACCTGGCCGACTACTACGATCGGCTTTCCAGGATCGCACCCACGGTCGGCTACACCGAGGACGCTGGCATCGCCACCTGGCAGGAGAACAGCACCCTGATCGGCAAGGCCGTCGGCCGGGAGGCGGATGTCAAGACGGCCATCGCCGCCACCCAGAAGATCATCGAAGGGGTGAAGGCGGACCTGCCGGGGCTCGCCGGAAAGACGTTCAGCTATTCCTTCTACTACGAGCCGGGTGGCCTCGCGGTCATCGACGACCCGGAGACCGTCTCCGTGCAGCTCTACTCGGATCTTGGGCTCAGGCTCGCCCCGGGTGTGACAGCGAACGTGAAGGACCGGTCGCTCAGCATGGAGAAACTCGACGCCCTCGACGCCGACTTCATGCTCATCGGCTACGCCACCGACGCGCTGAAAACCGAGATGAACGCCAACAAGCTGTTCACCGACATTCCCGCGGTCAAGGCCGGCCGGGTTCTGCAGGTCGACGCCTTCACCGCCGGCGCCGTCAACAACCCGACCATCCTGAACATCCCGTGGCAGCTCGACCAGCTCAGGCCGACCCTGAGCAAGGTCTCCTCGGCCAGCTGACCGACCGGGCCGATAACCCACATTCCGTCACCACCGGGTACTTGGTCCCGTCACTCCGGCAGGTCTTGACTTTCCAGGTCCTTAACCTCTGCAACCACTGGTTTTCCTGGCCCCGGACGAGGGTCGGCCGATCTCCGGGTGACCGTCCAGCCCTCGTCCGGCACAGCCGCTCGCGCGGCGCATGCCACCACCATGCGCCGCGCGAGCTTGCTTCCCGTCAGACATGTGGTGGTCCGGGGTAACACGATCTGGAATATTCGGACAGAAACCGGCGGCACTCCCGGGTATATCTGCGTCGGGGTGCTTCCCTGCCGGCTCCGGTAGGCGGACCATCGTTTCATGACGCTGACCTACGGGGTGCCGAGCCGCTGCGACATACCCACCGTCGTCACCTCGCGGCTGATCCTGCGGGGATGGCGGCCCGAGGATCTCGCTCCGTACGCGGCGATGAACGCCGACCCGGAAACTATGCGTTATCTTGACGGCCCCTTCGGGGTGGACGCCACCGAGCGGCTCGTCACGCATCTGATCGGCATGTGGTCGTTGCGCGGCCACGGCATGTGGGCGGTCGAGGATCGGGGCAGCGGCGAGTTCCTCGGTCGCGCCGGCTCCTATATCGCGCAGGGCTGGCCCGGCATCGAGGTCGCCGTGTCGATTCGCCGCGACCACTGGGGCCGCGGCCTCGGAACCGAGGCGATTCGCGCGTCCCTGGAGTTCGGCTTCGAACGGCTTCCCGTCGACGAGCTGATCACGTCGACCCATCGCGACAACACCGGCATGAACAGCATCGCCCACCGTCTCGGCATGAATTTCCGCGGCGTCGCCGACGTCGGCCCGTGGCGGGCCAGCAACGTGTACGCCATTACCCGCGCCGAATGGCGCTCCCGGCCACCCGCCACCACGACCACCACGACCACCACGACCACCATGGCCGCCGCGACGACGCCGGCCGCGGCATTACTGCGTATTCGCCAGAGCGGGCCTTCCTCGGGTGGGTATCCGTCGGTTGACTGCGGTCACGGCGAGCAGAGGTCGCGAAAGCGCACGCCCGGCAGGTAGTACTGCCACGACGACGCGTCCAGCCCCCTGCCCGCGCGCTGGCAGGCGTAGGTCACGATCTTCTTCGCGACGAATTCGTGGACCGCGGCGAGATCCCAGAGCCGAATCGTCCCGTCATTGGCACCGGAGGCCAGCACAGTTCCGTCCGGTGAGAAGGCGAGCGACAGCGGGGAAAGGGTGTGCCCGGCCAGCGGCTGCCCGATGGGTTTCAGTCTCGGCCAGGTGGTCGGATCACCGGTGTCGCCCCGCGGCCGGCCGAGTGAATCCGGGCCGGTCGCCCACAGCCGTACTCCGCGGCCCGCATCGGCGCTGGCCAGAATCCGGCGATCGGGCGAGAACGCCACCGCCCGCACCGCACCGGTATCGGTGTCGGCTTTGGCCAGGGCCGGTTTTCCGTCGCCGCAGCACATCCGCACGGTGAGCGCCCCCGTCACCGGACCGGGTCCCGCATCGCCCTCGGCACTCTGCTGGTCGTCCACCGGGGCAGGGTCGGCCGACGTCACCTGGCGCAGGGGCGCCGCGACACGTTCGGGTCGGGCGTCCACCTGGATGCTCAGATCGCGGGACGGCACGAGCAGCGGACCGAACGTCTCATCCCGTGCGGCGGCGGCTCTCGATGGGAGCCCATCCGCAGTGGCGCCCGAGGTGGTGGCGCCCGAGGTGGTGGCGCCCGACGAGGCGGGGCTGGTGGGGCCGGGGTGCTCGTCGGTGGTCAGCCGGGGTGCGGCGAGGTCGGTCAGATCCCAGGCGAGGGTGGTGCGCAGGGAGTCGTCCGCGGTCAGGCTTCGTCCGTCGGTGGTGAACCGCAGGGCGGTGACGGGGCCGTGTAGTCCGATCAGGGGGCTGCCCACCGCGGCGGGCTCGTCGGCCCGCAGCAGCCACAGGCGCACCGAGGCGTCCGCGGCACCGGCGGCGAGCAGGATCTCGCCCCGATCGGTACGGACGAACGCCAGCGCCGTCACCGGGGCGCCGACGGTGATGACGCCGGTCGGGTCGGCGGCGAGGCTCTGCAGCAGGTTCTCCTGGCTGGCCAGGTCGGGATGGACAGCCGCGGCGGCCAGGGCCAGGCGCAGCGCCTTGACCCGGTCGGTGGCGCGGACGTCGTCCGCGGCGGTGAGCAGCGACCGCGCCAGGGTCGCGATGCGGGCCCGGTCGGCGCCACGCTGGGCGTTACGGGCGTAGGCGGTCTGCACGGCGGCGAGCGCGGCGGCCGTCAACGCCACCACCAACGCGATCGACAGCAGGCTGACCACCCGCCGCCGACGCAACCGGACACGGCGGGCCTCGCTCTCGGCCCGCTGGTTACAGGCGGCGAGGAACTGGCGGCCGGCCCGGTTCAGGTTGACGACGGGTTCGGCGCCCTTGCCGAACTGGCCGTGCGCGCCCCACAGCACCGTGGTGGCCGCGGTGAGCCGGTCAGCACCCCACAACGGTCCGCCGCGAGCCCAGGCGGCGGCGGCCCGTTCCACCTGGCCCTCGGTGAACAGTGCCGCCTCCCGTTCCCGGATCGCCGAGTCCAACGGCTGCCAGGCTGTCAGCAGCGCCTCATGGACCACGCCCACCGCGGTGGTGCCGAGGCTTTCCGCCGGGGTCGACAGCAACCGCTGGTCGACGAACACCCCGAACGCCGTCCGCAGCGCGTCCGAGGACAGTTCCCCGAAGTCGACGCGGCGCCGGGTGCGCCGTCCGGCCTCGTCGATCGTGGCGAGTTCGGCCATGCTGGCCAGAATCACCTGCCGTGGCAGGTGGGCCGCCGCCACCGCCTCCTCCAGCACCGCGTCGGCCCGGCTGGCCAGCGCTCCGCGTACCCCGCCCAGCTGGTCATACCGCGCCGCCGAGAGCAGATCTCCCCGGGACAGCCCGCGGGCCAGCTCCTCCAGGGTGAACGCGAGCAGCGGCAGCGCCTCGCCGGCCTCGGTGTCCTCCACCATCCGGCTGACCAGCTCCGGAGCCACCCGCAGCCCCGCCACCCGCGCGGGCTCCGTGATCACCACGCTGAGCATCTCGCGCGACAGTGGACGTAGCGGGAACGCGTGCAGGTTCGCCTCTCGCAGTTCCGGCACGGCGAACCACTGGTCCTGAAACTCCGACCGCACCGCGACCACCACCCGAACGGGCCCCCCGAGCCCCTCCGAGAGCAACGTCGCGAACCACGAGCGGGCCTGCGGCGGCGTCCGGGTGAACAACTCCTCGCCCTGATCCACCACGATCAGCAACCGGTCGCGGGACGGACCCGAGCCCGCCGCCAACAGCTCCTCGGTGATCGACGCGAGTGCTCCCGGCTCCTCCCGCAGCCGCTGGTCGACCTCGGTGGCCGTCCACGGCACTCCCACCGAACCGGCGGCGTTCGCCAGCGCCAACGCCAGCTTGCGGGTCGGATCACGCCCCGGCACGAACGGCTCGGCCACCATCCACCCCGGCTCCTCGCTGAACCGTGCCGTCAGCCCCGCGCTGACCAGGGACGACTTCCCGCACCCCGACCCGCCGACGACCAGCAGCAGCCGACGGTCGCTGAGCGCCCGCAGCCGGTGCGCGAGCCGGCGCAGCTCGTCGTCGCGGCCGTAGAAGACCCGCGCCATGTCCCGGGTGAACGGTCGCAGCCCCGGAAACGGCGATCGCTCCCACACCCCCCGCCCGCCCGCCGCGTCGATCCGCCGCAGCGCCACATCCAGATCGGCGGCCCACTGCGGATTGTCGACGGCCACCGCGTACTGCCGGTCGGCCAACAACGGCGAGGACGCCTCCGGCTGTGCCCGCAGCGGCACCAGCAGGCTGCCCACCTCGTGTGCTATTCCGATTTCGTACGCGCACCAGGGCGACGCGTTATAGGCATCGGTGAGCACACAGACAACCGCATCGGCCGCCCGTAGCTCCTGATGCAGCCGTTCCTTCCAGAGATCACCCGGCGGGATACCCTCCCGGATGTTGCGGGCGAGAAAAACCTGATGCTGACGTTCGGACAACCTCTGGTGGATCTCGTCGGCCAACTCCCCGTCGGAGCCAGCGTGGCTGACGAAGATTCGCGCCACTCCACATCTCCAAGAATCGCTGTGCACAGATGATCCATCGCGCGTGGTGCCTGGGTGCCGGCTGCTCGGCTCGGTGCCTGCTGTCGGGCCCCTGCCCCGCCTCTCGAGAATATGTGTACGGGACGTCCTTTTCCGTACGACCCTGTACGGGTCTTCCGCTCCCGCGCGGGTCCGTGCCGTCTCGCCTCGGTCGCGTTCACCGCACGTACCCCCGGGAGTTACTGGTGGATGAACGTCCAACGGTTCCCCGTGGCCTCCCTGGTGACAGGAAAGTGAACATTGGACGGATGTCCCGGTCGATTTCCGGCCACTTGCCGACGTCCGCCAGAAATCCCCTGATGCCGAGGCTTGTTCGGTTACTGATGGCCCCGTTTTCCCAACAGCCCTCGGCATGTGGCCGCACAGCCCTCGGCATGTGCCTGGCAGCCCTCGGCGTCGAGCCTGACAGCCCTCGGCATCGCGACCGCGCCTCGTCCGGACCGACGGGCGCCCTGTGCTTCGCGGCAGGCGGGGGGCATGCCTGTGCTTCGCAGCAGGTGGGCGGGCAGGGAGGAGGGCGGGATGCGAGCGAGCGGGGCGGGGTGCTGTTGCCCTGGGGGTGGGTGGCGGGGACCCCCGGTGGGAAGCACACCGGACAGACGTCACCGACCCATGGCGCGATCGCGATGCGACCGTGAACGTCCGCCGGACGACACGCTCACCTGCGAATTGCCCGTGTGCGGGAGACGTGTCCGGCTCGGGTGTCGCCGACGCGACCGTCATTCGGCGGTCCAGCCGCGCAGCCGGGCGGGGTTCGTGGCATGCTCGGATTCCAACGACGACCGGACGCGACACCGCCGCCCGTGATGCGAAGTCAGCACGGCGGGGCGCCGTCCTTGGTGGCAGTTGTCCGCTTCGGCGGGATGCGGCCGTCATCACCGTTGTCGTGGCGGTATTGCCGTCCTGCGGTAACGCCGTTGTGGCTGACCCTGAGTCCTCATCGTGGAGGTTCGTTGTGAAGCGTGTCGGTGCGATTGTTCTGCTGGTTACGCTCGTGGGTGGCGGGTTCCTCTTCCGGCGTCAGCGCGGCAAGCAGGCTGCGTAGTCCCGTCCCGCTACCCGCGGGATTCTTTCGGTTTCCGCGCCCGGCGCGGGTCTCGTCCCCGCGTAGTGCGGGACGTCCGTCGACGTGGTGAGGGCAGGGCGGTCCGTCCGTGCACAGATTTGATGCCGACACGGCCGATCTGATGCGGGCGGTCTTCGACGCGACCCGGCTGCGGCTCGGATTCGACCAGGTGCCCCTGGACGGACCCGCCACCCCCGTGGAACTCGCCGCGCGGGTCGGGCGGACGATCACCCCGGGCGGTCTCGGTGGCCGGCGTGCGCTGGAACTGTTCGACGAGGTGCTGGCCCGGGCCTGCATCTCGGCGGACCATCCGCGCAACCTCGCCTTCATTCCGGCCGCCCCGACCAGATCGTCGGTCATGTTCGACCTGCTCGTCGGCGCCTCGTCCATCTACGGCGGAAGCTGGATGGAAGGCGCCGGCGCGGTGCACGCCGAGAACGAGGCGCTGCGCTGGCTCGCGGATCTCGCCGGCCTGCCCGTGGCGGCCGGCGGGGTGTTCGTGCCCGGTGGCACGGTGGGGAACCTGTCGGCGCTGGTCGCGGCGCGTGGGGCGGCCCGCGCGCGGCTGCTCGCCGAGGGCCGGCCGCTACCGTCGCGATGGCGGTTCATCTGCGGCGACGAGGCGCATTCGTCGCTCTACCAGGCCGCCGCCGTGCTCGACGCCGAGATCGTCCCCATCCCCACCGGTGCGGACGGTCGCCTCACCGGCCCCCTGCTCGCCGCGGCCCTGGCCGGCTTCGCCCGCGAGGACGCCTCCGCCGCGCGGGGGCTACGGCCGGACGGCCACGACCATGGCTATGGCGACGATGGTGGCGGTGGCGGCGGCGAGGCTGGTCGTGATGCGGCGGCGCTGGGGGTGTTCGCGGTCGTCGCGACGGCGGGGACGACGCAGTTCGGGGTTGTCGATGACATCCGGGGCATCGTCGACGTCGCCCGGGAGCATCGGCTCTGGGTGCACGCCGACGGCGCGTACGGGCTGGCGGCGCTGGCCGCGCCGTCCGCTCGGGTGCGCTTCGACGGCATCGCCGACGTCGACTCGTTCATCGTCGACCCGCACAAGTGGCTGTTCGCCCCGTTCGACGCCTGCGCCCTGCTCTACCGCGACCCGGCGCAGGGGCTCGCCGCGCATGGTCCGCAACGCGCCGCCTACCTCGAGGTACTCGACTCCCACACCAACTGGAACCCGTCCGACTACGCGATAGGCCTGTCGCGACGGGCCCGCGGCCTGCCGTTCTGGTTCTCCCTGGCCACCCATGGCACCCAGGCGTACGCCGACGCGATCGAAGTGACCCTGGCCACCACGCGGGCGGCCGCAGCGCAGATCACCGCGCGCCCCGAACTCGAACTCGTTCGGGAACCGGAACTGTCCGTCGTGGTCTTCCGCCGCCGGGGTTGGACGGACACCGACTACCAGCAGTGGAGCAGCGGCCTGCTCCGCGCCGGCTTCGCCTTCGTCCCGCCCACCCGCGTGGCCGGCGAAGCCGTCGCCCGCTTCGCCATCGTCAACCCCCGCACCACCCCTGACGACATCGGCGCCATCCTGTCCACGATGCTCTGACCCGCCACGCGCTGCGGGCGGCGCGGGGATGGGGTTCATCCCGGCGCCGCCCGAGCTGGCCACTGGTGGGCAGGGGTGACCACCAGCGGCGATGGATGGGGTGGTTAGTTGCCCACGGTGAAGCGGCGGTTGCGGTTACGCGGGTGTTCGATCTCGTCGATCACCGCTACGGCGAAGTCCTCGGTGGAGATGCCGATCTGACCCTGGGCGTCGATGACCGGATGGTCGACACCGGTGCGGTAGGCGCCTCGGCGCTGGCCGCTGCCGAAGTTCTGCGGCGGCGGGGCGATCGCGGCCCACCGGACGCCCCGGGCGCCGCGGTAGGTGTCGAGGGCGTCGACCTGGTCGAGCGCGTCCTTGCGCTCGGCGGCGGGGAAATCGGAGGTGTCGACGAGACGCTGCCCGTTCTCGTCCTCCAGCGTCCCCGCACTCGACACGTGGACGACCAGCGGCGCCTGCTCACCCAGCCGTGGCAGCACATCGACGAGGGTGCGGGCCGCGTTCGCGTGCACCGGCCGGTCCACCCCACCGACGGCGACGACGACGGCGTCCGCCTCCTGGGCCAGCCGCTGCACGGTGTCCCGGGACGTCACGTCTCCCTCGACGGCGTTCGCCTTACGGGCGAGCTTCTTCACCCGGGAGGCGTCCACCTCGACCGCGGTGACCTCATGCCCACGCCTGATCGCCTCGTCGGTGATGCGACGCCCGATCTGCCCCGCGGCGCCAAAAACCACAATCCTCGCCATGCCATTGCCTCCGACTCACCGGCCGTGCAACTGATGGATAGTCTCGCGATCCGTTCGACGTGCTGGTGATGCTGGCGTTCTGGTGATGCTGGAAGGCGGTCGGCGCGCCATTGAGCCGACCGCCGTGGTCAGTAACTTCCATTACCTTCCGCGAAAACTATGCTCACGCTCCGCATCGCCCGGCAAGTTGACGTCGCCTTTTGGTATGCCGCCGGCGCCGCCGTTCGCCCGGCGCGGGTGGGCGGCCGGGCTCTTCCCGGTGGATTCGTCCGCCGGTGGGCTGCGTCGTCCGGTGATGGTGGAGACCGTCCGCGTGACGGTCGGGGGCGCCGTGGATGACGGCTACGAGTGGGACTTCTTCGTCTCCTACACGGCGATGGACCAGCCGTGGGCGGTCTGGGTGGTCTGGGTGGCCTGGGTGCTGGAAGAGGCCGGATTCCACCTTCTGGTGCAGGACTGGGACTTCCAGACGGGAACGAACTGGGTCGCGAAGATGGACGAGGGTGTTTCCCGCACCCGGCGGACCATCGCGGTGCTGTCCGAGCACCACGCCCGTTCGGTCTACGGGAAAGCCGAATGGCAGGCCGCATGGGTGTCGGATCCGCTGGGTGCGGACCAGCGGCTGCTGGTGTTCCGGGTGAAGCGGTGTACAGCCCGAAGCATCCCACTGTGCGAACGATCCGCGGGAATCTCGAAGCGGCGCACGACGAGCCCAACGAGTGATCTTGGACGGTGCTGACCGGAGCACCATGCCCGCCGCTAGAAATGGATCAGGCCCGAACCCACCGGTGGGTTCGGGCCTGTAGCTGTGTCTTGCGACATGACAAGTGCGGTGGAGGTGGGATTTGAACCCACGGAGGGGTTGCCCCCTCACACGCTTTCGAGGCGTGCGCCCTCGGCCACTAGGCGACTCCACCGTAGGTGAGCCTACCGGACGCGCCGGGCATGTGGTTCGCCGGGTCCGGACCGGATGCCGCCAGCCCTCCACGGCCAGGCCGCGATCCGGGCCCACACCCGCCGCCGTGCTCGCGGCTCGGCTCCGGTTCGGAGCCTGCCGGGTACCCGCTTGGCGATGATGGTGACGGTATGTAACGAAAAACGGGGTGGCGCGTGGGGGTCGTGGGCTAAGGGGGTCGTCGCGGGGGTGATCGTGTCCGCGATGGACATCAGGCCCAGCGGCCGGCAATCGGGAGCCGATCATGAAAGTCGGCCTGATCCGCGAAATCACCTGGGGGTGGGGGTGGGGCGGGTGCTGGTGGTGCGGCGGGTGGTGAAGAAGGTGGTGAGGAGGGTGGTGCATTCGGGGGCGCGGATGGCGGGGATGACCTCGGGGCGGTGGTTGAGGCGGCGGTCACGGACGACGTCCCAGAGGGAGCCGACGGCGCCGGCCTTGTCGTCCACGGCGCCGTAGACGAGGCGGGCGATGCGGGCGAGGACCAGGGCGCCGGCGCACATGGTGCAGGGCTCGAGGGTGACGACGAGGGTGGTGCCGGTCAGGCGCCAGGAGCCCAGGGCCTGGGCGGCGGCGCGTAGGGCGATGACCTCGGCGTGGGCGGTGGGGTCGCCGTCGCGCTCGCGGGTGTTGTAGCCGGTGCCGATCACCGTGCCATCGGCGGCGAGGACGACCGCGCCGACCGGGACGTCGCCGGAGGCCAGAGCGAGACGCGCCTGGTCCAGCGCCAGGCCCATCGCCGCCTCGTGACTGAACGAGTCAGCCACGGGCGTCGTCGAAGATCTCCCCGGCGCCGGCGCGTTCGCTCAGGGCGCTGATCAGGTCGGCGGGGAGCATGCCTTCCTCGCCGATGAGTTCGAGCAGGTCCTCCTCGGAGGTACCCAGGTCGGCGAGGAGATCCAGGTCACCGACGGGGGAGGCCTGGAGCAGGACGGCGGAGTCGTCGTCGTCCTCGTCGTCCTCGGTGGACAGGCCGGCCATGGAGGGCAGCGCGTCGGAGAAGAGACGGCCGGCGAGGTCGGAGCTGACCAGGGCGCGGCGGTCGGAGAGGAAGACCGACGGGTCCAGCTGCTTGTCACCCAGGCGGACGATCGCGAGGTACTCGTCGTCCTCCTCGAGGAAGGCGACGACGGAGGCGTCACCGAGGTCGCGCATGGCGTCGGTGAGGGCGTCGAGGTCGTCGAGGTCCGCGGGGTCGAGTTCGTGCACGGACCAGTGGCCGTGCTCCCGAGCGATCGCGATTGCCTTCGTGGTCACGGTGTGCCCTCACGTCCCTTCTGCGACCGGTCGGTGCTCGACCGGTCCGAACTCCCGCCCGACGGGGAGACCCGTAGGTCCGACGGCCGGCTGGTCCGGTGACCGGCTGGTCCGCTGGTCTGGTGGACCGGTCACTGGGCCGGTGCCCCGAAGCGCCGATCGGCGAACCTCGAAGTTCCCGGGCACCCGCGACAGCGAGCTCCAGGTCGTCAAACCGCAGGTCAGCATGGCCGCCGGTAGTTAACCGACCTGTCCCACCATGCACTACCTGTGATTCTCACTCCAGAAGCCGGATCCCGGTGGCCCGGTTCACCCCAATGGGTGAGTTCTACCGTGCCAGTCGGGTGACAGCTACACCAAGGTCCCATGGGCACATCCGGGTAGTCCGCGCGTAACGGACCGAACAAGTCCGTCCGTGCGGGGTGGGGTGTCGAACGGCGGCTCACGGTAGCCGCTCGCAGTGTGCGCACAGCGCACAGCGGATGCCGGGGAGATACCGGAACGGATCCGGGGGCGGCGTCCGGTGCCGGCTGTCGCCGTGGCACTGTAGAAAGCGCGATGACGACATCATTTCCGCGTAGGTTCACCGCCCGGACGCAGGCCGCCCTTGCCCTGGAGCGACTCGCCGCCGAGGCGTCCCGTCGGCTTGGCCGTGGTTCCGGGGAGATGATCGGCGGGAAACTGGCCCTTCGGGTGTCCCCGGGGGCCCTCGCCGAGGTCGGCTCCCGGCGTCCCACCGCCTGCGTGTCGGGCACGAACGGCAAGACGACGACGACCCGGCTGCTCGCGCGGGCGCTGGGCACCCTGGGGCCGGTCAAGTCGAACAGCGGCGGGGCGAACATGGCCCCGGGGGTGTTCGCCGCCCTGTCGAAGCCGCCGTTCGACGCGGCGGCGGCCCTCGAGGTCGACGAGATCTGGCTGCCGAAGGTCACCCGGGAGATCGGGCCGCGGGTCGTGCTGCTGCTCAACATCAGCCGCGACCAGCTGGACCGGTCCAACGAGACCCGGCGGATCGCCGCGATGTGGCGTGAACTCGGCGCCGAACTGCCCGACACGACCGTCGTCGCCAATGTGGACGATCCCCTCGTCGCGTGGGCGGCGGCCGGCTGGTCACGGCAGGTGTGGGTGTCGGCGGGGCAGAACTGGACGGCGGACGCGATGGTCTGCCCACAGTGCGCCCGGCTGCTGCACCGCAACGCCAACGGCTGGTGGTCCGAATGCGGGCTGGCCCGGCCGGAGCCGATCGTCTCGGTGATCGGGCCGCGGGAGCTGCGCTGGTACGGCCGCACTGTCCCCGCCCGCCTCGACCTGCCCGGACGGGTGAACCTCGGCAACGCGGCGATGGCCGCCGCCGCCGCCCGCGAGTTCGGCGTGGAGGTCGAGGCGGCGCTGGCCGCGATGACCGGCCTGGGTGACGTCCAGGGCCGTTATCAGGAGGTCTTCCTCGGCGAACAGGGCCGGCGCGGGCGGCTGCTGCTCGCGAAGAACCCCGCCGGCTGGGTGGAGATGATGGAACTGCTCGCCGACGCCCCGCCGCGTCCCGTCGTCATCGACTTCAACTCGCAGACCGCCGACGGCCGAGACCCCTCGTGGATCTGGGACGTCCCGCTCGAACGGCTCGCCGGCCGGCAGGTGCTCGTCACCGGGGAGCGCAAGGAGGACATGAGCGTGCGCCTGGCCTACGCGGAGGTGCCGCACAGCGTGCACCGCAGCGCTGAGGACGCAGCCCAGGCGGCCAACGAGAAGGTCGTCGACGTGGTCGCCAACTACACCGCCTTCCGCGACCTGCTCGTGCGGTGCACCCGATGAGCCGCCGCGGCGTCTCGACGACCCGGATCGCGCTGATCTACCCGGAGCTGCTCGGCACCTACGGCGACGGCGGCAACGCGATCGTGTTGGAACGGCGGCTGCGCTGGCGTGGCCTGCCGGTCGAACGGGTCGATGTCCCCGCCGGTTCGCCGGTGCCCGAAGGGTGCGACATCTACCTGCTCGGCGGCGGTGAGGACGCCCCGCAGGTGCTCGCGGCCGACGGTATCCGGCAGAACCGGGCGATCCCCCGGGCGGTGCACGGCGGTGCGGCGGTGCTCGCGGTCTGCGCCGGCTACCAGGTGATCGGTCAGAGCTTCCCGTCCGGCGGGGAGATCCACGAGGGGCTGGGTCTGGTCGGGATCGAGACCCGCCGTTCCTTCGCCGGTCCGGACGCCCCCCCGCCGGGGCGCGCCGTCGGCGACATCGTCGTCGAACCCGACCCCCGCCTCGGCCTGCCCACCCTCTTCGGCTACGAGAACCACGCCGGACGGACCAGGCGCCTGCCCGGCTGCCAGGGATTCCCCCTCGGGACGGTCCGCCGCGGCATCGGCGACGGCTCCGGCGGTGCTGGTGCCGCCGGAGCTGCCGGTGGTGGCGCGGGCGGGCGTGCCGGTGGGACGGCTGGGCCGGATGACGGCTCGTCCTCGGCGGGGACCGACGGGATCGTGGACGGGCGGGTGCTGGGCACCTACCTGCACGGGCCGGTGCTGGCGCAGAATCCGGCGCTGGCGGACCTGCTGCTGACCTGGGTACATGGCACGCTGCCGCCGCTGTCCGGACCGCCGGAAACCGTTGCACTGCGGGAGGCCCGGCACCGCGCGCTCACCGCCGGCTGACCGCCCAACGGCACCTTCGTGGTGGTCGGGCCACGGTTGTCCGATCACACGTTTGCGGGGTTTCGACTGGGGCGGTGTGGTTCCGTGGGACCGTGGCAGCCAATCCCCTTGCCGGCTGGTGGGGCAAGAACAAACGAACCGGGTACATCGTCGCGGCGGTCGTCGTCGTGCTCTGGGTCTTCATCCAGCATGACAGCGGTCCGAAGACCAAGCGGGACGCGATACCGAAGGGCTACGGTTCGTCCGGCCGGGAGCTGTATGTGCACGCTCCCGGCAGCCCCAAGAAGCCGATTCCGCTCGTGCTGATCCTTCACGACGACAACACCTCGGCCAAGACCTTCGACCATGACAGCAAGGCCGGCTCCGTGGCCAACGAGAAGACCTTCGCCGTCGCCTACCCCGAAGCCGTCGGCGGTACCTGGCGCATCGACAGCCCCGACGGCCCCGACGCCCGCTACATCCGGGACGTCATCGACTACGTGTCGACGAAGAAGAGCAAGATCGATCCGAATCGGATCTACATCTGGGGCGTCGGTGAAGGCGCCCGGCTGGCCCTCACCGCCGTCTGCTCGGCAGGCACCCCCGCCTTCGCCGTCGTGGGCGTCGTGGGCCAGTTCACCCAGGAGCCCCAGTCGCCCTGTGCCGGCCGCGTCCCCGTCGAACGCGTCGCTGAGACGGACTGGGACAAAAAAGTCAGCGAGACCCTCTGGAAGGCCTCCTCAGGCCACCGCCTGCCCGCCTGACCGGCCTTCCCGTCCCCGGCCTTCCCGTCCGGCCTGTCCGTCCGCCCCGTCAGACGTGGGCTGGCGGATGAAGAGAACTGTCGGACGAGGCCCGGCGCAGGGGAAAGGCCGGACGCGGGTCGGCGCAGGAGAGAAGGCCGGACGTGGGCCGGTGGGGATGGGAGGCCCGGGGGGCGCCCCCGGGGGGGGGGGGGGGGGGGGGGGGGGGGGGGGGGGGGGGCGGCCGCCGAGCGGCCCGGCCGCCCGTGGGGGGGCAGATCTGACGTCCGTCCGGCCGGAAGGAACAGACGGCTCCTGCCAGACAGGTGCGGGGCGACCGGTCGAGTGCGGCAGTGACTGGTCGGGGTACGGCTGGGGCCAGGTGCCAAGGGCATGGCGATGGCCGGCCGGGCGGGGAGGGGCGGTCGCATGGCCGGGGTCATCAGCGGCCAGGTTGGGGTGTGGCCGGGTCAGCGACGATGGTGACCCGGTAAGGGCAGCGTGCTGCTGCCGGACGACCGGTCGGGGGAGCATGCCCGACCAGGGCACTGGATGGTGCCGAACGTGTCCAGAAGTACGAAACGTGCCGACGCGTGGACGTGTACGGCTGCTACCTGACCGCGGCCGGAGGGGGGTGGTCGCGGGCGGCGTCAGTCGTCCAGGTCAGGGTCGTGTCCACGGCAGGCGCCGCGAGGTCCAGGAAAGGCTGCTGGCTACCCTCGGGACGTGCGGGAGGGTGGCCGCTGGGCCCGGCTCGGACGAAGCGGTGGCGAAGGTGTCGTCAGATCCGGCCCACGTAGTACGACGTGGTGTAGATCGACTGGAGCTTCACGACGTCGCCGGTGTGCGGGGCGACCCACATCTTGCCGTTGCCGGCGTAGATGCCGACGTGGTAGATGTTGCCGGGCGTACCCAGGAAGATCAGATCTCCGGGCTGCTTGTTGTACATGGAGATCCGGGTGGTGGCGGCGAACTGGGCGTCCGTCGTGCGCGGCAGGGTCTTGCCCAGCTGCCGGTAGACGTACTGGACGAGCCCGGAGCAGTCGAACGAGCTCGGGCCGTCGGCACCGTAGACGTAGGGCTTGCCGGCCTGCAGAGAGGCCAGGTAGACGGCCTTCTCACCGATGGAGTTCGCCGGGAGCGGGACGTCCACGTCGACGGAGACGTTGTCGATGATCGCACCGCGGGTGCGCGAGGCCGCCGCCGGGGCGGGCTGCGCGACCTGCAGGGTGGCGTCGTTCGACGAGTGCGCCGACTGGAGGGCGTCCGTCCCGTCGAAGATCGCGGTGACGTTCGTCGTGGTGAGCACCCGGGCCGTGTACGACGTGTAGCCCTGGTCGTTGGTGTACAGGTGCTTGAAGGTCGCCCAGCCGGTGGGCAGCTTGACCTGCACCTTGACGAGCTGGTTCGCCAGCGGCTCGTGGGTGGCCTCGTTGAACAGCGAGAAGCCGATGTCCACGGGCTCGTTCGGGGTGACCGTCACGTTCGGGTTGGTGACCCGCAGGCCGACCTGCACCTTGCCCGCCAGGGGCGGTGCGTCGACGGTCGTGGTGGTCAGGGTGGTGCCGACGGAACCGTCGGAGCTGATCGCCGCAGCGGCGATGCTGCCGCCGAGGGCGGCTCGCGAGCCGATCTGCGCGGCGAGAGTGACCGGGGCGGTGTTCGTCGACTCGTCGCGCGCCTGGTCGGCGTGGACGTCGGTGGCACAGCCAGCCAGGGCCACTCCGGAGACCGCTACGGTCCCGGTGGTCATCGCGGCGAAGGCACGCGCCCGGCCCCGACTACGGGTGACCGGCGTGGGGGACGGGGCACGGTGACGGCCGCGACCCGCGACGCGTGAATCTTCGTCGAGCTGCACGCTTTGTGCGGACAACGATGTATTCCTTCCCGTACGCCTGCGAAGTGAGCTGTCGGGTTCGGGCTGGGCTGCCCGGCCCGCGGCGTGACCTTCACGCTGCGGACTTCACCCCTAGGCCGGCACCGCGGTTCGGTGCTGGCCGGTGTGGAGGATGGGTCCCCCGCTCCTGCCCCAGATGACGACTCGGAGGGGACACCGGGGCCGGGGGCAGGATTCGGCGTTCGGCCCGGTGTTGTCGTTTCGTCGGCGTGAGACTAGTCCACTCGGATGGTGCGGGTAAACACTAGCTCCTCCCAACTACAGGCAGTGTGCACTGAAGTGCCCGCGCCCGGGCCACCACAAGTGCCGCCTGGCCGAGCCGATCAGGCTGTCCCAGCACGCGAAAACGCCTGGATGGGAGGTGGTCGCCAACCCCCGGATCGATGCCGTGACGTCGTGGAACCGGGTGTCCGCAGCCGGGTCGCCCCGATTGGACACCCACAGGTGGACACGGCCTCGGTCGCACCCGGTAACCGCGGAGCCGGGGCCGTGCAGCGGGCCGCCCGGGCCGTGGTTCATGCCCATCAGGCAGATCCGAGGGGTGCGTCAACGGGGGGTCCGGCCGCGGCGGGAGAGGAAGCCGGCGGTGTCGAGCATCTGGAGTTCGAGGGCGAGCAGCTGGACCTCGCCGGGCAACGAACGCTGGTGGGCAAGGGAGGCGACGGCGGCGCGGGCACGGTCGGCGAGCGCGTCCAGGGCGCGTTGGCGCTGGCGCATCCGGGCCCGCTCCTCCTGGATGGTGCGGACCGTCTCCTCCTGCCAGTCGCGCGTGCGGGCGAGGAACTCGCTGGCGTCCTTGGCCTGACGCTCGGCTTCCTCCAACCGGCTCAACAGGCCGTCGAGGACCTCCAGGCGGCCGACCAGCTCGACGATCAGATCACCGCGGTCGGGCATGGGGGTGGTCGCTCGCCGGGCGGGGTCAGACGAGGGCATGAGCTCCCCTGGGGGGTGGGGGATCGGGGGCTGTGCCGAGCCGCGGAGACGAGGCCCGGTCGCTCCGACACGGATGGTTACGGTAGCCGACGGCGACGACCGAATGTAACCCATCGTACGGATACGTCGGCACTGTCAACTGATAGTAAAAATGAACCATGGACCACCGGCTGGCTGCGTGTTTTGCGGCGTACCGGCGGTTTGGGCGCTATTTGTATGGGCATGCGCTGCGGGGCACCGGTTCCCGGCCGGCGTCAATGACGCAGGTCACTTTCGGGCCGGCTAAAGCCAGCCGTTACGTTTGAACGCCCGGTACAGCAGCAGACAGGCGACCACCATCACGCTCAGGACCGCGGGATAACCCCAGGTCTGGCGCAGCTCGGGCATGTGCTCGAAGTTCATTCCGTAGATTCCGGCGAGCGCGGTCGGAACGGCGGCGATCGCCACCCAGGCGCTGATCCGCCGCATGTCCTCGTTCTGCGCGATGGTCAGCTGGGTAAGTGTGGCCTGGAGCACCGAGGAGAGCAGTTCGTCAAAGTGCGAGATCCGCTCGCTGACCTGCTCGAGATGGTCGGCGACGTCGCGGAAGTAGCGGCGCATCGCGACGTCCACCATTCGTGGCCGGTCCAGGATGAGGCTGCGCAGCGGTCCGGTCAGCGGCTGGACGGCGTGCTTGAGCTCGAGCAGCTCCCGCTTCATCTGGTAGGCGGACTCGGTGGACGGGGTGTGTTCGCGGCGGAACACCCCGGCCTCGATCTGGTCGACATCCACCTGGATCTTCTCGACGGTGTCCACGTAGTCATCGACGATGCTGTCGCAGATCGCGTGCAGGACGGCGGTCGGGCCGTGGCGCAGCATCTCCGGGGCGGCCTCAAGCCGACGGCGCAGCTTCGACATCTCACCGTGCTGCCCGTGGCGCACCGTGACGACGAAGTCCTCCCCCAGAAAGATCATGATCTCGCCGGTGGTGACCACCTCCGAGGTGCCGGTCACCTCGGTGTGCGCGACGTAGGTCGTGGTCTTGAGCACCATGAACAGGTGGTTCTCGTACTGCTCGAGCTTGGGTCGCTGCCCGCCGGTGACGGCGTCCTCGACGGCGAGCTTGTCCAGTCCGTACTCCTGCGCGACCTCGGCGAGCTGCTCGTAGGTCGGTTCGAACAGGCCCAGCCAGGCGAACCCGTCCCGTTCGTCGCGTGCGAGCCGGAGCGCGTCGGCGGTGTTGACGTCCATCGTCACCCGCTTGCCGTGGCTGTAGACCCCGCAGGCCATCACCCGTCCGTCCGGCGTGGACTGCCGGATGATCGCGCGGGCCCGGCGCCGCTTGCGGCCGACCCGCACCAGCGAGACCGCCGGTCGGCTGAGCGCGCCGGCCAGCCGGTGGGCGTTCGCCGAGGCGTGCTCCAACGCGTCCAGCACCGGATGCTCACCCTGCGACCCCGACTGGTCGAGCGCACCGGACGGGTCGGCCGGGCCGAAGCGGTCGGAGCGGTCGGAGCGGTCGGAGTCGTCCGATCCGCCGCCGTGCGGTGTCGAGAAGTGAGGTTGTCCGGTGGTGTTCGCCGTACTGGAGATGTCCACACCGTTGTTGTCCGCGGCGTCGCCTTGTGTCATCGCTTCGTCGCCCCCTTCCAGGCCATCGGCGTACCGTTGGCGGTTCTGACGTACCGGTTGCCATCGTGACAAGGCGGCCGGGACTGCCGGGCAGGGTCCCGGTCGGGTAAGAGGATCCGTCCTCGGTTTTCCGCGCGGATGCGCGGGTGTGCCGTGGGATGGCGAGCGTGATGGCGAAGGTGACGCGCACACTGCCGTGGCGGCCCACGGGCGGCCCGGCGCCAGCCACGGAGGTACGGGTGACCGAGATCGAGGTACGCAGGCTGCGGGTGTTCGCCGATGAGACCGGCGCGGCGGGCAGCCTGCTCGCGGTGGTGCTCGACGCCGCCAAACTACTGCCCGACCAGCGGGAACGGGCTCAGATCGCACGGCGGCTCGGTGTGCCCGCGACCGTCTTCGTCGACGACCTGGAGCAGGCGGAACTCGCCGTGCACACCCCTGACCGGCAGGTGCCGACCGCGGGGGACGCCCTTGTCGGCGCCGCGTGGCTGATCGCCCGGCTGCTGGGCGGGCATCCGGCGGTCCTGCGCCTGGCCGGTGGGGACGCGGTGAGCTGGCAGGACCAGGGCCGGGTGTGGACCCGGACGGCGCTCACCGGTGTCACCGGCTGGACGCACCGCCAGGTGGGCAGCCCCGCCGAGGTCGAGCAGCTGACACTGCCACGCCCCGAACAGGACGATCTCGTGCAGGTCTGGGCCTGGCTGGACGAACAGGCCGGCGTCGTGCGGGCGCGTGCGTTCGGGGAGCGCCACGGTGTCGCCGAGGACGAGGCGTGTGGGTCGGCGTCCATGCTGCTCGCCGCGCGGCTCGAGCGCCGGCTGACGATCCGCCACGGCATCGGCTCGATCGTGCTGGCCGGGCCCGGCCCGGAGGGCTTCGCCGACATCGGCGGCCTTGTCGTCGAGGACGAGACCCTCCACATCGACCATCTCGACGACTTCCTCGCCGACTGAGCCCCACCCGCCAGCGGCGCCTCTCCTCTCCTGCCCGCGCGGACGGCTACTCCCCGCGCGGACGGCTACTCCCCGCGCGGACGGCTACCCGCTCGTCAGAGTGGCGGTTCGGCGGGTGAGCGCAGCATGCGCGTCCACGCGCCTTCGGTGATCTCGCCGCGGGCGTCGATGATGGCCCAGTCGACGATGTCGACGCTGTGGATGCGCAGCGGCAGGCCCATCCGGACGTGGGTGAGCGAGGGGTGCGCGCCGTCGCTGAGGCTGCGCCCGTGCAGCAGCGCCGGATGCGGCCAGCCGGACACGCGTGCCCAGGGCCACTCGACGGTGTCGGCCACCGCGATCTGATGGCGCACGAGCAGACTGCCCAGCGGGGGCAGCGCATGGTTGAGGTAACGCCGCCGGGCGTCGGTCAGGCGTGAGCGGGCGGCGAAGACCGCCTGCTCCCGGACCAGCCGCGACTGCTCTCGCACCGGCTGGTCGGGTGTGGGCTGGTTCTGGATCAGGGGGACATTCCTGACGGCCATGGCGGCCACAGTAGTGGAAATCTTTCTCAGGGTACACATATGCACCTCGAGTTCGGCACGCGTTCTTCGGTGCCCGCTTACTTTGTGTAGACATTTTCCAGATGCGGTCGTCGTGAGCAGGGCGTATCTTCGACGTATTGACAGTGATCCGCTACTCCATTCGTCCGTTCGACGAGGTGATCATGGCTGAGGCGTTGGCGACCCTGGTGGATTCGGCGCATGCGGATGCCTTCCACCTGATCGAACTGGCCGGTGGCTCGCCCGAGGTCGATCCAGGGGGCGCGGCCGATCCGGGGGGCGCGAACGCCACGCCCAGCGATCCGCGGCAGGTGCTGCGGGCCAACGACGTCGCCGTCGCGGCGATCTCCGCGCATCTGAGCGCGATGGAGGCCGTCGTCTACCCGATGTGCGCGCGCAACGTGCCCGGCGGGCGAGCGCGGGTGGCGGAGCTGCGCCGGTTGGCGCGGCGCGGCTCCTCGGTGATGCGCGGCATCGAGCAGTACGTGCAGGGCGATCTCAACCGTCCGGCGGCCAGCGTCACGAGCCTGCGCCGGGACCTCGCGGTCCTGCTCACCGAGCATGCCCAGACCGAGAACGCGCTGCTGCACGAGCTCGACCGGACGCTGTCCGACAGCGAGCGCACCCGCCTGCGGGAGCGGTTCTCCGCCGCGATGCGCCACGCCCCGAGCCGGCCGCATCCGCATCTCGGGCACGGCGGCCCGTTCGGCGGAAGCGCCACCGTCCGGCTGCTTGGCACCATCGATCATCTGCTGGATGTGATGGATGCCCGTGAGGTGGCCGGCGCCCCCGTTCGTGCTCCGGCGCCCGCCGGTCTCTGGGGCTGGTACCTGCTGGGCCGCCCGACCGCACCGGCCCCGGAGTGGCCCGCCGAGACCCTCACCGTCACCACCACCGATCCCACGGCCGGTGCCGCGGGACCCGCGGCCAGGCCGGCCGGCGGATCGCCCGCGGACGGCGCCACCGCCGCAGCCGGTGAGCGGGCACGATCGGTGGGTGGCGGATAGTCGATCGGGGGGTGGTGACCCTGACCGTATGGTGAAATGTTACTGACCTTGGTCGGGTAATGACCGCGACGACAAGCCCGTTCGGTGTTCCCTGCCCCGCGTCTGCCACTCGACATGCCATGCTTCGGGTCCAGGTTGGGCCGATATGGCCTGCACGTCGTGCACTGCCGAGGAGATGTGTCCGGAACCGAGAGCGCCGTCGCCCCGGCGCCCGCGACGCCAGCGGACGTGATCTGGCCGATCCTGCTGGTCGAGGATGATGACGGGGATGCCTTCCTCGTCTCCGAGCTGTTGGAGGAGGTGTCCGCCCCGGTCTCCGTCACCCGGGTGCGCACCGTCGCCGAGGCGCTGGTCGGCAGCGCCGGCGCCGCCTGCATCCTGTTGGATCTCGGCCTGCCCGACAGCGAGGGTCTGTCCGCGCTGCGGCGGCTGCTCGAGGTCGAGTCCGGTGCGCCGGTCGTCGTGCTCACCGGTCTGGTCGACGAGTACCGCGGCGAGCAGGCCGTCGCCGCGGGCGCGCAGGACTACCTGGTCAAGGGCCAGGTGGACGGGCGCGACCTGGTCCGCGCGGTGCGTTACGCGATCGAGCGGACCAGGGCCGACACGGCCGCCCAGGCGCTGCGTGAGTCCGAGTTGCAGGCCGCGGAGCGGTCCCGGCTCGAACGCGGCCTGCTCCCGCGCCCCCTCTACGACGACCTGCGGCTGCGCCACGACACCCGCTATCGCCCCGGTCGGCGCCAGTCGCTGCTCGGCGGGGACTTCTACGACATGGTGGCGACGCCCGACGGTGTCCTGCACGTCCTGCTCGGCGATGTCTGCGGGCACGGCCCGGACGAGGCGGCCCTCGGGGTGAGCCTGCGTATCGCGTGGCGAACACTTGTGCTCGCCGGTGTGCGGGAGGCCGACCGGTTGGGGTATCTCCAGCGGGTGCTGGTCAGCGAACGAGATCATGATGAGATTTTCGCGACGGTCTGTGAGCTCTCCATCGCCGCGGATCGTGAGTACGCCCGGATGCGCCTGGCCGGGCATCCGCCCCCGGCGATTCTGTATCCGCGGCTCGCGGCCCTGCCCGGTGATGTCGTCAGCCCCGCCCTCGGCATCCTCGACGAGGACCTGACCCAGGAGGTGCGGGTCGAGCTCGGCCCGCGCTGGGCGCTGCTGCTGGCCACCGACGGCCTGCTGGAGGGTCGTGACGGCCCCGGTGGCGAACCCCTGGGGTGGGAGGGGGTTCTCCCCGAGCTCGCGAAGCTGTGGCCGCCTCAGGGCCCCGACCGCCTGCTCGACAGTCTCATCGACCGGATCGAGGCCCGCAACGGCGGCCCGCTCACCGACGACGTCGCCCTGCTCCTGCTGATGCGGGGCGACGACTGATGCCCGCCGCCGCGGCACCCAGCGCGCCGACGGATGGCGCGCCGACGGCTGGTGCCCCGGCCGCCGGTGGCCCGGCCGGGGATGGTGCGACCGGGGGTGGTTCGTCCGGGCTGGGTAGGTGGCGACTGCGGCGGCGACTGGGAGTCACCTATGTGATCGCGGCGGTGGTGCTGCTGGTCGTGGTGGGTGTGGTCGCGTCGTCGCTGGTGCGGCTCACCGATGCCATCCACACCCGCAGCGACGTGATGGCGCCGGCGTTGCTGGCGTCCAACCGGCTCGTCGCCAGCGTGGTGGACCAGGAGACCGGCCTGCGCGGCTACCTGCTGCAGGGCACCGAGGACTACCTCTCTCCCTACAACGCCGGACGGACCGAGGAACGCCGTGATCTCGCCGAGCTGCGTGGGGTGCTGGCCGGCCGGCCCGACCTGCTGGCCGGTGTCACGGCGTTGGACGCGCGCATCCGTGCCTGGCACACCGCGTACGCCGACCCGGCGATCGCCGCGGTGCGCGCCCAGGGCGTCTCGGCAGCCCGTCAGGTGCCGCTGGCCCCCGGCAAGGTCCTGTTCGACGCGGTCCGCGGCAGCGCCAACGCGCTCAACGCGGTGTTGCTCGAACACGCCAGCGAGGCCCGCTCGGATGTCCGGAGCGCGCTGAACTTCCTGGTGATAGCGCTGTTGATCGGTGCCGCGGCGCTGGTGGCCCTGTTCGCCGCGATCTACTGGGCGCTGCGCGTCTGGGTCACCCGTCCGATCGAACAGGTCGGTGGGGACGCCCGCACCGTCGCCACCGGCAGCCTCGACCATGTGGTCGAACCCACCGGTCCGCCGGAGATCGTCACGCTCGCGTCCGCCGTCGAGCTGATGCGCCAGCAGCTCATCGGTGAGCTCGGCGTCGCCCGGGCGGCCCGCGGCGAGGTCGAGGCGCAGGCCGAGGTGCTGCGCCGCTCCAACCGCGACCTCGAGCAGTTCGCCTACGTCGCCTCGCACGACCTGCAGGAGCCCCTGCGCAAGGTCGCGAGCTTCTGCCAGCTGCTCGAACGCCGCTACGGCGACAAGCTCGACGACCGCGGCGTCCAGTACATCGCCTTCGCCGTCGACGGCGCCAAGCGGATGCAACAGCTGATCAACGACCTGCTTGCCTTCTCCCGGGTCGGACGGACCACCGAGAGCTTCGTCGACATCCCCCTCGGCGAGCTGCTCACCCGTGCCACCACGACCCTGTCGCTGACGATCGAAAGCCTCGACGCCGAGGTCAGCGCGGACGAACTGCCGATCGTGCGCGGCGACCCGATGCTGCTCACCCAGCTGCTGACCAACCTGATCGGCAACGCCCTGAAGTTCCACGGGGAGGATCCGCCGCGGGTGCACATCGGTGTGGTCGAACACGCCGATGCCTTCGAGTTCTCCTGTGCCGACAACGGCATCGGCATCGAAACCGAGTACGCCGAGAAGATCTTCGTCATCTTCCAGCGTCTGCACAGCCGGGAGGTGTTCGCCGGGACCGGTATCGGTCTCGCCCTGTGCCGTAAGATCATCGAGTTCCATGGTGGCCTGATCTGGCTCGACACCGAGGCCCGCCCCGGCACCACCTTCCGCTTCACCCTCCCGCGCCGCACCGCCGCCGCCCCCGCTGCCGCCGCCGCTGCCGCCGCCGCTGCCGCGGCCTCCGTGCCCGCCGCCTCCGTGCCTGGCGCCGACTCCCCGGCGCCATCTCCCGTTGTATCCGTCGGCCCTGTGTCTGCCGGCGCTGTCGATCTCGTCCGCGCCGCCAAGGCCGCCCGACCGTCCGGAGAACAACGTGAGTGAACAGCTCGTCCCTGTCGAGGTCCTGCTCGTCGAGGACGACCCCGGGGACGTCCTCATGACCCGTGAGGCGTTCGCGGACCACAAACTGCGCAACCATCTCAACGTCGTCAGCGACGGCGTCGAGGCGCTCGCCTACCTGCGGGGCGAGGGCGAGTATGCCGGCGCCCCCCGGCCCGACCTGATCCTGCTCGACCTCAACCTGCCCCGCCGTGACGGACGGGAGGTCCTGCGCGAGGTCAAGGCCGATGAGCGCCTGCGACGCATCCCGATCGTCGTGCTCACCACGTCCGAGGCCGAGGAGGACGTGCTGCGCAGCTACGACCTGCACGCCAACGCCTACATCACCAAGCCGGTCGACTTCGACCGTTTCGTCGCGGTCGTCCGCCATATCGACGACTTCTTCGTCACCGTCGCCCGCCTCCCCGGCCAGTGACCCGGCGCCAGTGACCTTCCTCTGCCCGATGCGGTAGCTGGCGGTCGGCGTTGCCGCGCGGACGGGCCGAGGTCGCCTACAGTGCGAACATGGCCACCGGACCACGACCCGCCCGCGTGCAGCGCCAGGCCCTGGCCGATCTGCTCGGCGAGTACGGCCCGGCCCATCCCACGCTGTGTACGGGCTGGACGAACCACGACCTGGCAGCCCATCTGGTCACCCGGGAGCGGTCACCGTGGGCCGCTCCCGGCCTGGTGATCGGCCGCCTGCACGGCATCACCGAACGAGCAGAGCGCGCCACCATGCGCGCCCATCCGTATCCGGACCTGATCGAGATCTTCCGCGCCGGCCCGCCCCGCTGGCATCCGACCCGCTTCGGCCCGCTCGACGACGCCACCAACCTCGTCGAGTTCTTCATCCACGCCGAGGACATCCGCCGTTCCACCGCGGTCCCGACCGCACGCTCCACCATCGGCGCCGGCGCACGCTCCGCCGTCGGTTCCGCCGTGGGCTCCGGTGCAGGCTCCGGTTCGGGTTCCGGTTCGGGTTCCGGCGCGGGTCCGGGCGCCGATCCCAGCGCGGGATCCACAGACGGCTCCAGCGTCGGCTCCAACCTCGGCTTCGGGTTCGGCCTGGACATCGACATCGCCTGGAAGCCCCGCGATCTCGACGTGGCCAGCCGCGGCATGATGTGGAACGCCCTGCGCCTGGCCGGACTGGTCGGTTTCCGCCGGGCCGGCATCGGCGTGGTCGCCGAACGCACCGACCGCCCTGGCCGGCTCACACTGCGCGGCGGCGATCCCGTGGTCGAGATAGTCGGCCTCCCCGAGGAGATCCTCCTGTTCGCGTTCGGCCGTGGCCGGATCGCCCAGGTGGACCTGCGCGGCACCGCCGCCGACATCGACCACCTGCGCCACGCCCCCATCGGGCTCTGAGTCGTCCGACCCCCACCGATCCCCGCCGCGGCGCGGGCGGCGAGCCGCGTGGCCGGGCGGACATCGGGCATTCGGCGCAATTCGCCGGCACTGATGGGCGAGGGCTGCGAGGCTGGGAGCATGGTGGCGAAGCCCCGGCGGGCCGCGCGTGTGCTGCTGGTCGATCCGACGGACGCGGTGCTGCTGATCCGCTCCCATGATCCGAGCCTGGACGCGGCGCCGTCCTGGTGGCATGTGCCGGGCGGGGGGCTTGATCCGGGCGAGACGCCGGAGCAGGCGGCGGTCCGGGAGATCTTCGAGGAGGTCGGCTACCGGTTGGCCGACACGGGCCAGCCGGTCGCGACCCGCCGGACGTCCTTCACCTACCTGGGTCGGGACTATCGCCAGGCCGAGACGTTCTACGCCGTCCGCGTGCCGCATCGACCGGAGCCGGACGCCTCGCGGTGGACGGAGACGGAGCGCCGGTCGATTCTCGGCTGGTCCTGGTGGACGGCGGCCGAACTGCGCGTGACCGGCGACACGGTCTACCCGACCGGTCTGGTGCGCCTGCTCGACAGCTGGCTTTCGGGAGGCCCACCGAGCACCCCCCTACGCCTGTGACCGACCTTCAGGCGACTACCACAGGGAGGCGTAGGTGGCGGCGCCGTTCGGGTTCTCGTTGGGGTTCAGCAGGGACGAGTGGACGTTGCCCGGCGCGGAGTCGTTGAAGTACGCCTCGTAGGCGAGGATGTCCTTGTTCGCCTTGAACGTGTTGTACATGTTGCGGATGTAGACGGGGTTGTCGCCGCCGGCCTTCCCCGCCCGTCCGGCACCGGTGTCGGACTTGCCGACCAGGCCCCATTCGGGCACCGAGAACTGTTTGCCGTGCTGGCGGGCGAAGGCGATCGCCGAGCACAGGCCGGTGGCCTCGGCGCACTGGGTGGCGAAGGTGGCGTCGCTGGTGCTCGCCGGCCAGTGGTCGTAGGTGTCCACACCGATGATGTCGACGTAGGCGTCACCCGGGTAGACCGACCAGGCTCCACCGCTGTGTGCGTTCAGGGCCCAGTCGATGCGGGCCTGCGGGTCGGTCGAGCGGATGGCGCTGACGACCTGCCGGAAGCAGTTGACCCAGGTGGTGGCGTTCGTCTTCGACACCGACCAGGGGAACCAGTCGCCGTTGAACTCCCAGGCGAGGCGGACGATGCTGGCGGGCCGCCCCTTGGCGACGAGCCAGCGGCCGAAGCTCGCCCACTGGCTGCTGTAGGCACCGTTCGCGCAGGAGTTCATGTCACCCTGCCCGTTCGGGAAGAACGGCTGCGAGATCACCCAGGTGCCGGCGAAGGTCGAAAGCTTCTCCGGGCCCGAACCCAGCCACGGGTTCGTGATCGTCTGCCAGCTGGACCGGTCGCTGAAGGCGACCACGGCGGTGACCGGGGAGCCGCGGAAGGCCGCCCACGCGTTCACCTGTGTCAGGGAGCCGGCGGCCAACCCGCTCATCCCACCGGGAACGGCGCCGCCACCGGACACGGCCGGCGGGGCCACCACGGGTGCGGCGGGTGCCCGCGTGGGGGTGGTGGTGCGCGGCGCGGTGGTCGTGGTCGTCCGGGAGCCCGACGCGGTACCGGAGGATGTACCGGACGTACCGGTTGCCCCGGACTTGCCGGTGCCGGTGCCGCCCGCGGCCGGGCTGGGGGCGGGCGAGGTGGTGCCGCGCGCGGTGGCGCTGGCCGAGGGGGTCGGGCTGGCGGAAGGCCGACCACGATGCTGGTTCGGGTGCGCGGCCGCCGCCTCGATGGTGGACGCGCCGTCAGTGCTGTCGCCCGTGGGGGCGAGGTTCCAGCCGATCGCCGCGGCCAGGATGGCCAGCACGCCAAGCGAGGCGAGCCAGACCGGATGGCGGGAGTGCCGCCGTCGACGCCGTGAGCCAGCGCGGGCCTTCGGCGGACCGGACGTGCCCTCCGATCGGTGCTTCACCGCGGTATCCCTCCGTGCGTGGCGTGTCGGCGTCAGAACCCCCCCGGGTCCCGGCTTCGCGAGCGAAGCGGATGACCTCCATGTCGCGCAGCGGCCAGAGATGTCGATGTGGGGTGCGGCCGGGGTACCCCCTCGGTGCCCCAGTGGTCGATCTGGTCAGGTATGACCGGACACTACACGGACGAAATTTTTGGGGACGTCCCAGGTAGCGCAGTATGTCTTAGATGTCCGTAGGATGACCGCCTGAGCGATGTGTGTCCCTTGTTCTTCGGGTGAGATTCGCGGTCTGAGTGCCGAATCGGGGGTCTCCGGGGGCCCTCGCGAAGGTGGCCGGCCAGCCGGCCGCGAGGGTCGCCGATGCCACGACCGGCGGGACGGCACACGGAGGTCAACAAGGTCCCGTTGTGCCACAATGTGCTCGCGCGCATGTGCCCACGAGCGAGCGGTCGCCGTGGTTGGGGTCGTCCGCTCACCCACGACTTTTCCAGACGCCAGGAGCACACCGAATGTCCCAGCCACCCGAGTACCCGTCGGGCACGGATCCCCAGGGCGGCTACCAGCCGGGGCAGGGCGGCTACGACCAGGGGCAGGGCCAGCCCGACTGGAACCAGCCCGGCCAGGGCCACCCCAACTCCGGTTACGAGCAGGGTGGATACGGCCAGGGTGGCTACGTTCAGCCCGGAACCGGCTATGGCCAGCCCGGTTACGGCCAGCCCGGTTACGGCCAGCCCGGTTACCAGCAGGGGCAGGACGCGCAGGGCTACGGGCAGCCCGCCGGCGGCTATGGTCCGCCACCGGGCGGCTACGGCGCGCCCCAGGGCTACGGGGCGCCGCAGGGTTACGGAGCTCCCGGTGGGTTCGGCCCGCCGCCGCCCTACGGCCAGCCCGTCCCGAACTATCTGTGGCAGTCGATCGTGGTGACGCTGCTGTGCTGTCTGCCAGCCGGCGTGGTCGCGATCCTCTACGCGACCAAGGTCGATCCGCGCCGGCAGATCGGTGACATCGACGGTGCCCGCAACGCGTCCAGCAAGGCGCGGATGTGGTGCGTCATCTCGCTGCTGCTGGCCATCGTGCCGCTGGCCATCGTCCTGATCCTGGGGTTCTCCGGCGCGTTCGACGACGACTCGAGTGGCGGATTCTCCACCCTCGGCCCGCTGACGACCTGAGCGTCCCATGCCCGTCCGGCCTGATCCCGCCGACTCCGCCGACCACGGCACCTCCGCCGACGAGGACGTGTTCGTGGAGTACGGCGGTGTGGGCGAGGCCGGGGTCCCGGTCGTCGAGGTCGGGGTCCCGGTCGTCGAGGTCGGGCCGTCGGGTGAGGTCGAGTGGGAGCGACCGGTCCGGACCTATCTGTGGCAGTCGCTGGTTGCCACCCTGCTGTGCTGCCTGCCCACCGGCGCCATCGCGCTGGTGTACGCGTCGATCGCGCAGAACCGGCTGCAACTGGGGGATGTGCGGGCGGCCCGCCAGGCGTCGGCTCGGGCGCGACGCTGGTGCATCGTCTCGCTGATCACGTTCGTGGTGGTACTGCTGACCTACGTCGTCGCGGTCGTCATCCTCGTGGCGATCGCGCACGACCGGGCCTGACGGCCGGGTCGTCCTCGCTGGTCGGGGTGTCCTCGCTGGTCAGGGTGTCCTCGTCGGTCAGGGTGTCCTCGTCGGTCAGGGTGTCCTCGTCGAGGGTGCGGTGGGGGCGGGCGGCGGATGTCGTCCAGGCGGGGTGTTCGCGGGCGGCCCACCAGGCGGGAACGGTGCCGGTGCGGATGCCGACCCGGGCGATCGGGTCGTGTGCGGCCATCCAGAGGTGGCCGGCGACGCCGAAGAACAGGCCGTAGGCCAGCAGGTCGTGGACGAAGGTCGAGCCGGTGCGCCACGCGTCCGGTAGACCGCCGGGCAGGTCCGGACCCCACTGCATCAGGACGCCGGTGCCGAGCATCACCAGGATGCCGCCCGCGACGAACGCGGCGTAGAGCTTCTGGCCGGCGTTGAACTTGCCGACCCCACCGGCGGTCACACCCCGGGCTCGGGCCCGTCGCCAGGCCCCGAGCCGTAGCCTGGCCCGCAGCCAGGCCCCGTCCGACGTGGTGAAACGGTTGAGCGCGCGGACGTCGCGGCGGTAGCTCACGGCTCCTGCCGCGACGAGCATCGGGATGGGCAGAGCCAGCCCGGAGTACAGGTGGATGGTCTCGACCAGTCGCCGCCGGCCCACGAGTTCGGCCAACGGTGGCAGCAGCAGCACGGCCCCGGTGATCAGGCAGCTTCCCATCGCCGCGGCGGTCGTCCAGTGGACCAGCCGGGTCGCTCGCCCGAACCGCCGCACGGACGCCACCCCGCCGCCGCGCCCCGCGTCCGAGGGAACAGCCGGCTCGCCCGGGGTCGTCGGCACGACGGGGAACTCAGACGGGGTCATCGTCGCGACCGTTGGAGCGGCCGATCCAGCCGTCGACGTCGTAGCCGCGCTGCTCCCAGTAGCCGGGGGTGACATGGTCGACGGCCTCGATCTCGCCGAGCCATTTGATCGACTTGTAGCCGTACATCGGCGCGATGTACAGGCGGACGGGTCCGCCATGGTCGTGGGTGACCGGGCCGTCGAGCATCCTCAGGGCGACCAGGACGTCCGGTCGGGTGGCCTGGTCGAGGGTGAGACTCTCGGTGTAGCTGCCGTCGAAGGAGCGAAACGTCAGCGCCCGCGCGGTGGGCCGGACCCCGACGGCGGCCAGCAGGTCGCTCAGCAGCACCCCGGACCAGTGCACGTTGCCGACCCGCCAGCCGGTGACGCACTGGAAGTCGCGGACCAGCGCGGTCTGGCGCATCGCGCCGAGGTCGGCGAGTGTCAGCGTCCGCGGCCGGTCGACCAGGCCGTGCACGCGCAGCCGGTAGTCGGCCGGCCCGAGCCGCGGGACGCTGGAGGTGACCGAGTAGTAGCGGAAGTTGCCGATGGGCACGAGATCGGACAGGCCGGTCGGATCGCTGCGCCGCACCGGGTCGATGGCCCGCTCCAGTACCCGCTCGACCCGTGCGCCGACAGCGATGCCCGCGGCACCGAGCGCGACCATCCCGAGCACGATCCGCCGGCCCACCGGCGTGCCCTCGGATGCCACCTTCTCAGTGAACACCCGGTTCCTTAACAAACCCGACCGGCCGCCGGACCAGCACGGCCCGCAGCCGTCAGCGTCGCAAGGAGACGTCCCGTGGCGGGTCAGGAGGTGATGTCCCGGCGGGTGAGGGTGAGCGCGGCGACGGCGGCCGCGCCGAGGGCGTAGGCCGTCCCGACGAGCAGGGCGTCGCCGTAGCTGACGTCGGCGACGCCGCCCTGGCCGACGGTGTCGAAGACCAGGCCGGGGAAGACCCGGCCCGCGCCGTTCCACGACGCCTCGATGATGTGCTCGAGGGGGAACATCCAGGCGACACCGGCGGCGAGCGTCACCGCCGTGGACCGCAGCGCCACGCCGAGCGCGGTACCGACCACGCTGAAGAACGCCGACGCCAGCAGGGCGTTGCGGTAACTGGTGGCGAGCGCGCGGGCACCGTCCACGCTCCACCAGGCGGACGTGTCGATGCCGCGGATCCCGGCGGTCACCACCGCCGCCGCCACGCTGAGCACCAGGGCCGCGACCAGCGCCACCGCGACCAGCGCGAGGGTGAGGATCATCCGCCCGGCCAGCCAGCCGAGCCGGCGCGGCTCGCGCAGAAAGAGGGTGCGCAGCGTTCCCTGGCCGTATTCGAGGGTGATCGCGATGGCGACCACCAGGAAGACCAGCAGTCCGGTGAAGGTGCTGCCACCCGCGAACCCACGAGCTATCCCGGATGCGGCCGTGAGCTGGGTGGTCGTCACGGTGAACCCCACCGCCCCGTCGCCGGAGCCAGGCGCCGGTGGTCCGCCGCCGGGCGCGGGATCGTCCGCCAGACCGAGGATGAGGACGGTCGAGAGCACACTGAGCGCCGCCAGCAGCCCTGTCGCCACCGCCGTGCTCGGCCGCCACACCTTCACCAGCTCGGCCCGCAGGGACCGCCACGTCGATCGAACACCGTTCATCGCCGAGCCTCCTGAGCCGTGGACGTGTGCGCCGTGGACGTGTGTGTCGTGGGTGGGTGAGTCGCCCCGCCGGCGCGGGCCGCGGTGACGAGACCCTGGTAGCGGTCCTCAAGACTGTCGCGCCGGGGGGACATCTCGATCAGGGTGATGCCGCGGGACGCCGCTGCCCGGTTCACCTCGGCGAGCGCGCGGACGTACTCCCGGGACTCGCGGTCTCCCGCGTCCACCGTGACGACGACGTCGCGCTCCCCGCGGGTGGCCGGTAGGCCAAGGCCGGCGAGCAGGTCCGTCAGGGGCGCGAGGTCGTGGTCGTGCTCCGGGCGCAGGACGACGTCGACGGTGTGGCTGGCCATCAGCCGGTCGGTGGGCCCCTGGTAGGCGAGCCGGCCGCCCTCCACGACGATCAGCCAGTCGCAGATCTGCTCCACCTCGGCCAGCAGATGGGACGAGACGAGCACCGTCCGCCCCCGCGGGCGAGCGGAACCGGCGTCGGCGTCGGTCTCGGGGGGCTGGGTGGGGCGTCCGGTCAGCGAGCGGATGAGGGTGCGCATCTCGCGGATGCCGATCGGGTCCAGACCGTTGGTCGGCTCGTCCAGGACGAGCAGGTCCGGGTCGGTGAGCAGGGCGGCGCCGATCGCGAGGCGCTGCTTCATCCCCAGGGAGTAGGAGCGGAAGCGGTCACCGCCGCGGCCGGCGAGCCCCACCTGGTCGAGGATCGTCTCGACCCGTGCGTCCACCTGGGCGCGGGGGATGCCGGCGAGGACGGCGAGGGCGGTGAGGTTACGTCGGCCCGACAGCGCCGGATACAGCGCCGGGCTCTCGATCAGCGCACCCACCCGGGGCAGGTAGGAGGCGGGGGCCCGCAGCGGCTGCCCGAGGACGGTCCCGTCGCCGCCACTGGGCCGGACCAGGCCGAGCAGCATCCGCAGTGTGGTGGTCTTGCCGGCACCGTTCGGTCCGACGAAGCCGGCGACGACCCCCGTGGGAATCGTGATGTCCAGCCCGTCCACCGCGGTGCGTCGGCCGTATCGCTTCGTCAGTCCCCGCACGTCAATGGCGCTGGGGAGGCCTGTGGCACTGGGGACGTCTGTGGACGGCCAGGTGGGGGAGCCGGCGGCGGGTCCGGGCGCGGATCGGGCGGAGCCTGGTGGTGTCGGGGTCGCCCCGGGCGGGCGGCCGATCGCTGTTGTCATGTCGAGCAGCGTGCCGGTGCGGGTCGCGTGCGTCGTCCGACGGACAGCGACATGCACCTACGTAACCGCGCGCAGTCCAGGCTGCGCGCCTCGGCCGGGTGGCGCTCAGCCGAGGCCGGACTGGTGGGCGAGGACGGCCAGTTGCGCGCGGTCGCGGGCGGCCAGTTTGACCATCACCCGGCTGACGTGGGTGCGTGCCGTCGCCGGGCTGATGACCAGGCGGGCGGCGATCTCGTCGTTGGACAGGCCGCGACCCACCAGGCCCATCACCTCGCGTTCGCGTTCGGTGAGACTGCGCAGGTCAGGGGCGTCGAGGGTCGGTCGGCGGGCGAACGTGTCGATCACCAGGCGGGTCACCGACGGGGACAGCAGCGACTCGCCCGCCGCGACCACCCGAACCGCGCGCAACAGATCGGCCGGCTCCGCGTCCTTGAGCAGGAAACCGGACGCCCCGGAGCGCAGCGCCTCGAAGACGTACTCGTCCACCTCGAACGTGGTGACGATGATGACCCTGGTCGCCGCCAACGCCGGCTCGGCGACGATCGCGCGCAGCGCGGCCAGGCCGTCGAGCACCGGCATCCGGATGTCGAGCAGCACCACGTCCGGCCGGGTCGCGCGGACCATGTCGACCGCGGCCTGACCGTTCTCGGCCTCGCCGACCAGCGTCAGATCGTCCTCGGTCTCCAACAGAACCCGCAGCCCCAGGCGCACCAGTGGCTGATCGTCCGCGATCACGACCCGAATCACGACACTCCCCGCCGCCGCGGCGCCGCCTCCACCGGCCGCGCCCCCGGCGGTGGGGCCGCCAGCGACGGTGCGCCCGAGTGCGGCTGAGCGCGGGCCGGCAGGACGGCGTGTACCCGCCAGCCGTCGGCCACCGGTCCCGCGGACATCGTCCCACCCAGCTCCGCCGTGCGTTCCCGCAGGCCGGTGAGTCCGTGACCCACCGGCGCCACATCGTCGACGACCGGTGGGATCTGGTCGAGGACGTGGTCCACGACCTCGAGGGTGAGCCGCTGCTCGGCGAGGGTCACGACCACCTCGACCCGGGTCGTACCGCGTGCGGTGTGTCGCAGCACGTTCGTCAGCGACTCCTGGATGATCCGGAACGCCGCCAGGTCGACGTCCAGCGGCAGGTGTTCGAGCTGTTCCGGCACCCCGCCCAGGCGCAGTTCGACCGGTATCCCACACAGCCGCACCTCGTCCACCAGCGACGACAGCCGCCGCAACCCGGTCAACGGCGGAGCCGGCGCGTCCACCTCGGACGCACGGGGCTCGGACGTGCCAGGGCCTGGGCCGGCGGCGGCGGCAGTAGCGGCGGCAGGAGCAGGAGCAGGAGCAGGGGCAGCAGCAGTGGCGGGGCTGAGGCTGGGGGAGAGAGGGCCGACTCGACTGAGGGTGCCGGCACGGCTGAGGGTCAGGGTGGCACGCAGCTCCTCGAGGGCGTCGACGCTGGTCCGGCGGATCGCCTCGAGCGCCAACTGGGCCTGCTCGGGTCGGCGGTCGAGGACGTGCAGGGCGACGGCGGCGCGCAGCGAGATGACCGACAGGCTGTGCCCGACCACGTCATGGACCTCCCGCGCCAGCCGCAGCCGCTCCTGTTCGATCCGGCGCAGCGTGGCCTCCTCCTTGGCCCGGGCCGCGGCCCCACGACTGCCGCGCAGCAGAATCCCGATCAGAGTCGGGACACCGCAGACCAGGATCACCACCAGGACGCGGACGGACCATCCCCACCCGGACGCCGGCTCCTGGCGGACGGCGGCCACCGTCGTCCCGGCGAGCACCAGCACGGCGGCGCCGCCCGCGGCCCACCAGGCCATCCGGCGATCACGATGCAGACCCAGCGACAGCAGCGCCACCACCAGCGGCGCGAACGACGGCCCATGCGGATACCCGGCGCCGAGATAGACCCCGAGCACAGGAGCGGCCACCACCACCATCATCAACGGCGACCGTTCACGCAGCAGCACCGTGCCCGTCAGCAACCCGAGCAACACGAAGGCCGCGGCGTCCAGCTGACGCCCACTCTCGACGTCGTGCGACGCGCCCGCCGAACCGCCGATCACCACCGCCGCCGCGACGACCAGCCGGAGGACCTCCGCCGCCCACCGCGCCGTACGCCTCGCCGCGTCCGCCATCCCGCGACGGTAACGGCTCGCGGACGGGCAGGTCATCCGCCTGCGGACGTACCTCGCCTACGGCACGTCGCGTACAGCGCTAGGCTCCTGCGCGAGCCGGGTAGTCAGTGGCCGGGTATGCGTGCGTCGTGCTCGGTGGTCGGAGCGGAGGGCCGCATGCTCGTGTCGGGAACGCCGCCGGCGCTGCTGTCCCTGTGGTATCTGGCGGCGTGCCTCGCCGGGCGGGGGGACCGGCTGGAGTACCGCCATCCGCTGGTCGCGGTGCGCAACGGGAACAACCTGGTCACCGGTGGTCTGGACATCGTGCGTGGGGAGCCCGCGGCCTCCGCGGTCATCCGCGGCGAAGGCTGGTGGTCCAGGGCGGTCCTGGGGACGGCGGCGGCCGCACTGCCACCCATCGACGGCGCCGCGCTGACCGGCCTGTGGGCCGGCTTCCAGGGCAAGGCCGGAACGATCGCCCTGCTGCCGCAGCCGGCCCGCTTCGCCCGGATCGGAGCGGCCGCGGAGCTTGCCGGCATCACCCCGACCCTCGCCGGGCGGCTGCTGGCCTGGTCGGACGCGGTCGTCGAGCATTTCCGCAACCAGCCGGTGATGGAATGATCATCACGATCGAGGGCGTCGACGGTGCCGGCAAGAACACCCTGACCGAACGTCTCGTCGCCCGCCTCACCGCCGCTGGCCGCCGCGTCGCCACCCTGGCCTACCCCCGGTACGACGCCGAACCCCTCGGCCCGGCCATCCGCACCATGCTCGCCGGTGGGGGTGGGCTTGCGGCCGTGTCGGCCTCGCCGCGGGCGACGGCGCTGATGTTCGCGCTGGACCGTGCCGCGTCCCGGCCCGAACTGGACGCGCTGCTGGCCGCGTCCGACGTCGTGCTGCTCGACCGTTACGTCGCGTCGAACGCCGCCTACGGTGCGGCCCGGCTGCCCACGGCCGAACGGGCCGACTTCCCCGCCTGGATCGCCGATCTCGAGTTCGGCTCCCTCGGCCTCCCGATTCCCGACCTTCAGGTTCTCCTGCGGGTCTCGACAACCCAGGCCCGCGCGGACGCCACCGCCCGCGCCGCCGCCGACCCGGCTCGGCTACGGGACACCTTCGAGTCCGACGACGGCCTCCAGGCCCGCTGCGCCCACCTCTACGAGGAGCTTGCCGCCGCGAACTGGGCCTCGCCCTGGCTGGTCGTCGGCCGCGAGTCCGGCGTCGACGCCATCCTCCGCGAGCTTCGGATCACCGCGTCGTAGGCCGTTCTCCGCGGCTTCAGCAGGTGAACAGGCAGGTGGGGATGGTGACGACGGGGAGGTTGAGCTCGCCGGGCCGGCTTCCGGACGGACGGCGGGGCGCCGGCGTCGAGCCCGGGTTCACCCGGTCACGGGGGGTGGGCTGGGCGCCCGTGTCGCCGGCGGTCGGGTCGGCATCGGTGTCGTACCGGGCGGCGCTGGCGGCGGTCGGGTCCGCGTCGGGGGAGTCCGCGGCCGCGTCGACGGAGGCCGATGAGGCGATCTTGGTGGCGACCGGCGGTGCGGGTGTCGCACCGCGACCGGTGCCGGTGCCACCGTCGGTCGGGACGTGAGGTGCGGGGGTGCCGGACGGTCCGATGCCGGTCGTGGCCGCGCCGCCGGACCTGCCGTCCGCGCTGGTGTTACCGGCCTCGCGGGACGGGGAGGAACCCGGCGACTTGATCAGCAGGGCGACGACCACCGCCGCGACGGCCAGGACGGCGAGGGCCACCTGCGGGAGGGGAATCCGATAGCCAGGTCGATGCAGACCCACGAGCACTCCGTCCGTCCAGTCACCTGGTCCGTCAGCAGTTGATCAGGCAGTTTGGCAGGGCGATCGCGACGGCGGGCAGGCGCACGTCCACCTCGACGTCCGCCAGACGCTGCGGCGGCGAGGGCGTGGCGGGCCGCGGCGGCCCAAGCGGGGCCGGGGCTGCCGTCCGCGGATTCTGGGCGACCGCGCTGACCACACCGGCCACGACCCCGCCCAGGTCAGGCGCTCCGTCACTGACAGTGCCAGCAGTATCGCCCACGCCGGTCCCGCCCGCGCCGGTCTCGCCCGCACCAGCGTCGCTCACACCCGTGCCGCCAGGGCCAGCGCCGGACACGCCCGATCCACCCCGATCGGGTGGGGCCACAGGTGCCTGCTGGCGGACGGACGGGAGCCGCTCGTCGGCGGCGGATACCCGCTGGGCGACCTTGCCCGGCCCCACCGGCGACGGCCCGGAGACCACGGCCGCGGCCGGAGCCGGAACCCCGTCGACCTTCCCGCCCGACGGGCCGGGAGCCGCCGGTGAGGCGGAGGCACCGCCCGGATCGATCAGCGACGAGGATGTGCCGACGCCGCTGGCGCCCTCGGCAGGGTTGCCCGCGTTGGGGGTGTTGAGCAGGACAGCGACCGCCACGGCGGCGACGGCCACCAGGCCGAGTCCGAGCTGCGGGAGAGTGATCCGGTGGCTGCCTCGGGGCAGGCTCACGGCGGCTCCGTCCGTCCAGTTCCGTCCGGTGCGTACAGATGCGTACGAGTGCGTTCAGGTCTGTCCGTTGGTGTCAACGGCCCGGACCCTAGCACGTACACGATCCATCCGGACAGACTGGACGACTCGCCCAATCCTCCCCAAGGAGCGTCAGGCGCTGGCCATGGCCTCCGTGCGGCGGGCGTCGGCGCGGGCCCGGCGGGCATCGGCCTCGGCGAACTTCTCCGTCTGACGGCTGGCGGCGTCGTCCAGTGCCGCGACGAAGGCGACGATCTCGTCGCGGGCCTGCTCGCCGGCGGCGTCCAGACCTTCGAGTTCGGCCAGTCGCCACTGCCGCAGGACCGGGGCGACCACGTCGTCATGGTGAATGCGCAGGTTGTAGATGCCGGCCTGGGCGATCTGGATCGCCTTGCGCCGGAAGTCGCGAATCCCGACACCGGGCATCTCGAAGCCCATGAGCTCGTCGCGGATGGCCGCGAGCGTCGCCGACGGTGAGATCTCCAGCGCGGCGGCGACCAGGTTCCGGTAGAAGATCATGTGCAGGTTCTCGTCGGTGGCGACGCGGGTGAGCAGCCGCTCGGCGATCGGCTCGGCACACACCCGGCCGGTGTTGCGATGGCTGACCCGGGTGGCGAGCTCCTGGAACGACACGTAGGCCAGCGTGCGCAGCGGGCCGAGGTTCGGCCGGTCGTAGCCGTTGCACATCTGGAACATCCGGTCGCGCTCGACGACCTGCGGGTCCGAACCGCGGGTGACCATCAGATAGTCACGCATCGCGATGCTGTGCCGACCCTCCTCGGCCGTCCATCGATTGGCCCAGGTACCCCACGCGCTGTCCTGGCCGAAGCCGGACACGATGAGACGGTGGTAGCTGGGCAGGTTGTCCTCGGTGAGCAGGTTGAGTTCGAAGGAGATCCGGGCGACCGTCGGCAACACCGATTGACCGGGTTCCCAGGGCAGCTCGTCGAAGTCTCGCGCAAGGCCCCAGGGGACGTACTCATGGGGCATCCACTCCACGGCGATGCCGAGGTGTCGCCGAAGGTTCTCCTCGGCGACCGGCTCCAACTCGCGGAGCAGATCCAGGTCCGTAAGGGATCTCATTAGGAAACAGTTCCAGATTCGAGGCGGGTCAACCATGGCCGCCGGGAGTGGAAACCCGACTGGCGGACTGTACCCCCGGATCAAGTCGGCCACCGTACGCAACGCGCCTGGCCCCCGCCGGACCCCTTCCCGTCCCGCACTGTCCCGTTCCGCCACGTCCGTGGCACTGTCGGCACCGTCGGTGCAGTCGGTGCAGTCGGTTCTTCACATGAAACTCTCACGCTGTTCCGATGAACTGGATGGCGCGCACAGGTCGGTGTGGACGCACCGCCCGCCAGCGGCACGCCTACCTCGAGGGAGCCGGCATGACACCCGCACCGGCCAACGACCGTCCCGCCGGCGGTGAGCGGGCGCCGCGGGTTCTCGTCGTCGACGACGAGCCGAACATCGTGGACCTGCTGCGGATGGCGCTGCGCTTCCACGGTTTCGACGTCGTGACCGCCTCCACCGGACACGGCGCCCTGCGTCTGGCCGCCGAGGCCGAACCCGACCTCGTGATCCTCGACGTGATGCTGCCGGACGTGGACGGCTTCGAGGTCTGCCGTCAGTTGCGCGACTACGGGCAGAACGTCCCCGTCGTCTATCTCACCGCGCGGGACTCCCACCGGGACAAGATCGCCGGGCTGACCTACGGTGGGGACGACTACGTCACCAAGCCGTTCGCCGTGGACGAGCTGGTCGCCAGGGTCCGGGCCGTGTTGCGTCGCACCAGACCCGCGCCGGCGGTGCTGCGCTTCGCCGACGTCGTGCTGGACCCCGACACACACCTGGTCACCCGCGCCGGCGCACCGATCGAACTGTCGCCGACCGAGTTCTCGCTGTTGCGCTACTTCCTGACCAATCCCGGCCGGGTGCTGTCGCGTACCCAGATCCTGGACGCGGTGTGGAGCTACGACTACGTCGGGGAATCCACGGTGGTCGACCAGTACGTGAGCTACCTGCGTCGCAAACTCGGCCAGCACGGTGGCCCGCTCCTGCACACCCAGCGCGGCTTCGGCTACGCGCTGCGGCTGCCGCCGGGGACACCCGGATGACCCGATGGGTGATCCGATGACCCTGCGGCTTCGGCTGATGGCGGGTCTGGTGGCGTTGTGCGCGCTCGGGCTCGCTGTCGCGGGGACGGCCAGCGCCTTCGCGTTGCGCGCCTACCTGCTCGCGCGGGTGGACGACCAGCTCGTCCGGGTCGAGCAGCTCGGCGGCGCCACCCCGGCGATCATGACGAACCGGCTGCGGTTGCTGGAACGTTCCGGGGTCGACCAGGTCGACGGCCCCAGCGACTACCTGCTGGAGATCCGCCGACCCAACGGCATGGTGCGCCGGATCACCGGAGCCGCCAGCCCCACCCCGCCGTCCACCCTGCTGCTGGACGCGGCCGCCCGCGCGGGTCGGCTCACCAGCGTCGCCCCGCGCACCACCTCGGACGTGTCGCATCCGTTCACGGTCACCGCGGACGGTGCCCGTTACCGTGCCGTCGACCGCGTCTACGCCGAAGGCAGCCGGGTGCTGGTCGCCCTGCCGTTGCGACCGGTCGCCGACACGGTCCGCAGGCTGGTCCGCATCGAGCTGGCTGTCGGGGCCGCGGTGCTGCTCGTCCTGGCCGGGCTCGCCTGGATGCTGCTGACCCGGGGCCTGCGTCCCCTGCGCCAGATGATCGGCACGGCCGCCGCGATCGCCGACGGTGACCTGGACCGACGGGTTCCCGCCGACGACTCCCGTTCGGAGACCGGTCAGCTCGCCGCCGCCCTCAACACGATGCTCGCCCAGATCCAGGCCGCCTTCGCCGCCCGCGTCGCCTCCCAGGAACAGGAACGCCGCTTCGCCGCCGACGCCGCCCACGAACTGCGCACCCCCCTGACCTCCATCCGCGGCTACGCCGACCTGCTGCGCGCCGGGATGGTCCCGGCGCAGGACACCGACGCCGCCCTGCGCCGCGTCCAGGCCGAAGCGACCCGGATGGCCACCCTCGTCGACGACCTTCTCTATCTGGCCTACCTCGACCTGGCCCATCACGACCCGGCCCATCACGACCCGGCCCATCACGACCCCGGCGGACGTCCGGATACCGCCGGGCTGGACGGTCAGCGGCCGCTGCCGATGGCCGAGTTCGACCTGGCCGCGGTCGTCCGCGACGCCGTCGCCGATCTGCGTGCCGCCGCCCCCGACCGGCCCGTCCACGCCGAACTGCCGCCGGCCTGCCTCGTCCACGGCGACATCGACGCCCTGCGCCAGCTCGTCGGTAACCTGCTCACCAACGCCCGCATCCACACCCCACCCGACACTCCCGTCACCATCCACCTGCACCCCGCCCAGCCGGATCCCGCCCACCCGCACCCCGTCGCCATGCCCCACTCGTCCCCGCGGTCCGGCACACCCGCGCTCGCGCCGCGCGACGGTTCCGCGGAACACCCGCGCGGCCGCGTGGACGCACGGGACGGTTCCGCGGAACACCAGATCGGTTCCGCGGAACACCGTGTCGTGCTGCTCGAGGTCGTCGACGAGGGCCCGGGGATGCCGGCGGACGTCGTCGAGCACGTCTTTGACCGCTTCTACCGAGCCGCGGACAGCCGGGCGGGCGGCCGCGGCGGAAGCGGCCTGGGCCTGTCCATCGTCGCCGCGATCGCGCAGGCCCACGGCGGCCGCATCGAGGCCACCAGCTCTCCCGGCGTCGGCACGACCTTCCGCCTGACACTGCCGAGGTGATGCCGGCTCGTCCGGCGGTGGCTGTGGTGCCGTCCGTCCGTCCGGATCGTGGGTCAGGGGGCCGGAGGGGCCGGAGGGGCCGGAGGTGGTCAGCCGACGGAGCGAGAGGTGCCGAACATGGTGTCGAGGGTGACGGGCTCGAGGCGGCGTTCGGCGATCAGCTTCTCCACCTGCGAGAACAGACCGAGGATGGTGGCGTGGTTGGCATGGCCGAGCATGACCGTGCCGGGCTGCAGATAGCGGGAGGCCAGGGACATCAGCTGCTCGGGGGTGATCAGGGTGGAGTCGCCGAAGCTGCCGTTCCACAGCAGAATCCTGGTGTAGCCGAGTTCACCGACAAGGCCGTCCACATGCGCGTTGTGGGCGCCGTAGGGCGGGCGAAACCAGGGGCGGCTGGTAATGCCGAAGGTGGTCTGAATCCACTGTTCGTTGCGTTCCACGTCGGCCCGGATGTCGGCGTCCGTCCGGGGGCTTTGCAGGCTTCGGTGCGACCAGGTGTGGTTGACGATCTGTATCTGCTCTGATTCGACCAGCGGCCGCAGCACATCGGCATGTGGGCTCCAGACGGCGCTGTACGCCCCGTTGGGAGAGAAGGTGAGCGGGATCCTCGACCGCTGGGCGAACTCGACGTAGCCGGCGACGGTCCGCGTGTCATAACCGTCGTCGATGGTCAGGGCGATGCGTCGGGTCGGCCCGGGAGCCTGGAAGACCGTCGTCGGCGGGCCCGGACGCGCCGGCGGGATCGGGGGCAGTCCCCGCGATGAGGGTGTGGGGACGGGCGTGACCGGCGCGTCCGGGGAGGTCAGCGGTAGCGGGGAGTGGACGCCGGCTGGCGAGGCGGGGTTGTCGGACAGTGACCGGGCGCCGCCACTGTGCCCAGGGGGATCACCGGTCGGCAGGGCTGCCGTCGCGCTGGTGGCCGCGTGGCCGCTCGCGCACCCGATGAGCGCCTGGGCGGCACCGATGCTCAACATCGACAGCAGCAGTCGACGATCCATCGCCGGATGAGCGGACATTCCCGAAACAGTACGATCCGTGGCGTTCCGATAATCCCATCGGAAGCCGGACAGCGAAAAAAATAATGTCCGAATAGCACTTTCGAGACAACGGGCCGTCGGCGAGGCCGCCAATCAGGTCGGCCGCGGTGTGTCCTGCCCTACCTGTCGAGATGGTGCGGGACAGGTGGTGCTGTCTGGCTGGATGATTCTCGGGCTGGTATGTCAGCCCATGGTGCGGTGGCCGTCGATGGCCTCGCGCAGGATGTCGGCGTGGCCGCTGTGCTGGGCGGTCTCGCCGATGAGGTGCAGCAGCACCGTGCGGGCCGACCACTGGGTGCCCGGCTGGAACCAGGGTCGCGGGGGCAGCGGGTGGGCCTGGTCGAGGCTCGCGATCTCGCTGGTGATGATCTGCTCCGTGCGCTGGGCGATCCGCGCGTACAGGTCGAGAACACCGGCCAGGGTCTCCCCGGGCAGCAGTCGGAACGCGTCCTCGCGGGCGATCGGGTTGTCGTCGAAGGCGGTCGGGCCCTCAAGGACGAACCGCAGCCACTCCTGCTCCGTCAGCGCCACGTGCTTGATCAGGCCGGCCAGGTTGAGCGCGCTCACCGTGGACCGGCTGGTCGCCTGCGTGTCGTCGAGTCCGTCGACGGTGTGACGCAGAAAGAACCGTCGCCCCGCCAACTGCGCCAGCAGCTCCGCCCGGGCGTCGGCCTCGTCCGCGGACAGGGTGGGGTGGGCTGGGGTGATCGTGGCCTCGCTCATGGGGTCGCCTCCGTGGTCGGCTGGTGTCGACGCGGGTGCCGAGGCCGGTCGCCTCGGTGCGCCGTCACCGACCCTAGAGGCCATTGAGGTCAGATCCTGGCCGCAATATGCGGGGGTGGGGAGGCCGTCCGAGCTGATTCCTCGGCGGTCTGGGATCGCCCGGTCTGGGATCGCCCGGTCTGGGAACGCCCGGTCTCGGATCGTGCGGTCTGGGATCGCGCCGCTCGGGCGGGGGAGGGCCGGGTGGGGAAGCCTGCGGGCTGGGGGGGCGCGGGCAGGCGGTAGACGCGGCGGGCGTTGCCGGCGCTGATCAGCTGGGTGATCCGGGTGGCGTCGTCGGGCGTCCAGGCGTCGTCGGCGACGCCGGCGTCGAGGAAGCTGGCCAGGCCCCGGCGGAACAGGGTCGCGCCGAGCAGGAACAGTTCGGCCAGCGCGTAGGCGTCGGTGGAGAACAGCAGCTTGGCGAACGGTGCCAGTTCCAGCGCCTGGGCGAGCAGGGCGGCCGAGCCACGTCCGGTGTTGTGGATGGCGAGGCCGAGATCAAGGTGCACGTTCGGGAAGACCTGGGCGAGATAGGCGGCCTCGCGGTGGTACGGATAGCAGTGCAGCAGCAGGACGCTCACCTCGCTCGGGGCGATGGCGCGCAGCAGGCCGGTGAGCAGCAGCGGATTGCCGCGGGTGAGGTCGAGGTCGTTGTCGCCGTAGCCGACGTGGATCTGCACGGGCAGCCCGGCGTCCACCCCGCACCAGATCAGGAACGCGTGCAGGACGGGATCATGCAGCCGGATCGGCGCACCCCCACGTATCTCGTTGATCCAGGTCCGGGTGGCGGCGGCGATCTCGCGCTCGGTGGGCCGCACCGCAGGAAGCTCCAGCCCGGCCCGGTAGGCGGCAACGGACTTCACCGCGACGGTCGTCGATGACCGGTCGGCCAGCCGGGCACGGACCGTGTCCGCGAGATGTCCCACCCCGATCTGCCCGGTGAGCACGTCGACCGCGGCGAGCTCGGCGATCCGCTCCAGCCGCATGACATCCAGACCGCACGCCGGCAGCGGGCTGGTGGCGCTGGTGGCAGCGCCGGTGGGGGTGGCGGTGGGCGGGGTGGCGGTGGGCGGGGTGGCGGCGGGTGGAGTGGCGTAGGCGGCGAGCTGCGCGGAGCTGGTCAGGGGTTCGGGCTGGAAGCCGGTGTCGACGCAGAAGGTGGTGATCCCGGCCGCGGTGAGCAGCCGACGGTGGACCTCCTCGTGGCCGAGTTCGGCGCGACGCTCGAGGTAGGTGTCGGGCTCGGCGTGCGGCGGCAGATCGAGTTGGGGCGCGCACCAGCGGCGCAGGGCGAACCCGAGCTGGCTGTCGAACAGGGTGGTGCCGGGCGGTCCGGGCGTGTCCGCCTCGGTGAGCATGCTTTCGAACTCCGGCCGGTCCAGGTCCCGTTGGACGAGCCCATGGCAGTGGTGATCGATGAGCTCTCCGTCCACGCGCAGCGCCATCCCTGGTGCATCCCCCCTGGACGGGCTGGTCATGCCTGGCTGGCACGTCCCCCCGGTCGTTGCACACAGTGATATTCACCAGTGGACGACGCCTGTGGATAACGTGTGGACAACTACGGTGCTCCTGGGGACAGTCGGATCTGAAATCCGTGATGTTGGCGTGTTTTCAGAGTTTCTTGACTCGCAGCTAACTGTGGAAAACGTTGGACGGGCCAAGGGTGGCGCGCGCTGATCTCGAGCCACGGCCGGCAGCTCGGCTACTTTTGGTTATCACTTCGCGCTGTGGTCGGCGTCTCGTCCGATGTTCTCGGGCACCAGCGCGCCGTCGGAAGCACGCTCCTTCGGTCCGGCGTCGCCGCAGCGGGGAAGGGTGGCCAGCAGGCATCCGCCGAGGAGGCGACGATGAACGAGCCCGGTCCGAAACCAGTGTCAACGCCACCCCCCGCCCATCCGACCCCACCCGCGTCCGCGGCCTCGCCCGGCTACGTGTCCCCCCCGAGACCGACCTCCGCGTCCCCCGCGGTGACCGTCGCGGTGCGGACGTCCCGGGAGTCGGACGGGGGCGAGGCGGCAGCGGCGGCGGCACCGGCGGTGTCGTCGCGGGGGGTGCCGGTGGCGGCGTCGACGCTGGCGGCGGTTCGGGGCGGCTGGGAGCGGGATCGGATCGCCGCGGCGGCACGGCACGCGGCGACGAACCTGGCGGTGCGCGGGGTGGTCTGCGTGGCCTGCACCTTCGTCGACAACAGCGGCATCACGAGGGTGAAGGGCGTGCCGGTCGGACGGCTGGACGCGGCGGCGGTCTGGGGCGTGGGCATGTCGCCGGTGTTCGACGCCTTTCTTCCCGACGACGCGATTCTCGGCGACACGGCGGCCGGTAGCCCCGTCGGCGACCTGCGGCTGCATCCGGACCTTGACCGGTTGACCCTGCTGGCCGCCCAGCCGGGCTGGGCGTGGGCACCCGCGGACCGTCGCGACCAGGACGGCCAGCCCCATCCCCAGGACGGCCGGGAACTCGTCCGCCGCCAGATGGCCCGGCTCGCCACCCGGGGGATCGAGGTGGCGCTCGCGTTCGAGGTCGAGTGGACGGTGGCCACCGCCGACGCCGACCCCGACGAGTTCGTACCGGCGGCGCGCGGACCCGCGTACGGGATGACCCGGGTCACCGAACTCGCCGACTACCTGCGTGACGTCGTCGCGGCGCTCACCGACCAGGGGCTCGTCGTCGAGCAGATCCATCCCGAGTACGCCGCCGGTCAGTTCGAGGTCTCGGTCGCCCCACAGGACCCGCTCGCCGCCGCGGACACCTGCGTGCTGGTCAAGGAGACCATCCGCGGGATCAGCACGCGCCACGGCCTGCGCGCCTCGTTCGCCCCCCAGCTGGTCGCCGGCGGTGTTGGCAACGGCGGCCACATCCACCTCAGTCTGTGGGCCAACGACAGCCCGTGGCGCGCCGACCCGGACGACCTCGACGACCTCGGCAACCAGCGTGGCTCCCACGATGCGTCCGGCCCGCGTCGACACGGTGATCCCGGCGCCGTGGCGGGGGCCGCGGCGGGGGCGGGTGTCGGGTCGGCGCGGTGGGACGCGGTGTCGGTGGGTCTTGCCGAGGGCGGATGGGTGAACCTGATGGGGGCGGGTTCGGGTCCGGCCGGACTCACCGCGGCCGGGGAGGCGTTCGCCGCGGGCATCCTGGGGCGGCTGCCGGCGCTGATGGCGCTGGGAGCCCCGAGCGTCGCGTCCTACCTGCGGCTCGTGCCGTCACGGTGGGCGGGTGTGTACGCCTGCTGGGGACGGGAGAACCGGGAGGCGGCGCTGCGGATGGTCCCGGGCCCGGCCGCGGCCGGTGGGCGCTCGGCGAACCTCGAGGTGAAGTGCTTCGATCTGGCGGCGAACCCCTACCTGGTCGTCGCGGCGCTGCTCGCCGCCGGGCAGGACGGGCTGCTCGCCGGCGCCCGGCTGCCCGCCGCGGTGGACGTCGACCCCGCCCGGCTGGAGGCCGCCGAACGCGATCGCCGTGGCATCCGACGGCTGCCCACGACCCTCAGCGCGGCGCTGGCGGCCTTCGAGGCGGACGAGGTGCTGCGGGCCGCCTGCGGGCCGCGGCTGCACGACACGGTCGTCGCCCTCCGGCACGCGGAGATCCGCCGGTTCGCCGCCGCCGCGCCGGAGGAGGTCGTCGCCGCGACCCGCTGGCGATACTGACCGCGCGCCGCCGGACGCGGCGTGGAAGCGGACCGGACGTAAACGTCGGGACGTCCTATGTGGCGAAGGCCACGTTGCTTTGGCGTGTGCGTGGGCTTTCCCTTCACAATGATGCGCACCCGTCCGAGGAGGCGCGTGTGCGCAAGGTCCTGGTAGCCAACCGCAGTGAGATCGCCGTCCGAGTTTTTCGTGCCGCCCAGGAACTGGGCCTGCGCACGGTTGCCGTCTATACCCCTGAGGACGTGTCCGCACTTCATCGCACCAAGGCATCCGAGGCTTATGAGATCGGTGTTCCCGGGCATCCTGTGCGGGGTTATCTGGATATCGACGCGTTGCTGACGGTGGCCAAGCAGGCCGAAGCGGACGCGTTGCATCCGGGCTACGGCTTCCTGTCGGAGTCCGCGGTGCTGGCGGAGGCGTGTGCCGCGGCCGGGGTGACCTTCGTCGGCCCGCCGCCGTCGGTGCTGCGCCTGACCGGAGACAAGGTCGCGGCGCGGGACGCGGCGATGGCGGCCGGGCTGCCGGTCCTGCGCGCCTCGGCGCCGTTGCCCGACGGTGTGGGCGCGGAGCAGGCCGCGGCGGCGGTGGGTTTCCCGCTGTTCGTGAAGGCGTCCGCGGGCGGTGGGGGACGTGGACTGCGCCGGGTGGAGCGCCCGGCGGATCTCGCGGACGCGGTGGGTAGCGCGTCACGGGAGGCGGCGGCGGCGTTCGGGGACGGCACGGTGTTCCTGGAACAGGCGGTCGACCGCCCGCGGCACATCGAGGTGCAGGTGTTCGCCGACTCGTACGGAAACATCATCCACCTGTACGAGCGGGACTGTTCGGTGCAGCGCCGGCATCAGAAGGTCGTCGAGATCGCGCCGGCGCCCGAACTGGACGAGGCTGTGCGCGCCAGCATCTGCGCGGACGCCGTGCGATTCGCCCGCCATGTCGGCTATGTCAATGCCGGTACCGTCGAATTCCTGCTGGGCGCCGATGGCTCCTACACCTTCATGGAGATGAATCCGCGGATCCAGGTGGAGCACACGGTCACCGAGGAGGTGACCGGCGTCGACCTGGTGGCCGCGCAGCTGCGTGTCGCCGCAGGGGAGAGCCTCGACGATCTGAACCTCAGCCAGGACCGGATCGCGCTGCGTGGCACCGCCATCCAGTGCCGGGTCACCACCGAGGACCCCTCCGACGGCTTCCGCCCCGACACCGGCACGATCAGCTTCTACCAGTCGCCCGGTGGTCCCGGTGTCCGCCTGGACGGGGCGACGTACGCGGGTGCGGAGGTCAGCCCGTACTTCGACTCGCTGCTGGTGAAACTGACGACCCGCGGCAGCACCCTGGAGAAGGCCGCCCGGCGGGCCCGGCGGGCCCTGGACGAGTTCCGCGTCCGCGGTGTCCGCACCAACATCGACTTCCTCGGCCGGGTGCTGGTCGACCCGGGTTTCCTCGCCGGCGGGGTCAGCACGTCGTTCATCGACGAACGTCCCGAACTGCTGGTGCCCGGCCGCGGCGCCGACCGCACCAGCCGGATGCTCGCCCGGCTCGCCGAAAGCACCGTCAACGGCCTGCCGCGGCCCGCCGGTGTCCTCGTCGACCCGCGCACGGCCCTGCCGGAGCTGCCCGAGGTCCCCGCCGAACCGCGCGGGTCACGTCAGCTGCTGGCGGAGCTTGGACCGGCCGGCTGGGCCGCGCGGCTGCGCGCCCAGGAGACGCTGGCCGTCACCGACACGACGTTGCGCGACGCGCACCAGTCGCTGCTGGCGACCCGGCTGCGCAGCTTCGACATTCTCGCGGCGGCGCCCGCGTTCGCCGCGCTCACCCCGAACCTGCTGAGCCTGGAGGCGTGGGGTGGGGCGACCTACGACGTGGCGCTGCGCTTCCTCGCCGAGGACCCGTGGGAGCGCCTCGCCGCGCTGCGCGCGGTCGCGCCGAACATGTGCGTCCAGATGCTGCTGCGTGGCCGCAACGCCGTCGGCTACACCCCCTACCCGGACGATGTGGTGCGGGCGTTCGTCGCGGAGGCCGCGGCCACCGGCGTCGACATCTTCCGGATCTTCGACGCGTTGAACGACATGGAACAGATGCGCCCGGCGATCGACGCGGTGCTCGCCACCGGCACGGCGATCGCCGAGGGCACCCTGTGCTACACCGGTGACCTGTCGAACCCCGCCGAGCGGATCTACACCCTGGACTACTACCTGCGGCTGGCCGAGCAGCTCGTCGACGCGGGCGTCCACGTCCTGGCGATCAAGGACATGGCCGGTCTGCTGCGTCCCACCGCCGCCAGCACCCTGGTCACCGCCCTGCGGGAACGCTTCGACCTACCCGTCCACCTGCACACCCACGACACCGCCGGCGGCCAGCTCGCCACCCTGCTCGCCGCCGCCGCGGCCGGTGTCGACGCCGTCGACGCCGCCGCCGCGCCGATGTCCGGCGGCACCAGCCAGGTGAACATGTCGGCGCTGGTCGCCGCCACCGACCACACGCCCCGCTCCACCGGGATCGATCTGGGCGCCCTGTCGTCGATGGAGGCCTACTGGGAGGCCGTGCGGGACCTGTACGCACCGTTCGAGGCGGGCCTGCGCGCACCGACCGGCGCGGTCTACCGGCACGAGATCCCCGGCGGCCAGCTCACCAACCTGCGCCAGCAGGCCATCGCGCTCGGCCTCGGCGACCGGTGGCCCGCGGTCCAGGAGGCCTACGCGGTCGCGAACGACCTGCTCGGCAAGCCCATCAAGGTGACCCCGACCAGCAAGGTCGTCGGCGACCTCGCCCTGTTCCTCGTCGGCGGCGGCATCGACGTCGACCTGCTGCGCGAACACCCCGAACAGTTCGACCTGCCCGCCAGCGTCCTGGGCTACCTCGCCGGGGAACTCGGCACCCCCCCGGCCGGTTTCGCCGAACCGTTCCGCGAGCGTGCCCTCGCCGGACGACACCCGGAACCGCCCTCGGCCACCCTGGACGCCGCCGACTCCGCCGAACTCGACGCCGGTGGCGCCCGCCGCCGCGCGGCGCTGTCCCGGCTGCTGTTCCCCGGCCCGTGGAAGGACTACCTCGCCGCCGTCGAGGCCTACGGCGACACCTCTGTCATCCCCACCGAGGGCTATCTCTACGGCCTGCGTCCCGGTGTGCCGCTCGCCGTCACCCTGGAACCCGGCGTGGAGATCATCGTCGAGCTGGAGACCCTCTCCGAACCGGACGACGCCGCCCTGCGCACCCTGTACCTGCGGGTCAACGGTCAGCCCCGCCCGGTGCGGGTCCGCGACACCTCCATCACCGCCACGACCACCGCGGCCCGCCGGGTCGACCCCGCCGACCCGAAGCAGATCGGTGCCGGCCTGCCCGGCATCGTCACCTTCGTCGTCGGCGTCGGCGACACGGTGACCGCCGGCCAGAAACTCGCCGTCGTCGAGGCCATGAAGATGGAAGCCGCTGTCACCAGCCCCGTCGCCGGCACCATCGCCGAACTCGTGCGCACCAGCGGCGACTCCGTCGAGGTCGGTGACCTCCTGCTCATCCTGCGCCCCTGACTTCTGCCCCTGACCAGACGTGAAACGCCGGGCCGGCCCGTCCCAGGACTCTGACTGGGGCGGGCCGGCCCGGCGTCGTACCGGGATCGGAAGGCGGGTGGGCGCGGCTCAGGAGGCCTGGCTGGTGGCGGGACGCCGCGGACGGAAGACCCAGGCGCGCATCAGCAGGAAGCGGATGACGGTGGACAGCAGGTTCGCCAGGACCAGGACGGTGACCTCCAGACCGCGTCCGGGATGACCGCTGCCGGCGTGCAGAAGAGCGAGCGAGCCGCTGGTCAGCCCCAGCCCGATGCCGAAGACGACAAGGCCCTGGAGATGGTGGCGGCCGGCCTGCTCGGGGCCGGTGAGACCGAAGGTGAGCCGACGGTTCGCCGCGGTGTTCGCCACGGCGGTGATCAGCAGGGCGAGCAGGTTCGCGGCCTGGGCACCGGTGACCGTCCGCAGCAGGACGAACAGAAGCAGGTAGGCCAGGGTGCTGGCGACGCCGATCGCGGCGAAGCGGACCAGCTGCCTCGGCAGCCCCCGTGGCACTCCAGGAACCTGCACGCCGTCTCCCGTATCCCTCGAACTGTCAGTGTTTCCGCTGGTCAGAGCACTACCTGCGGTGGCGGTCAGGGGTCCGCGGCCGAACTCGCGGCGCAGGTCCGCGACGGGGAGCGCGCCGCTGCCGAGAGCACGCAGCAGACGGGCGACGCCCTTGAGGTCGGCCATGGCGGTGGCGACCACGTCGACCCGGCTGTCGGGATCGTCCACCCAGTCGACCGGCACCTCGTGGATGCGCATGCCGGCCCGTTCCGCGAGCACGAGCAGTTCGGTGTCGAAGAACCAGCCGGTGTCCTCGACCAGCGGCAGCAGCGCGGACGCCGCGTCCGCGCGGATCGCCTTGAACCCGCACTGGGCGTCGGAGAAACGGGCCGCCAACGTCCCCCGCAGGATCATGTTGTAGCAGCGGGAGATCACCTCGCGGCGCGGCCCGCGCACCACGCGGGACGTGCGGGACAGCCGGGTGCCGATCGCCAGGTCGGAGTGCCCGGTGATCAGCGGGGCGACCAGCGGCAACAGGGCGGCCAGGTCGGTGGACAGGTCGACGTCCATGTAGGCGAGCACCGGCGCGGACGACTCGCTCCACGCCGCCCGCAGCGCCCGGCCGCGTCCCTTGGCGTCCAGGTGGAAGGCCCGGACACCGGGCAGCTCCTCCTGGAGGGCCAGCGCGATGCCCAGGGTGTTGTCGGTGCTGGCGTTGTCCGCCACCGTGATCTGGAAGGGGTAGGGAAAACCGTCCCGCAGATGTGCGTGCAGCCGGCGCACGCACGGCGCGAGGTCGTCCTCCTCGTTGTAGACGGGGATGACGACGTCCAGGACGGCGACGGGATGCTGGTCGTCCACCGTCCGCTCGTCCTGCGGTGTTGCTGTCGTGGCCTGTGCCCAACCGCCGCCAACGCGCTGCACGGGGGCGGCGGAGGCAGTACCGGTCGCCAGGGATCGCATCGACGTCGTCATGACACTCACTCTCGGTCGGTGAGCTGTGGCACCCGTGTGCCGATCCTGTGCGGTGACTGTGAACAGCGACGGCCTCGCCCGGATGGGTGAGGCCGTCTGGCCTGCCACGTGGCCGTGCGTCCCAGCCCGAGGGGAAGGGGGCTGGAACGCACGGCCGGACCGGGGGACCGCGGGGCCGCGGTCCGATCAGTGGTCGGGTCGGTGGGTCAGGTGGTCTGGGCGGTGGTCGCACCGGTGGCCGAGGTGGACGCGGCCGTCTTCGGGGCGGTGAGGTCGTAGAGGGTGACCCCGCCGACCGTCCTGGCGGTGAAGTTCGCCTCGATCCAGCTCGCGATGCTGCTGGAGGCGCTGCTGCCGCCCATGGACTGGCCGAAGCCGCCGCCGCCGATGAAGTAGTGGATCCTCTTGTCGCTGACGTACTTCTGGAACTCGGCGAGGGTGGGCGACGGGTCGCTGCCGTTGAAGCCACCGATCGGCATCACCGGCTCCCGCGTGGCCAGCTGATAGCCGGCGGCGCTGTTCGAACCGACCGCCGCGGCGACCCAGGTGTACTGGTCAGCGTCCTGCTTGAACAGGTTGACGATCTCCTGGCTCGGCTTGGCCGCGTCCAGCAGACCGCCCATGCCACCCCGACCGCCAGCGGCGCCCGGACCCGTCGCCGTACCGCCAGTAGCACCCTGACCAGCCGTCCCGCCGGTGCCCGTGCCGCCGCCGGTGCCTGTGCCGCCCTGGCCCGGCGCGGTGGCGCCGTTCTGGCCGGGAAGCGCGCCCACGCCGGCGGGGCCACCAGCGGCACCCGGGGCGCCGGGGAAGCCCTGAGCTCCGGCGCCGCGCTGGCCGAACCGTCCGAACTGGCCGTTGCCGTTGCCGTTACGACGACCCATCCCGCCGGGACCGCCGCCGAAACCGGCGCCGGCCGGACCGGCCGAGGGGATCGAACCGGTGTGCGGGGCGCCGGCGGTGGCGATCGTGTACGCGCCGGGACCGAGCAGACCGGTGACCAGCGTCAGGACGGCGACGCCGAGCGCGGCCCGGCGCGGCAACCGGACGCAGGCGAGGAAACCGAGCGCGGCGATGACGCCGGTGACCAGCACCGTGTAGCGAATCCACGGATTCCAGTCGGGGGTGCGGTCGAGCAGGTGGAACGTCCACCAGGTGGTCACACCGATCGCGGCGGCACCGGCGACCGCGGCGGCGGGGTGGTGGCGCTGGCGCCAGATCAGCACCGCCCCCATGCCGACCACGGCGCCGATCGCCGGCGCGAGCGCGACGGTGTAGTACGGATGGAAGATGCCCTGCATCTGGCTGAAGATGATCCCGGTGACCAGCAGCCAGCCGCCCCACAGCACGAGCGCGGCGCGCAGCCGGTCCGTCCGCGGCGCCCGCCGGGTGATCCACAGGCCCGCGCCCAGCAGGATCAGCGAGGCCGGCAGCAGCCAGGAGATCTGGCCACCGACCTCGTCGCCGAACATCCGCAGCCAGCCGGTCTGACCCCACATCCCGCCACCGCCAGGCCCGCCACCGCCACCGGGACCGCCCCCACCACCGGGGAAGGTGAACGCGCCGCCGGTACCGGTACCGGTGCCCGGTGCGGCGCCGGCCGCCCCGTTCTGCAACGCGCCCCCCGCGGCCGTCCCTGCGGCCCGGCGAGCACCACCGCCGCCGACGCTGCCGGTCTCGTTACCGGTGAGGCGTCCCAGCCCGTTGTAGCCCAGGGTGAGTTCCCACAGACTGTTCTTCTGGGAGCCACCGATGTACGGCCGGGACGACGCCGGAACCAGCTCGACGATCGCGATGAACAGTCCGGACGGAATCAGCAGCCCGAGCCCACCGGCCAGGGTCTGCCGCACCCGCCGCCAGAACCCGGTCGGCGCGAACGCCAGATAGACCAGCGCGAACACCGGCACCACGACCAGCGCCTGCAACAGCTTCGTCAGGAAGGCGAAGCTGACCAGCACACCGGCCAGCACCATCCACTTCGTACTGGCCTGTTCGACGGCCCGAAGCGTCGCGTACGCACCGCCGATCAGCAGCAGCACGAGCAGCGCGTCCGGATTGTTGAACTTGAACATCACCGCGGCGATCGGTGTGAGCGCCAGCACCAGCCCGGCGATGAGCCCGGCCACCGGACCCGCGTACCGGCGCACCGACCTGTAGAGCAGCCCGACGGACGCCACACCCATCAGCGCCTCGGGAACAAGAATGCTCCACGAGTTCAGCCCGAAGATCCGCACCGAGAGCGCCATGATCCACAGGGACGCCGGCGGCTTGTCGACGGTGATGGAGTTCCCGGCGTCCGAGGACCCGTAGAAGAACGCCTTCCAGCTCACCGACCCGGCCTGCACCGCCGCCGAGTAGAAGGCGTTCGCCCAGCCGGACGCGCCGAGATCCCACAGGTACAGCACCGCCGTGCCGATCAGCAGCACCGCCAGCGCGGGTCGCACCCAGCGCGGATCGGGTGCGTTCTCCGGCACCGCCCCGACGTCGGGCTGCCCCGCCTCACCGGAGCCGGCTCCGACCTCGGTCGGCGCGTCGGATCCGTCGGATGCGTCAGATCCGTCATGGTCGGGTGTTCCGGCCGGGCCTGTCCTGGTCCACGGCAACCTGCGACGGTGCCCGTGGGCACGCCGATCCCGCGCTTCGGGGATCGGGTCGGTGAGAGTCGACGACATGGGAATCACCCTGCGCCGCGGACCTTTCGGCTCCTTGTGCTCCACCTGTGACCAACCTGTGAGCTCCGCCCTCGGGTAGCCCCGGCCCCGACCCCCGGGTAGCCCCGGCCCCGACCCCCGGGTAGCCCCGGCCCCGACCCCCGGGTAGCCCCGGCCCCGACCCCCGGGTGGTCCCGGCCCCGACCCCCGGGTGGTCCCGGTCCCGACACCTGTCTCTGGTCGCGGTTACCTGGTGTGACGGATCTGCCGGGGGTCACGGGTATGCAGGGTGCACACGGGTCGTCGTGGGGGTATTCGTGTCCGTTTTGCCCCCCACAGCGACCCGCGTGGGTGGATCTTGTCTTGGGGCTGCCAGCAGATTGTGATGACGGCCCGAGCTGGTTGCCGTGGGTGAGGGTGGGGGGTGTTCCGGCTGCGGAGAGTGGGCGGGCTGCCGGGGTTTGTTCGTGGATGAGAGGCTGGCGTGACCAGGGATCGGGCGGCGGCGCGCGGTGCCTGCGGAGGTTATGGGCGGGGCGACGGTGTGTGCCCGAGCGTCGGGGCTGCGAGGAAACCACTGGTGGGGGCGTCAATGGGCAGGTGATCCCCACGGGTATGGCCGACGGCGCCGCCCATGGGATCCCCGACGGCACCGCCGCCAGGAGCCTCGATCGCGCCGTTGTCGGAAGCGCCCATGGCGCCGTCAGCGGGAACGCCGAACGCCTCGCCGAGGGCGGAGCCGTCCGAGATGGGAAGGGAGGCATCCGAGGACGTGCGGGGGAGACGGACGACGAAGGCGGTGCGGCCGGGGACACTGCTGGCCTCGACACGGCCGTGATGGGCCTCGATGACGGCGGCGACGATCGCGAGACCGAGGCCGGTGCTGCCGGCGGCGCGGGAACGGGAGCTGTCGCCGCGGGCGAAGCGTTCGAAGATCTGCGGGAGGAGTTCGGCAGCGATGCCGGGGCCGTTGTCGACGACGGCGATGATGGCGTCGGTGGCCGTGGCGGACAGGCTCGCGGTCACCAGGGTGCCGGGCGGGGTGTGGGTGCGGGCGTTGGCCAGCAGGTTCGCGAGGACCTGGTGCAGGCGCGCGGCGTCGCCGGTGACGGAGACGGGCTCCTCGGGCAGGTCCAGGCTGAACCGGTGGCCGGGCGCGGCGACATGGGCGTCACTGACCGCGTGGACGACGAGGTCGGAAAGGTCGACCGACTCGTGCTCCAACGGCCGGCCCGAGTCGATCCGGGCGAGCAACAGCAGGTCCGAGACCAGGGATGTCATCCGGGCGCTTTCCGATTCGACCCGGCTCATCGCGTAGGTGACGTCCGGCGGGACCGGTTCGCGGGTGCGTCGGGTGAGCTCCGCGTAGCCGCTGATCGCGGCCAGCGGGGTGCGCAGTTCGTGGCTTACGTCGGCGAGGAACTGCCGCATCCGCGTCTCGCTGGCATGCCGGACGGCGAGCGCGTTACCGATATGACCGAGCATCTGGTTGAGCGCCGCGCCGACCTGCCCGACCTCGGTGCGCGGGTCGGTGTCGACCTCGGCCACCCGCACGGACAGCGCGACCTCGCCGCGTTCCAGCGGCAGCTCCGCCACCCGGGACGCGGTGGCCGCCACCCGGCGCAACGGCCGCAGCGTCACCCGGATGATGATCGTCCCGGCGATCGCGGTGGCCGCGACCCCAATCAGGGCGACCACCCCACCGATCACCGTCATCTTGGTCAACGTGGCGTTGACCTGCGCCATCGGCAGGGCGGTGACCACGGTCGTACCGTTCGCCCGCGTGGTGCTGATGATGCGGTACTCATCGCCACCGATGGTGCGGGTGTACGCGTTTCCGTCGCGGGGGACCGCGGCGATCGTTACCGCCTCCCCGTCAGTGACCGACTGCAGGGCGTTCGTGGACGAGTCGTAGGTCGCCCCGTAGAGGGTGCTGCCGTCGATCACCGCCGCGAGCGTGCCCGGATCCACCGGCCCGCGGAAGAACCCGTTCACCAGAGCCGTGCCGTCCAGCTCGTCCAGCGCGTTCTGCGCCGCCGTGGTCGTCGTGGTCACGGATGTGGTGGTGGTACCGCTGCCCGAACCCGTCGCACCGCCCGTGCCGCTGTCCGACTCCGAGCTGTCACCTGAGCCCGAGCCGCTGCCGGCCCCCGTGCCGTAGCCGCTTCCGTAGCCACCGCCGTAACCGCTCCCGGGCAGCAGGCCGGCCCCGGCAGGGGGCAGACCGGGGATGCCATCGCGGCCCCACCGGCGGCTGGTGTCCACGAGCTGATGGTCAAGCTGGTTGATCAGAACACCGCGCAGAGCCACCGCCGTGACGAACACGATCGCCATGGACGCGGTCGCCAGCAGCACCATGAGCAGGGCGATCAGCCGGGCACGCAGGGACCAGCGGGCCGGTGAGACCTTCCGCCCATGCCCCGGCTCGCCGCCGCGAGCAGCCCTGCTGCGGCGCGCACCGGAACGTCGTCCCGGCCTGGGGACCGGACCCGAGGCGCCACCGGGCAGCTCCGCGACAGCCATGCAGATCAACCCCGTCAGCCCCGACGGCCCAGGCCGCCACCAGCCGACGCCGACACCGCCGCCGCCGACACCGACACCGCCGAGGTGCCAGCCCCGGGTGGACCAGGCGCGCCCTGGGCCTGATCGGCCGGACGCAGGACGTAGCCGGCACCGCGCATCGTGTGGATCATTGGCGGACGTCCGGCGTCGATCTTCTTACGCAGGTAGGAGACGTACAGTTCGACCACGTTGGCCTGACCGCCGAAGTCGTAGTTCCACACCCGATCGAGGATCTGCGCCTTGCTCAGTACCCGACGTGGGTTGCGCATGAAGAAGCGGAGCAGCTCGAACTCGGTGGCGGTCAGATGGACGGGCACCCCTCCACGCTCCACCTCGCGGCTCTCCTCGTCCATGGTGAGGTCGCCGACGACCAGCCGGGCACCCTGCGCGGCCTCGGTGTTGCGCGCCGCCCGCCGCATCAGTCCCCGCAGCCGCGCGACCAGTTCCTCAAGGCTGAACGGCTTCGTGACGTAGTCGTCGCCACCCGCGGTCAGCCCCGCAACCCGATCCTCGACGGCATCGCGAGCGGTGAGGAACAGGACGGGCACGTCCGGACTCTCCGCCCGTAGCCGCCGCAGCACCTCCAGCCCGTCCATGTCCGGCAGCATGATGTCGAGCACGACCGCGTCGGGCCGGAACTCGCGTGCCAGTCGCAGGGCGGTCCGCCCGTCCCCAGCGCTGCGCACTTCCCAGCCCTCATAGCGCAGCGCCATCGACAGCAGCTCCGCCAGTGTCGTCTCGTCGTCCACCACGAGTACCCGCACCGGTTGCATGAGGACAGCCTCTCCCAGATCCCTAGCCGTCAGCTGAGTCCTCGCTGTGAACTTCCTGTGAGTGCCCCACGCGGCGGACGGCAGGGTTGTGGGCTCGACGTTGTCTCAGATCGTGCTGCTTTGATCACTGGCCGGCCATATTGTCGCCTAGTGCAACTAGATGATGCTTTGGAGGCATTGGCCCTGCTTCGGCGGCAATCTGATCATGGACGGCCACCGCCGCAGCAGTCGCTGACGTTGCTGTGGGCGGTCGAGCAGGTAGCCGTGGGCATCCGCCTCTTCCGGTGGTCGCAGATGCACGAGACGCTGGAGGCCAGGTTCGCCACCCGGGCCGAGGCGCTAGGTCATCGTGCAGCTCCAGAGAACGCTGTGGTCGCGCTGCGCGATTCTCCACTCTGGGAGATCCGGGCCGACTCTGTGGTGCCGGTGTCGCTCGGGTCATCAGTGCGTAGCTGGCTGGAGGAAGAGGATCCCGAGTTTGGGCTTTCGGTCGAGGCATTCAGCCTCCTGCGGGACGAGGGGGTTCGGGCCCTTTTCGTCTCCCAGCTACGCGCACTGATCGATGACAGCACACCCACGCCGACCTCATCTCTCGCGCCGAATGTGTCGAATGCGGACGAGGATTGGGATATTGAGGTAGGGGAAGTCTTGCGCCGGGCGGAAGTACACGACAGGTATGGTGGAAGTCGTCAGTCGGGGATATCGCACTCGAGGCAGACTTCAAATATCCTGCTCTTTGCAGATCCCGCCGCGCGAGAAAAGCATGGGTACTTTGATGGCTGGAGCGACGACGGCCTTTTTCACTACACGGGAACTGGTCAAAAAATAGATCAGATCATGCCTGGTGATAATGAGCGGCTGTTGCAGCATAGGAAATCGAAACGGCCGCTGCGTCTCTTCCGCGTCCTCGCGCGCGCGAAAGTCCAATATGCGGGAAGATTTTGTGTCGACGAGGTAGAGCCCTGGTACCCCAGTCGAGCACCCGCCACGGCCGACGGCCCCGAACGCTCGGTCATCGTCTTTCGCCTCAGGCCTGATGGCGAGGTCGAGGATGCCGAGACAGCTGCTGCCTACGGTGTCGCCACTTCGAGTCGCGTAGTCTCGATACCGCTCGAGAAAGTCAAGACCGAAAGCTACACGATGAGTGGTGCGCCGGCGTCAGTCGTTGTGCGGCGAAAGGAAGGTAAGCTCGTTGAACAGTACGCCGCCTACCTGAGATCTCTTGGCCATGATGTCAGTCGCAACAGCATCCTTCCAGTCGGGGAGTCGGGTTCGCTGCAGACGGATCTCTATGACGAGACCACCGGCGATCTGGTGGAAGCGAAGAGTGATGTGCATCGAAATTCGATCCGCCTGGCGATCGGGCAGCTCCTTGACTATCGGCGGTTTATAGATCCATCTCCGCGGTTGAATGTCCTGCTTCCAGCGCGACCCCGGCGAGATCTTCTTGATCTATGCGCGACTGTTAATGTTACTGTTATCTGGAAGTCTGACGCGTTGCCAGGCTGGGATCACAGCTAGTTTTTGGGTGTGGGCCGCGGTGCGGCCTTCGCCGGGCCTCAGCAGAATATCGGCGCCAGGTGCGGTGCCCCGAACCGTACTCGCTCAGCCTGGCCATCACCGGCCAGCGACCACACTTCGCCCTTGGCTGCGCTGGACCCTAGATCCGCAAGAAGCCGATCCCGGGTCCGGAACCAGCGGCTGATGGGTAGGTGGTGAGGGTGCGGGTCGCCGTGTGGGCGCGGCCTTGGGTCTCCCGGACCCCGCGTCCCTCGGAAGTTGCCTGGCTCTTCATGACCATCGTCCTGGTGGCTCTGGGCCTGGTGGTGGGGTCCTAGCGGGCCAGAGGCCGCGGATTGGTACGGGATGTGTTGATCTCGTCGCGGACGGGTGACCATGGGTTGGACCAGGCGCTACCTGGGTCACAGGACGAACTGCCCAGGATCACGGTGTGATCTGTCGCGAGGGTGACCACCAAACTGCCCCCCAAGTGAGGGTTCATCCGGCCAAAATGGGTACGTGCAACGCATGGTTCGACGTCGTCGTCCTCAGTCCGCCCGCCACCGAGCGCGCCGTCGCGCGGCGCGCCGGATCGTGCTGCCCACGGCCACCTTCGTCACCGCGGGGATCGTCACTGTCGGCACGGCCTTCGCCTGTACCGGCTCCACCACCGGTGCGGCTGCGCGTCCGTCCGGGCTGGTCAAGTCCGGTGCGATCGTCGCGAGCTCCGTGCGCGCGGCGGACACGCTCGCGCCGTCGTCGACGGATGCGTCCGCCATCGCCCAGGCGGTGAAGAGCAGCGAGTACACCTCGGCCGTCCCCGCGGCTGACTACGAGGTGACCGGCACGCTCCTCGCCGCCAGCGACCCGACGTGGGCCTACACCGAACTACATCCGACCGTCCAGGACTACGACCGTGCGGAGGGTGTCCTGCACCGCACCTCCGGTGGCTGGCAGCTCGTCCAGCTCGGAACCTACGAGGTCGGCTGTGGTGTCGCGCCGACGGCGGTCCTCGACGACTTCGGCCTCGCATGCCCGCCCCCGGGTGCGGAGGACGACAGCGCGACGGAGGGCGCCGCCGCCGCGTAGCCATCCCCGAGCATCGAACACCTGATCGCGGATGGTCGACGCCGAGGCACGCACAGACACGTACAGGCACGCACAGACACCGACGCCCCGCCGCGCTTCCTGCGCCGCGGGGCGTCAACGCGTGTGGTCCGAGCATGCGAGATACTTGCGCTGTCAAGTGTCGCCGCCGTCCCTGGCGGTACTACCGGGGCGATGGCGGACGACGGGGGACACGTGCTCCCGTCCATAACGTCCCGCCGCACGTCGTGGGACACAGCAGCGAGAGGTAAGCAACGTGCCAGTCACCGAGCTTGACGTCCAGACCCCCGACGGCGTGCTGGACGCCTACCTGCACACCCCGGACGGCGCGGCGGCCAGCGCGTCCCCGCTGCCGGTGGTGGTCTTCTACCCGGACGCGGGTGGGGTCCGGGACACCATGCACCAGATGGCCCAGCGGCTGGCCGACGAGGGATACGCGGTGGCGGTGGTGAACTACTACTACCGGCAGGGCAAGGTCTCGTTCGATCTGAACAGCACGTTCGCCGACCCGGACGCGCGGACGCGGATCATGGCCGCGCTGGCGGGAGCCGATGGCGCGCTGGTCGCGCGGGACACCGCGCTGCTGCTCGACGCCCTGGCCGCGCGCGGTGATGTGCGGGCGGACCGAGTTGGCGCGGTGGGGTACTGCCGGGGCGGCAACCTGGCGTTCACCCTCGCCGGGGCGGTGCCGCAGCGGGTCGCGGTCGCCGCGTCGATCCACGGTGGGAGCATCGCCACCGACGCGCCGAACAGCCCTCATCTCAACGCCGACCAGATCCAGGGGGCGCTCTACTTCGCTGTCGCCACCGACGACCCGCACTGCACCCTCGAGCAGCAGGAGCTGCTGACCACGGCGCTGGACAAGGCCGGTGTCCGCTACGAGCTCGATCGTTACGACGCCGCCCACGGGTTCGCCGTCCCCGACCACACCGCCCCCTACGACCCGGCCGCCGCCGAGCTGCACTGGCAGAGGATCACCGCGCTGTTCGCCCGCGAACTCCCACGCTGAGCGGGCGTGTCGCGCTGAGCCGCGGTGACCGGCCTGGCCGCCTGGCTGTCAGGGACGGTAGATGATGTCCCACAGGCGGGCGGTCATGTCGGTGCTGGTGGTGGCGAGCAGCAGACCGAACGGCGCGAAGGCGCAGCTTATGACGGTGCTGGAGTGGCCGGCGAGGGTGGCGACCGCGGCGCCGGTGGCGACATCCCACAACAGGGCGGTGTCGTCGGTGCTGGCGGTGGCCAGCAGCTTGCCGTCGGGGGAGAAGGCGCAGCTCTGCGCCGAGCCGGGCAGGGTGGCGACGGTGGAGCCGTTGGACGTGTCGGTCAGCCGGGTGCCCTCGTTGCCGGCGGTCGCGAGCAGGGCGCCGTCGGGGGAGAAGGCGCAGCCACCGGTGAAGTTGGTGTGGCCGGGCAGGCTCATGATGATCTCGCCGACGGAGACGTCCCACAGCAGGGTGGATTCGGCGCCGGCGCTGACCAGCAGGCGCCCGTCGGGGGAGAACGCGCAGCCGTAGACGGTGCCGCGGTGACCGTCGAGGGTGGCGATGTTCTTGCCGGACACCGCCCCCCACAGCCGGACGGTGCGGTCGGTGCCGGTGGTCGCGACGAGGCTGCCGTCGGGGGAGAACGCGCAGCCGTAGACGGGGCCGCGGTGGCCGGTCAGTGTCACCGCCTGGCGGCCGGTGGCGACATCCCACACGCGGGCGGTCTTGTCACTGCCGGTGGTGGCGAGTAGTCGGCCGTCGGGGGAGAAGGCGCAGTCGTGGATGAGGATGCTCTTGCGACCGCTGAGCGTGAGGGCGGTGCGGCCGGTGGCGACATCCCACAGCCGGGTGCCGTCCTTGCTGGTGGTGGCGAGCCAGTGGCCGTCGGGGGAGAACGCGGCCGAGGTGACGTCGCGCTCGTGGCCCTTCAGCGTCGCACGGGCGGTGACCTCCACCTGATGGGACGGACGGGTGCTGCGTTCGAAACCGCGCAGATCCGCCCCGCCACCGGCGCCGGTGGCACCGAGCAGCGGGGCCGGGCCGGACGGGAGCGTGGTGGCCAGCCAGTCGGCGTCGCGCACCGGCGTGCCGGGTTCGGCATGGGTGTGCAGGAGGCTGCCGGGGGCGTCCATCGCCAGGTCGAACAGGGAACCGTCGGTCAGCCGGACCCGGGCGAGCACGGCGCCGGCGTCGTAGCGCTCGCCGGGTTCGACCAGCCAGCGCACCATCGTCGCCCGGGCACCGGGGATATCCCACCGGGCCGGGACGAGCACCGGGTTCGGCCGCGCCGCCGTGGTCCGCCGGGTCGACACCGACGACGCCCACGCCGCCGCGCCGAGCACCACGGCGAGTTCCGGATCGACCGGGGTGTAGATCTGGGTGGTCGGCCACGCGGTGCCGACCCCGAGCCGCCCGGTGAGAATGTCGGTGACCACCGGGATATGCGCGCTGCCGCCCACCGACAGCACCCCGCCGAGCTTCTCCGGCCCGTACCCGCCGGCCTCCAGCAGATGCTGGCAGCAGGCCATGGTGCGGGCGAGTGTCGGCGAGGCGAGCTGGGTGAACCGATCGCGGCGCATGCTGACCAGCAGGCCCGCCGGGCTGAACACATCCTCGACCGAGGCGATGTCGCTGAGCTGGTGCTTGACCGCGCGGGCGAAGTCGAGCAGCTCGTGGCGGGTGCGGCTGGCCGTCGTCTGGTACATCTCGCCGCTGCCCGGCGGGTTCAGCAGCGGCTCGAGCCCCGGGCCGTACAGGCCGAGGATCTCGTCGAACAGGATCTGGTCGAGATCACGCCCGCCGCAGTCGTGCAGCGCGGAATGACTGAGCATCTCGTGCCGACCGTCGGCACCGACCTCGATCAACGCGCCTTCGAACGTGCCACCGCCAAGGTCGTAGACGAGCATCAGCGTGCCCGGCTCGGGCTGGGTGCCATCCAGCGGCGACCAGGCCGCCGCCAACGGTTCGGCCAGCAGGTCGACGTCGACGAACCCCGCCGCCTCCGCTGCCGCGATCATGATCCGCCGCAGTGGCCCGGACGGATCGTAACTGGCCGGTACGGTGACGACCGCCCTGGTCAGCCGCTCTCCGCCGCCGCCCCCGGCACCCGCCCCGCCAGCACCGTTACTACCGCCACCGCTGCTACCACCGCCGTTGAGCTGGAGCTCCGCCTCGGCCTTCAGCGTGCTGATGACCGCTGTGACCAGGGCGCGCGGCGGATACCCGCGCCCATCCAGCCCGACCGCGACATCCCGCGCCAGATCGCGTTTGATCTCACCGCGGTAGGCGGCCGGCCAGATCCGTTTGCGTCGCTCGGCGAGGGTGCCGACGATCAGATTTCCCCCGTCGGCGAAGACCGACGCCGGCCAGTTCGCCGACCCGCTGGCCGGCTCACGCACCAACTCGATGCGCCCCTCGATGGCCAGCGCGGCCCTGGCACTGCAGGTGCCGTAGTCGATCGCGAGGATCGGCTCGCCCACGGCACCCCCTGTCCACGTTTTCCGGTGGGCAGATCGTAGCGGCGACCACCGACACGACGTCGGCACCCTCACCAAACTCGCCGACAACGGGACGCTTCGTTCGACACCGGTCGCCGCTGGTGAGCAACCGTCAACACCGGCCGCCCCTCGGGACCCTCGATCCCGGCCGGGCCGGGCCGGTCGTCCCGAACGTCCATCCAGGATCGCTGGCACCATCGCCGTCGAGTGCCGAGTGTGGGCGGGCCGCCGGTCTCCCCCGTAACTCTCCCCCGTGAGACCGGCGGCCCAAGGAACCACACAGGTGCGCCCCCGTACGACTCCGAGCCGCCCCACGTTTCCCCCGACGAGGCAGCCCGATCACCGCCGCACCGGTGTGATCCCTTGGTTTCATCCTGTCGCCCCGCACCGCCGGACGCTATCCCCCATTCATCGGGGGAAATCGCGGGCGCCGGGTGCGGCCTGACGGCCACGTGGCCGGGGACGGTCGAAGATCCACGCGAGCTGATGGGGATGGCGCCAGCGGGTGGGATGCCAGGGGGGCGGGCGCAGGGCGTCGGCCGTCCGGGCGAGGAGTTCGAGCTGGCCTGCGACCAGGTGGCCGAGTTCGGCCACGAGATCGGCGGGCAACGTGGCGTCCTCCCCGGGGGAGAGGCGTAGTCGCGCGACGGCCATGCCACGGTGGAAGACACGCGTGACGCCCGAGGCCAGGCCACCGGCGAGGAGGTCGGGCGAACGGTGGGACGGGTCCGCGGAGGCGGGCGCGACGTCCAGGGAACGGGGGAGGGCGGCGGCCAGCCTGGCGGCGAGTGTGACGGAGGCCAGCAGCCAACGTTCGTCGTCGACGCGGTAGAGGCGGGCATCTGGTGGCCCAAGCCAGATGGCGTGGCCGTAGCTCCGGGCGCCCGCGATGCCGCTACCGGGTTGAGCCCCCGGGGCCGGGCCGGCGGCTGTCAGGTCGGGGGCGCGGATGCGGGTCATGTTCGCGGGCAGCGCGGCGGTGCTCAGGAACGAGGCGAAGAAGGCGGCGAGCCGCCGGTCGGACCTGCTGCGACTGCCCTTTCCCCGCCCCCCGGTTCCCATTGTGACGAGGGTGTGGGCCGCGATGCCCGTCCGCAATCCCGCAGAAGTAAGGGGGCCGGACGGACGGGGGTGGGCCGCGGGTGGGTGCGAAAGGTCAGTGGAAGCCGAGTTCGCGGGCCCACTGGCCGGCGGCGTTGCTCGGCGCGATGGACGGCGGGGCCTCCGGATGACTGGCGAGGTATTTCGTCCGCACCGTGCGCAGGTAGTCGGCGACGACACTCTCGCGGATCTTCATCTCCCGGGCGGCCTCCCGGTAGGTCAGCCCGCGACAGCCGATGAGGATCATCACCTCGGCCTCGCGGGGGGACGGCCGGTGCAGTCGGCGGCGGCGGCGGGCGGCGTCGAAGATGCGGTCGAGATGACGGCGGGCGGCGGGCGGCGAGAGATCCCACTCGGCGCACAGCTCGTCCATCAGGTCCCCCTGGGCGAGACCACGCAGAAGATCGCGTTCGGTGCTGTCGATCTCGTCCCGGGACAGCGGTCGGCGTTGTGCGTCGTCCAGCAGGAAGCCGGCGAGTCGGGTGGAGATGTGGTGGCCGCCGGCCGCGATGGCGATGACCGCCGGCACGAACTGGTGGGACGGCGCGGCCTTGTCGACGAAGCCGTGGGCGCGCGCGGCGATCGCCTCGAGCACCTCGTCCGGGGTGGCGACGCCGGAGGTCGCCAACACCAGCAGGCCGCGTCGATGCAGCTCCGCGACCGCGGCCGCACCGGACAGGCCGGGCAGATGCAGGTCGCAGACGACGACGTCCGGGGTGGCGGCGACGTCGAGGTCCTCGAGACGCGGGGCGGGCGCGAGCACCGAGAAACCGGCGCCGGCGAACCGAGCGGCCAACGACTCGGTGGTGATCGGATGGTCCTCGACGATGGCCACGGACACCGGCCGGCCGGCCTCGCCACGGCCGCGACCATCCTGGCTGCTCAGGGTCAAGGGAGCTCCCCGTCCGATGCGGGCGGTGGGATCAGCACGTCAGGTGCGGTCAGTGTGCTCGGTGTGGTCGACGTGCTCGGTGTGGGGTGGTCGTCGGCGTGGGCCGGCCAGCGCATCGTGACCTTGACGCCGCGGCCGGGGCGGGCTGTCACGGTGACATGCCCACCGTGCCGTTCGAGCGCGCGGTAGCTGCCGGCGAGTCCCCCACCGGGGCGCACCGTCGCCTGGTCGAAGCCGACACCGCGGTCGCGGACGACGACGAGCATCGTCTCGGCATCGCCTTCGACGAACAGGCTGACCTCGTCCACCGGGCCGGCGTGCCGCAGCACGTTACGCAGGGCCTCGCGTGTCGCGGCCACCAGCGCCTCGCGGACGGGCTCGGGCGGCTCGCCGGTGACCCCGAGGAACGGGACGAGCGCCAGACCCTCGTCGGTGAAGGTGTCGACGACCGCCGACATCATCGCCTCAGTACTCGTCTCGCCATCGAGCACCGGCACCGAACCCGCCGGTGTGGCTGTTCCCACGGCCGCGCTCGGATGGGCCAGGGCCGGGGTGGGGGTGTGGCCGTCGTGCGGAACGCGGGGTTCGAGGCCACGCGGATCCATGATGAGGCGGCGGGCGCGTGCCGAACCGCGGCGCGCCTCGCGGACCAGCGCCGCCGACAGCGCACCGCCGCCGGCCACATGGTCGACGATCGGCAGCAGGTAGTCGTGGACCTCCCGGTGGGTGATCTCGCGCTGGAACGCGCTCTCGGCCTCCAGCTCCTGCTGGGCGGCCCGGGCCGAGGCGGCGGCCGCGTCGTCCTGGGCGTCCGCGGTGGCCGTCGACAGCCGGCGCAGTTCACCGGCGATGAGGATCGCGACGACGTACCACAGGGCGAAGCCGAGCAGGTCGGAGCCGAGTTTGAGGGTGACGTCCGGCAGGACGGCGATGCTCCAGGTCGCCATCAGCGCCACCACCAGGAGCACCCCGGCGGACCCGAGCCCGACCGCGATACCCACCCCCGCGGACGACACCAGGCTGAACGGGACCAGCTCCGTCATGATCCTGTTGCGCTCGTGCGGCCAGGCCGCCCGCGAGCCGACGGCCATCAGCGCCACGCAGAACGCGACGTCCGCCAGCACCAGCCGCTGCGACAACCGCCCCACCCGGTGCCAGGCCCGCCAGGCGAACCAGGCCGCCTCCGCGAGCGCCGCCACCGCGATCACCACGGCGATCGAGGCATGGCGCAGATCCGACCAGCCGAAAAGCGGTATGAGCACGAACGACGCGCAGGCCGCCCGCGCGTATCCCACCATCCGCGCCAGGCGCTGCTCGGTGCGTACCACGACCATTCGGGACGGTCCCGCCGACACGACCAACCCGGTCATAGCTCGCAACGGTAGTGAGCCACCCCGATCTCTGCCACCCCCCGCAACCGATTCATTCCATTTCCCGCTCCTCGCGGCCAGGCCCAGCACCCTCGAGGGACGGGTCCGGCCACGATCCTGGCCGACCCCCGCACCACCGAACCGCACACGTTGGATGTGGCCTTCGAGGACATGGCGGTGTGCCGCCGTCGACCGGTGGGCACGGCCACATCATGACCACCATCGCAGACACCACCGACGTCCTTCCGCCGCCCGGCCCCGGCCCCGGCACACCCGATCCGGTGCCGCCGGTTCCCGTGCCCGATCCGGTCCCGCCCGGCCCCGGAACCGATCCCGTTCCCCCCGGTCCGGGACCCGACCCGGTTCCCCCCGCCCCTGACCCCGACCCCGTCCCGCCTGGTCCCGGCCCCGATCCGATCCCGCCCGGCCCTGGCCCCGTCCCGGTTCCCGTCCTCGCCCTGTAGGGCGGGCAACCGCGACCGGGCATCTCCCTCGATCCATGCCGGACGGCTTGGCGCTCGCGGATGGCCTGGCCTGGGCCGGGTGGGTCGGCCGGGTGAGGCCATAGGTGTGGTCTTTGGGTGGGCGCCGGTTCTGGTGAGCTACATCAAACCGACGGCGGGTACACCGAAGAAATGACGCATCGACCCGAAGGCATCCCGGCTCCCGCACTCGCCGACGGCGACCTGACACGCGAGCTGCAGCATCTGCACCGAACCCGCCATGACGCATTCCTCACCGGCAGCGAGGACGCGTTCGAGACCCACACCGCGCGCATGCTCGAGCTTGAGCAGGAGTACCTGCGCCGGTTCCCCGACGCGGCCAGCCCCGACCCGCTACGCACCCGCGCCGGCCGACGACGAGCGGCCGGAGTCTGACCCACGGCCGGCCGGCGAGAGACCGCCGGGTGACGCCCGGCCAGGTCATGACGCGTGGCCGGGCGGGGCTGGTCAGCGGGCGGTGGTGAGGGTGTCGGCGTAGATGCCGAACAGGGCGGTGGCGTCGGGTGCGACATAGGCCCGTCCGCCGGTCGCGGCGGCCAGACGTTGCAGAGCGGTGGCGTTGGCCGCCGGATCGCAGCCGATGATGACCAGGCGGACGGGGTGTGCCGCGTCGTAGCCGGCGTGCAGCTGCTCGACGGTCTGATCGAGGGTCGGCTCGCCCGAGGCCAGGGTGTCGGAAGCGTCCCGGCCCCCACCGCCGGAGCCGACCGGGCCGCCGGTGGGGTCGTCGAGGATGCCGTCGGTGATCACGATGACCTCGTTGAGTCGGCCCGGGGTGAAGTGCCGCTGGCGGTCGTGGACGGCGGCGAGGACCGTCGAGTAAAGGGTGGTGGCGCCACCGGTGCGTAGTGACCGGGCGAGGGAGGTCAGCTCGTCGAGGTGCGTACCCGCTCCGGTCGAGGCGGGGGCGGCAAGACTCGCCATCGGCGAGAGGACCCGATGGCCCTCGGGCAGGGCACCGGCGGACTGCCAGATCTCGAGGTCGCTGGTCGGGCCGATCACCTGGAGGCCGGCCACGGCGGTGTCGGACGCGGCCTGAAGGCGGGTCCGGCGGGGCTGGTCGGTGAGCGGCAGACGCATCGAGGCGGAGGTGTCGAGGACGGCGATCGTGGCGCCGCGCTGCCGGGCGTGCCGGAAGAACCGGCGGGCGGTGCCCAGCACGCTGTCGGAGGCGTCGACGCCGGCGACCTTGGGCGCGGTGGTGCGGATCCCATCGGTGATCGTGAGCTTGTCGGCGAGGCCGGCCGGGTCGTCGCGGCCGGCGAGTTCGGCGGGGGTGCGCAGGCCGGCGTCCGAGAGGGCCTGGCGTCCGGTGTCGGTGCCGAGGTAGTCGAGGAAGGACGCGGCGACCGTGCGTTTGGCATCCGTCTCGGACGTGTGGGTCAGCACGATGTACGGGACGCTCGCGGTGAACGTCCCGTCGGAGGGGTACTGGGCGACGAGGGTGCTGCCGCGGCTCGCCCGGTTCGTGGAAGCGGTCAGGCTCCGGTTGTAGGCGATCACGTCCGATTCGAGTGCGGGGAAGGCGGACGGGGGCCGTCCACCGCCGGGAACGGAGGTGGTGCGCTCGGCGTCGAACAGCAGGCTGTCGTACGTCGGCAGCCAGGTCGCCAGGCGTTCGAGGCGGACGGTCGTGGCCTGCGCGGTCCGGTCCTGGTCGAAGGTGCCGGTGGACATGTCCGCCGGGGCGATGCCGCGGGCCGCGCTGACGATACCGATCACCGCCCGCAGTCCCGCCGCGGACGAGTCCGGGTTCGCCATGTCGAAGCGGAAGTCGCCCCAGGCCGGCTGGCCCCGCGTCGCCCAGAACCCCGGGACGCCCGCGTCGGCGGCGAGTTCCGCCCAGGTCAGGTGGTGTTCCGGCCAGCCCAGATGCTGCGCCATCTCGCGGGGCATCGCGATCACCACCGGGGACGCGGCGATCGTCGTCGCCCGCAGCGGGAGTTTCGGCGCGGCCGAGGCCGACTCCTGCCCGAGCGCCAGCCAGTCACTGGACTCGGGAATCCACACGTCCGGGATGCTCGCCGCGGACGGACTGGCGCGGGCCACCGCGTCCAGGGTCCGGTCGGAGGGCGCCGCCTGCACGCGGATGGTCGGGCAGGGACCGTTCTGATCACCGTGGGCCCGCTCGTAGGCGGCGGCCAGAGCGCGCACCGGCACGGCCAGCGAGGGTGCGGTGGTGATCGTCAGGTCGGTGCGTGGAGTGCCGTCCGCGCAGGTAGAAGGATCACTACCGCCGAGGATGGACGCCACGGCGAAGGTGGCACCAGTGATCAGCAGCGCCGTCGGCACCAGGATCAGCAGACCGTTGACCGCCGCACGCCGCCGTCGTGACGGCGGCCCCTGCCGCCGCACCGCATCCTGATCGCCAAGCGGAGCGGGCTCACCGAACGCGGTCCGAACACCGAAGATGCCTCTGGGTTCCGGCGTGGGCTGCGCGCCGAACAGTGGCCCGGGTTCCGATGCGGCCTGTACGCTGAACGGCGCCTTGGGTTCCGGCGTCGGCTGTACGCCGATGGTGGTCTGAAAATCGGTGGCGGTCTGAAAATCGATGGCGGTCTGAGGATGCTGTCGCGTGGCCGGATCGCCGGGTGCGGCAGAGCGGCCTCGCGACCTGTGCCGGGCGCCGGACACACGAAATCCTTCCTCCGGGCTACGCCACCGCCCCGTCGCGACGGTGTGTGTCAGGACGGGACGGTGCACCCACCGTGAGATCTCGCCGCCACCTCGTCGGCTGACGACTCTTCCACGGTGCCAGCGCCGGATCGCGGGACAGCGAATATGCGCATGCCGGGGTCAGCCGTTGTTCTTCCGTTTCAGCTGTCGTCGCGGCGGTGTTCTCGCTGACCAGCGGTGTTCTCGCCGACCAACGGACTGCCGCCCGGCCACCGGTGCGCTAGGGCTCCACGGCCACCAGATCCGCGTACGAGGGGTGACGGTCGATGTACCGGCGGATGTAAGGGCACTGCGGCACCACGCTCAGCCCCTGGGCGCGCACATCATCGAGGGAACCGGCGGCCAGGGCGGAGCCCACCCCCTTGCCCTCGAACTCCGCCGCGACCTCGGTGTGCACGAGGGTGATCCGGTCCCCGCGGCGCTGGTACTGCACGAATCCGGCGACCTGACCGTCGGACGTCCGCGCCTCGTACCGGTGCCGTTCGGGATTGTCGATGACGGACAGCTCCATGCCACCATCTTCACCCCAGCCACCCTCGGCTGGTGCCGCGAGGGTCGGTCAGGCCTTGGTGGCGTCGGCCGGCTTGCGCTCGGGGCGCCAGGCGGTCGCCAGCAGCAGGGCGGCACCGCCGACGCCGAGGATGAGGGTGATCGCGGCGCCGACCCAGCCGTCGAGCTCGATGTCGATGGCGTGGTCGAGCGAGGCCTTGCCTGGGCCGAGGATGCCGATCGCAGCGCAGACGACCGCGATGAACAGGACGTACTCGTAGCCCTGCCCGGGACGGAAGATGAAGAAGCCGTTGGTGCGGTGCGCGGTGATCCCGGCGACGACCATGGTGCCGATGATGGCGCCCGCGGCGAACGGGGTGAGGAAGCCGACGATCAGTCCGGCGCCGGCGGCGAGCTCGACCAGCCCGGACATCCACGCGTGCACGATCCCGGGACGAAGGCCCATGCTCTGGAACCAGCCCGCGGTGCCCTTGATCCCACCGCCGCCGAAGATGTGGTTGTAGCCGTGCGCGATCAGGGTGAGGCCCACGATGATCCGGAGTACCAGGGCCGCGGTGTCAGGCGATGTCACGTGTCCTCCTCGAACCGGGCCCCAGCGGATCGTGGCGGCGGCCGGCGTGCCGATGTCGCAGCGCCGACAGTAGCGGGTTCACAGAGAAGACACGCTAATTGCAATGATTGTGATCTATGGTCGTCCGTTCGCTGACGGTGAAATCAGCGTCGATCTCGTTCGTCCGACGGGGACGCCGCCGCGCCGCGCTGACTCGGCCGTGCCATCGTCGCGGTGTGGGCCGGACCGTCCTGGTGTCCGGGCCGCACCAGACATCGCTGATGGGTGGTACCGGTGCCAGCGCGGGCGTGCGTCAGCGCGGGCCGTCCTGATCGACGATTCGCGTCAGCATGGACAACAGGGCACCCTGCTCCTCCTCGGACAGGGGTGCGAGAAGCTTGTCGTTCATCTGGTCGATGCGATCGGCCACCTGCCCGTGGGTCGACTCCCCACGCTTGGTCAGCCGAAGGACGTTGCGCCGACCGTCTCGTGGGTCGCGAACCCGGCGGATGAGACCTCGCTGGACAAGCCGTGCCACCACATCGGCGACCGTGGAGCGGTCGAGCGACGCCCGTTCCCCGAGCGTGCGCTGATCGATGTCGGGATCGGCGAGCAGGCTGTTGAGCACCACGAACTGCGGCGGCGTCGTCTCGGTGGAGACGGTCGTCGTCCACAGCTGGTAGGTCACCTGCTGCAGCCGTCGGGCCAACTGGCCCGGATGGCAGGACATGTCCACCACGCCGCTGGTGCTGGGTGGCTCGGCCGGCTGCGAGGGCACGGTGGCCGGCTCGGTGGCGCGTTGCCCGGGTAGGCGCTCGCCGGAATGTTCCAGCGCGCTGGTGTCATCGGCGACACCCCTGGGCAACTGGTCGGATCGTGTGCGCGCGTTCAGGGTTCGCTTCCAATCCGGTGTCGAAGTGGGCGGCCGACGAGTTCGCCGCAAAGGTCATCATCGCTCATGTCGACGCTCGTTGTCGCCATGCTGTCAGAATCAGTGGCGCATCGGCGCCGACGTCGTATGCGTCGTGGCGGGTGGTGAAATTATAACTACGGATAACCGGACATCCGCGTGTCTGCGTAGTACGCTCGTCACCGCTTCGGGGTAGCCATTCGGGGATGTCGCGCGGGCGACCGTGCGCCCCCGCCGCCACTGGCCCACGTGGGCCCACACCGGTCCGAGTGATCGAGGTGCATCGTCACGCGGATGCGGGTAGTGGCTGCCGTATGGAGGATGCGCCCAGAGGTCTGCGAGAGAGTCTGAAACGGGTTGCTGTGACCCTCAAGGAGGCGAACATCCCGTTCGCCCTTGGTGGGAGCTACGCGTGTTGGGCGCGCGGCGGGCCCGAACCGGTTCACGATGTCGATTTCATGCTGCGGGAAGAAGATGTCCCGCGAGCGGTCGAGGTACTGGCCGCTTCGGGACTTCGTTCGGTGGATCCGCCGGAGGACTGGCTGACCAAGGTGTTCGACGGAGAGGTGCTCGTCGATCTGATCCATCATCCGGTCGGTCGCGCGGTCACCACCGCGATGCTGGAACGCTCCCGGGAGATGTCGGTCGACTCGGTGCGTATGCCCGTCCTGGATGCCACGGACTGGTTCGAGATGACCCTGCTCGCGCTCGAGGAGCGCTACTGCGACCTTGCCCGGGTACTTCCAATGATCCGGGCGATGCGTGAACAGGTCGACTGGGACCAGGTACGCCGATCCACCGCGGCCTCCCCGTTCGCGGAGGCCGCCCTGCTTGTGGCCACCCGCCTCAACCTCATTCCCGCGGACACCACCGGCAATACCGCGGCGCCCCCCGGGAGATCGCCGTTGTGGTCGGTGCGCACGGAGCACCCCACCCAGCCGGACCAGTCGGCCACCTCGAGCCGGCCAGCCACCTCGGGACGGCGGGACGGGCTGGGGCGGCGGGACGGCTTGGGGTCGCGGGACGGCCTGGGGCGGCGGGACAGTCTGGGGCGGCGGGACAGTCTGGGACGGCGGGATGGCCTGGGACGGCGGGATGGCCTGGGGTCGCCGACGTCCGTTGTCGCCGCAGCACACGTGGACGACGCCGACGAGTACCTGGCCGGCGAGCTCCACGAACTGCTCGCCGAGGATCCCCGGGTCGCGGAACTCGGGCTTGAGGTGTCCGTCCGGGAAGGGGCGGTTCTGGTGGCCGGCGAGGTCGCCACCGAAACTCGCCGCCGCGCGGTCACCGAGGTGCTGCGCGAGGCGGCCGCGGGCCGCCCGGTGCGCAACGAGGTCACCGTGACCGACAGCCGAACCCAGGCCACCCCCTCGGGTGCGGGCACGGGGCAGGACGCGACCGACGCCGAGACCGCGGAGATCATCTCATGATTCGGATCGCCGCCGTCGGCGACATTCATCTTGGTACGGACAGCGGTGGGACCTTCGCGCCGGTGGTGCGTGAGCTGGCGGGACAGGCCGATGTGCTGCTGCTGGCCGGCGACCTGACCCAGCACGGCCGGGTCGCCGAGGCCAGGGTGGTGGCCGCGGAGGTCGCGGCGGCGGAGCTCCCCGTGGTCGCCGTACTGGGCAATCACGACTACCACGACGACGCCGAGGAGGAGATCACCCGCATTCTCGTCGATGCCGGCGTGATCGTGCTTGAAGGCGCCGGCACCGTTCTCGATATCGCCGGCACCCGCCTCGGGGTCGCCGGTGTCAAGGGATTCGGTGGCGGGTTCGCCGGCGCCAGCTGCTCGGAGTTCGGCGAGCCGTTGATGAAGGCCTTTGTGCGCCACAGCAGAGAGGTGGCAGCAGGCCTGGGGACAGCCTTCGGAGACCTGACCTGCGATATCCGGGTGGCATTGACCCATTACGCCCCGATCCCGGACACGTTGATCGGGGAGCGGGCGGAGATCTATCCCTTTCTGGGGAGCTACCATCTCGCCGAGGTCATCGATGCCGCTGGCGCGGACCTCGCCCTGCACGGTCACGCACATGCCGGATCCGAACGTGGTTCGACGGCGGGCGGAGTACCCGTCCGTAATGTGGCGAGACCGGTGATCGGTAAATCCGTTGCCCGATACGAGATCGCCCATGGCGGGCACGCCGACCAGGATGCGCAGACGCCACCGCCGTCCCGTGTTCCGGCCATCGAGGCGGACTCCCGCGCACTGTCGTGACGTTCGCCGAAACCATCAATGGCCGAGCGGACGTATGCGGAAGGTGGCGACAACTCCGGACGAACGATGTCCCGATACCCCGATCGAGGGGGTCTGACAGAGGGGGCATCGTGTGACCCGTCCGGGGGGTGCGGCATGGCCGTGATGGCCCAGGTCATGATCGATGGCGGCTCGAACGGGCCGCCCGGATGGGCCGCCGTCGACGCTACGGGGCCACCCGATTGGAGGTGACCCGGCCGCGCTCGACGATGGCCGTCCGCATGGCCCGTTCGGGTCCCACGGCCACACCAAATGATCATTTCGGTGGCGGTGGTGCGTGGGGGGCGGTTGGCTCTCACCGTGGGTAGCGAACGGTTGGGAGCCTGAACGGGGGAATCGAGCCGGGTGGTGGCCTGTGCGGTGCCGCGCCGGAGCCGTCCCGCGGCGGAGGTCATCCTGTGAAGTGTCTGTGCGGCAGCGCTATCGGGTCGTCGGTGAGGCTGTGGGCGGGGTCATGAAACTGGTTGCATGACTGTGGCACTGATGGGGCACGAACCAGCCATGGGACACACCGTGCTGGATCGACAGTCACGCACCGCTGCGGGTCGCGGCGTCCTGCCGCGACCGAATGCTCCTGCTGGCCGGCCCGCCCAGTCGGCCGCCCCCGCCGCCGAACGGGCTCCCGGCGCGATCGGGCGTCCGGCGCCGGCCGGCAACCGAGGATCGTCGGGCAGGGCGCGCGCGGCCGAGGACACCACGCGTGTTCAGCCGTATCCCGAGGTCGGGGCGGGCACGCGGCCGGCGGAGCCGATCAGCCTGCGCCGGCTGCTGAGCTGGGGACTGGCCGTGAGCGCCGTGCTGCTGCTGTTGTTCTCGCTGATGGGTGGCTTCGGCGCGTTGGCGTTCGGGGCGATCGCCGCGCTGTGGGCACTCGCGGTGGGATGGGTCATCGTGTTCGGTCCGCCGACCGCGGCCACCGTGCCGCAGCGGCGCGTTCTGGTTCAGCGTGCCCGCACCGCCCTGGATGGCTGGACGCTGGGACGCCGCTGACCGCCCGCGGCGCGGGAGGGGGCAGGGTTTCCCGGGCTTCGGAGAAGGCCGGGTCTCAGGGGCGTGACCTGCTGCGATGTGGGGTAGGAGCAGGTCGTGGGCAGGCCAGGACGTAGCGATGACGAGCAGTGGCCCGGTTCGGATGCCCTGCTACGGACGCTGGTGTCCGGCCTGTCGCAGGAAGAGCAGGACGAGACGCTACGGCTCCTGCGTCGGCGTCTGGCGGAGGATCGGGCGGCGGCGACCGGTGGGCAGCGGGATCGTCAGGTCGACGTCGGCCCTCGGAGCCGGGTAGCGCGCGGCGGCACTCCCAGCGGCCAGTGACCAGGCGCTGCGGCGTTGGTCAGCCGCAGCAGCCGCCTCCGCAGCAGGAGCCGCCGGATGACGGCGCGGCCGCCATCGCGGCGGCGGAGGCCGACGAGGACGCCGACGCGCCACGGCCGACCGCGACGGCGGAGAAGACGCGGGACGTCTGCGCGTGACCGGCGGGGCAGAGCACACCGTCCGGTGCGGGTTCGGTCATGCTCCGACGGACCTCGAACGAGGTGTCGCACTCCCGGCAGCGGTAGTCGTAGGCAGGCACGCTCTCAGGGTATGGGGCGCGCGGCCCGGATGCCCGCGCACCGCCCGAATCAGCGGGGGAGATCGTCGTCTTTGTTTCCATCCGGGCACAGCTTGGCGGGATGCCCGCGCGACGGGCACGGTCGTCGTACCCTGCTGGCTATGGAGCCGCCGGTGGGGCCGCGGGTGGTCGCCGAGATAGTGCGTGGGCTGCGCGGAGGCGAGCCGTTCGTCGAGAGCGTGCATCACGGCACGGTGGTGGGGCTGGCACGCGACGGCTCGGTCGCGCTGCGTGTCGGTGAGCCCGATGAGCCGATGTTCCCACGCTCCGCCGTCAAGCCACTTCAAGCGGTGGCGATGCTGCGGGCAGGGCTCGACGGCATGTTCCTCAGCCGCGACATTCCGGATGACCTGCTGGCCATCGTGTCGAGTTCGCACAGCGGGCAGGGCCCTCATCTCGTGCGGGTCCTGGAGATCCTCTCGGTGGCCGGGGTCCCGGTCGACGCGCTGCGCTGCCCTCCTGACCTGCCGTTGGGGGAGGCTGCGATGCGGGCCCATCTGCGTTCCGGGGGTGGCGCCGAGCCGATCCTGATGAACTGCTCCGGCAAACACGCCGGGATGATCGCCTGCTGCGTGGCCGCGGGCTGGTCGATCGACGACTACACCGATCCGGATCATCCCCTGCAACGGATCATCCGGGAGACGGTGGAGGAACTGATCGAGGAGCCGATCGCCGGCGCCACGGTCGATGGCTGCGGTGCCCCCCTGTTCGCGATCTCCCTCACCGGTCTCGCCCGCGGCCTGCAGACGATGGTTCTCGCCGAGCCCGGCTCGCCACAACGCCGAGTCATCGACGCGATGCGGGCCTACCCCGAGCTCATCGGTGGTTCCGGCTCCACCGACACCGACCTGATGCGCGCCGTTCCCGGCCTGCTGGCGAAGAACGGCGCCGAGGGCGTCACGATCGCCGCGACGGCGAGCGGTCACACCGTGGCGGTCAAGATCGCCGACGGTGCGGGCCGGGCGGGCGTCCCGGTGGCGCTGGCCGCGCTCGGGCGACTGGGCGCGCTGCCCGCCGCGAACGCCCCCGGTGCCCCCTCCATCGACCTCGCGCAACTGGCCGTCCTCGGCGCCCCGACCATCCTGGGCGGCGGCCAGCCCGTCGGCTCCCTACGCGTGCGCCTCCCCGCCTGACCGCAGCCCCGCAGCTTGGCCTTGGCCGGCCCCGCAGCTTGGCCAGCCCCACAGTCGGAGCCGGCCGCCCCGCCGTCAGGATCGGCGTCGGGGTGGCGGCTGGGACGGCCTCGGGCCGGCTGACTGGTCAGGACGGTGGCGCGGCCGCCCGGCGACGGTGACGGCGATCGGCGGGATGATCGCGGCCACCGCCAGCATGGCCATGGCGGCCGGCACCGAGTACAGACGGACGAACGCGCCCCCGGTGACGAACAGGGTCAGGGCGATTCCCATCAGGATCAGGTAGCGCCGTCGCACGACCGGATCGGCCCCGGCCAACAGCGCACCAGCCGGCGGCGCGGCCATCCCGGACGCCCGCGGGGTCGACGTCCCCGAAGCGGCGGTTCCCGGCGATCCCCCCGGTGCTCCTGGTGCCGCTGGTGTTCCCGGCGCGCCTGGTCTGGGACGGGGGGACCGGGGGCCGGGGGTGGGTGCCCGGGGTCCGGTGGCGAGCCGCAGGTCGTAGCGGCGGCGGCGGTCGGGGTCGGCCAGGATGTCGTAGGCGATCCGGACCTGGGCGAAGGCCGCGGGCTGGCCGCCGGCATCGGGATGGGTACGCCGTGCCGCGGCGCGGTAGGCATGACGGATCTGCTCGGCGCTGGCACTGGGTGCGACCCCCAGCACCTCGTAGAGTGACGGTTGCGCGGCCATGCGGCGCCTCCCTGGCCGTCCGCCGATGGAGCCCCGCGGGATCTCACGCGGTGTGGCTGCGCGGACGCGACCCACCTCCACAGTATGAGCGGACGGTCGAAGCTGCATCGACCCGGCGAACGGGTCGATGCACTCCGAGCGGTCAGGCATGGCGATCCGCGGCTTCGGCGCTTAAGGTGATGCCCCGCGCACTTTGCGGTATGACGTACCGCGCGGCGCGAGGGCGGCTGCGTCGGCGGGAGACCGTCCGACGGCAATCATGGGATGGGGACGATGGGGCGGGCCACGGAGATCGTCGATCGGGTGGGGTCGCTGGTAGGGGAGGACGTCACTGACCGGCTGACGGTGACCGGGCCGGCGGACGTGCTCCCGAGCGTGTACGAGGTGACGACGTTCGCGGCCACGACGGTGGCGGCGGCGGGGGTCGGCGCCGGGCGGCTGCTGTCGGCCCGCACCGGCGAGGGACCTCCGCCGGTCGTGGTCGACACCCGGCATGCCGCGGCGGCGTTCGGCAGCGAGCGGCATCTGCGGCTGGACGGACGGCCCGCACCGTCGGTGTGGGAGCCGATCTCCGGGTACTACCAGACCAGCGATGACCGGTGGATTCAGCTGCACTGCAATTTCTCGCATCATCGCGACGGTGTGCTGGACCTGCTCGGTGTCCCGAACGAGCGGGACGCGGTCGCCCGGGTGATCCGTCGGATCGACGCCGCCTCGCTCGAGACGGAACTACAGGCCATGGGCCTGTGCGCGACGATGGCCCGGACGGAGGCCGAATGGTCGTGTCATCCGCAGGCCGAAGCGACCGCGACCCAGCCGGTGCTGGCGGTCGAACGCCTCGACGACAGCGCGCCGCAGCCGCTGGCCCCGACCGAGACGCCGGCGGCCGGGGTGCGGGTGCTTGACCTCACCCGGGTCATCGCCGGACCGGTCGCGGGGCGCACGCTCGCCGCCTATGGTGCGGATGTGCTGCGTGTCGGCGCCGCGCACCTGCCGGAGGTGCAGACGCTGCTGGTCGACACCGGGTTCGGCAAGCGCAACACCTTCCTCAACCTCCGGGTGGCCGCGGACGCCCGACGGCTGCGGGAACTGATCGCCTCGGCGGACGTGCTGATCCAGGCCTACCGGCCGCGGGCGCTGGACCGGCTCGGTTTCGGCCCGGCCGCCGTCGCGCGGCTGCGTCCCGGCATCGTGTACGCGACGATCAGCGCCTACGGGCACACGGGTCCGTGGAGTGGGCTGCGGGGCTTCGACAGTCTGGTGCAGACCGCGTCCGGGATGGTGCTGGCCGGCGCGGCCGGGCGGGACGAGCCGGACCCGGTGCCGCTGCCCGTGCAGGCACTTGATCACGGGGCGGGCTATCTCACGGCGTACGGCATCCTCGACGCGCTCGCCCGCCGGGCCCGCGAGGGCGGCAGCTGGCATGTGCGGGTGTCGCTGGCCCGTACCGGACGGATGCTGACCGACCTCGGTCACCATGACACGCGGGCGGTGCCACCCCTGGCCGCGGCCGACCTCGAGCCGTACCAGGACACCTACATGAGCGAGTTCGGCGAGCTGACCTACATCCGTCCGCCGGGCACGGTCGCCGGGGTCGCGCCGCGCTGGACCCGTCCACCCGCCCGGCTCGGCACCAGCGCGCCGACCTGGTCCCTGCGCCACTGAGGGGCAGCCGCGGTCCGAATCGGTGCTGGATGCGGCTGGGTCGAGGTTTTGCCGCCGTCCAGACGCGTGCGTCGGGGCGATTTCATCGCATTGATTCGTAGGAATCATTGAGTTGTGAAATAGCTCGCAAGATGAACAGCGGCGCGCCTAGGTGGCGCGATTGTGTACTCGGTGTAACAACCTGCTGGGCTACTTTCGGGGGATCCACCCGGAGGACTAGGTTGCCGCCATCTCGGGCGGAGCGTTCGCGACGGTCGGTCGACAGGGTTGGGTCGGGCGGCGTTCCCGTGCGATGCGGTGCAGGTAACCGGGCGCCGCCGCCGTATGGATGGTGGCGTGTCCCGGTGCCGAGCACCGGTCGCGCCGGGGGTAGCTGGCAGCGTGACGGGGGCGGCAGCGGAGTCGCAACCGATGTACCGGAGGAGGATATGCATGGGTAGGCGCCCGATTCTGGGAGCGATCGCCCTGGCCACAGCGGTGACACTGTCCGCCGCGGCCTGTGGGAGTAGCGGGGACGACACGTCCTCGAGTGGCAAGAAGACGATCACCATCGGCTTCCAGGGCGTGCTTTCGGGCGACAACCAGCAGCTTGGTCTGAACGCGCTGTACGGGGTCAAGACGGCGATCGCGGAGGTCAACGCCGACGCGAGCTACCCGTTCGAGTTGAAGCTGGTCGAGTCCGACGACGCCGGTTCGCCCGACCAGGGCCCGACGGCGGCCCAGAAGCTGATCGACGACAAGAAGGTCGTCGCGGTGGTCGGGCCGATGTTCTCCGGCGCGACCAAGGCCAGCGAACCGGCCTATTCGCAGGCCGGTCTGCTGTCGGTGAGCCCGTCGGCGACCAACCCGGCACTGACGACGCTCGGTTTCACGTCGTTCTACCGGGTCATCGCACCGGACACCGTGCAGGGCAAGGCCGCCGCGGACTACCTCGCCGATGTGCTGAAGGCCAAGAAGGTCTACTCGCTCGACGACAAGAGCGAGTACGGCACCGGTCTGTCGGGCGCGCTCGAGCCCGAGCTCAAGGCCAAGGGCATCGAGGTCATCCACGACGGCATCAACCCGACCAAGGACTACCAGTCCGAGGCCACCAAGATCATCGCTGCCGGGCCGGACGTCCTGTACTACTCCGGCTACTACGCCGAGCTCGCCCTGCTCACCAAGGCGCTCAAGGACAAGGGCTTCACCGGCAAGATCGCCAGCGGTGACGGTTCGAACGACCCGCAGTACGTCGCGCAGGCCGGCGCCACCGCGGCCGAGGGCGTCTACCTGACCTGCCCCTGTGGCGACGCGAACTCCGACCCGAAGGCGGCGGCGTTCGTCGAGTCCTTCAAGAAGGTCAACAACGGCGCGAAGCCGGGCACCTACTCCGGTGAGGCGTACGACGCGACGAAGGCCCTGGCCACGGTCTTCAAGCAGCTCGGCGACGACGTGAACCGCGAGTCGGTCCTGAAGGCCTTCCCCGGGGTCAACTACGAGGGCATCACCAAGACCGTCTCCTTCGAGTCCAACGGCGAGGTCAAGGGCTCGAACGTGTACGTGTACCAGGTGAAGAACGGCGCGATCACGGTCCTCGGCAACATCGCGGATCTGATCAGGGCCTGATTCGGTTCTGATCCCGACGGTGGCCCGGGCGCCCGCTGGCGTCCCGGGCCACCGTCGGGTTACATGCCCTACCGAGACGTGCCGGATCGAGATGTGCCGGATCGAGACGCGACGAACGAGGCGTAACGCATGGGTTTCTTCGACCAGTTCTGGCAACTGACCATTGACGGTCTGATGGTCGGATCGCTGTACGCGGTCATCGCGCTCGGCTACACGCTGGTGTACGGCGTGCTCCAGCTGATCAACTTCGCCCACAGCGAGGTGTTCATGCTCGGTTCCTTCGGCGGGCTGTTCGCCGCCCGGGCACTGCTGCCCGACGGCGGGGTGCCGGGCGGCTTCCAGTCGGTGTACCTGGTCGCGGTCGGGCTCGCCGTCGGCGCGTTGTGCGGGGCGCTGGCCGCCTTCACCCTCGAACGGGTCGCCTACCGGCCGTTGCGGCGCCGTTCGGCACCCCGGCTCGCCTATCTGATCAGTGCGATCGGCGCGTCCCTGTTCGCGGTGAACCTCGCCGGCAAGGAGTTCGGCCGCCAGAACGTCGACCTGCCCGACCTGTTCCACAACGACACCGTCTTCACGCTCTTCGGCGCCGATGTCTCCACCCAGTCGCTGGTCATCTTCGCGGTCGCCATCGCGATGCTCGTCGGCCTCGACCGACTCGTCGCCGGCACCCGCCTCGGCCAGGGCATCCGGGCCGTCGCCCAGGACGCCGACACCGCCGTGCTGATGGGCGTCAACGTCGAGCGCATCATCATCGTCACCTTCGTCGTCGGCGGACTCCTCGCCGGCGCCGGCGGTTTTCTCTACGCGATGACGTTCAACGCGTCGTACAGCATGGGCTTCGTCCCCGGGGTGAAGGCGTTCACCGCCGCCGTTCTCGGTGGGATCGGCAACGTCCGCGGCGCGATGCTCGGCGGTCTGCTGCTCGGCCTGGTCGAAAGCTACGGTGGTTACCTGTTCCAGGCGTCGTACAAGGACGTCATCGCCTTCCTCGTGCTGGTGGCGATCCTGATGATCCGGCCGTCCGGTCTGCTCGGCGAGCGTCTGGGACGGGCGGCATGACCGGCCCGAACGTGCCCGGCCAGCCAGCGCCGCGCTCGTCCTCGTCCACGTCCACGCGGGAGGGGCGGGAGGGGTCGGGTGGGCCGCGGCGGGTGCGGCCGTCGTGGCATCCGGCGGGGTTGCGTTCGCCGGCACGACTGCGTCAACTCGGCGTTCTGGTACTGCTCGGGCTGCTCGCCGCGGTCGTGACCGGGCCGACCGGTAACTCCGACCATCCGCTGCGGGCCGCCTGGGATTCGATCGCCGACCCGCGGATCGTCCTGTTTCTCGTGATCGCCGTCGTGGTGTGGCTGGTCGTGGCGCTTGGCGGGCAGCTGCGGACGCTGGCCGTGCGGTGGGCGACGCCGGTGCGCGAGCCGGTGGGCGCCGCCTACGGCCGCCGCGGCGGGCCGATCGCGCTGAACCTCGCCCTGCTCGCTGTCGCGATCATCGCCCCGATGCTGTTCTCCACCGCGGCCCAGCAGTGGATGGTCGACGGCGTCGGCATCTACGCGCTGCTCGCGCTCGGCCTGAACGTCGTCGTCGGCTACGCCGGCCTGCTCGACCTCGGCTACATCGCGTTCTTCGCGATCGGCGCGTACACCACGGCCTATTTCACCTCGCAGACCGCGATGCCCTGGCATGCCCCGTTCACGCTCAACCCGTTCTTCGTCTTCCCGATCGCACTCCTGCTCGCCGCGCTCGCCGGCGTCGTTCTCGGCGCGCCGACACTGCGGCTGCGCGGTGACTATCTCGCGATCGTCACACTCGGCTTCGGTGAGATCATCCATCTGGTCGCGAACAACGCCGATGGCGTCACCAACGGTGCCCGTGGCGCGTTCGGTGTCCCGCACCTGTCGATCCACCTGCTCGGGATCGACTACACCTGGGGCATCGATCCGTTGCCGTACTACTACCTGCTGCTGGCCATCATCGTGATCGTGATGATCGCCTTCGGTCGGTTGGAACGCTCCCGGATCGGCCGATCATGGGCGGCCATCCGCGAGGACGAGATCGCCGCCGAGGCGACCGGTGTGGCGACGCTGCAGCTGAAACTGCTCGCCTTCGCCATCGGCGCGTCGGTGTCGGGGTTCGCCGGGGTGCTGTTCGCGTCCAAACAGTTCTTCAATCCGCAGAGCTTCAGCCTGCAGGCCTCCTTCTTCATCGTCGCGGTGGTCATCTTCGGCGGGATGGGTTCACGCCTGGGCGTGGTCGTCGGCGCGGTCGTGCTCCAGGGGCTTGCCTTCTACCTGCGGGACCTGGTGGCGCCCGCGGACCGCTACATCTACTTCGGGGCTGTCATCGTGACCATGATGATCTTCCGTCCGCAGGGGTTGGTGCCGTCCCGGCGCCGTCGCCGCGAGATCGAACTGTCCGAGGCCGGGGTCGGCGCCGCCGATGCCCTCGGCGCCGCGCCGACCGGAGCCCGGCCATGAGCCGCCGCGCCGGTTCGCACCGCGCCAGCACGCACCGCGCCAGCGCGCGCGGCGGCGGGGCCGCGGCTGTACCGGGGGCGCGGCAGCCGTCCATGATGGAGAACGTGGGTGGCGATCCGGGGGACCTCGTCGTCGAGGCCCGCGACCTGTCGCTGCGCTTCGGCGGCGTGACCAGCCTGGACGGCGTCTCGCTGCGGCAGCGGCGCGGGGAGATCCTCGCCGTCATCGGGCCGAACGGAGCCGGTAAGACCTCCCTGTTCAACTGCCTGACCGGCGCGTACCGGCCGCAGGAGGGCTCGGTGACCTTCTGGCCGCGGCCCGGGCAGAGCACCGAACTCCTCGGCCGTCGCCCGCATGCCATCACCCGGCTCGGGGTCGCCCGCACCTTCCAGAACATCCGCCTGTTTCCCGCGCTGTCCGCGTTGGAGAACGTGCAGATCGGCACCGAGGTGCGCCAGAAGTACGGCCCGTTGTCCGTCGTGCTCGGCCTTCCACACGCCCGGCGAGCCGAACGCGACGGTGTCCGCCGGGCCGCGGACCTGCTCGACCTCGTCGGCCTGGCCCACCGCACCCACGAACAGGCCGCCTCCCTGCCCTACGGCGAGCAGCGCCGCCTCGAGATCGCCCGCGCGCTCGGCACCGACCCGCGCCTGCTCCTGCTGGACGAACCCGCCGCCGGCACCAACCCGGTGGAGAAGCGCGACCTCGCCGCCCTCGTCACCCGCATCGCCGCGACCGGCGTCTCCGTCCTGCTGATCGAACACGACATGGGTCTGGTGATGTCGCTGGCCACCACCGTGGCCGTGCTCAACTTCGGCCGGATGATCGCCTACGGCTCGCCGTCCGAGGTGCAACGTGACCCGGCGGTGATCGAGGCCTATCTCGGCGCCGACTCGGGCACCGGTCCCGGTCCCGGTCCCGGCCCGGGTGCCGGTGGCGCCGGCAATCGCAAGGAGCTGGGCTGATGCTGCTGTCGCTGACCGACGTCGAGGTCGCCTACGGGGCGGTCACCGCCCTGCGCGGCCTGAGCCTCGAGGTGGACGAGGGCGAGATCGTCACCCTGCTGGGCGCGAACGGCGCCGGCAAGACCACCACCCTGCGCACCATCTCCGGTCTGCTGCGTCCCCGCGCCGGCGAGCTCCGCCTGGACGGCCGTCCCCTGTCGACCATCCCCGCGCACGACCTGGTGGCACTCGGCGTCAGCCACGTCCCCGAAGGACGCCGCGTCTTCCCCAGCATGAGCGTGCGGGAGAACCTGCTGATGGGCGCCTACCGCGACCGTCGGCACACCCGCGAGGACCTCGACCGGGTGTTCGCGCTGTTCCCGCGTCTGTCCGAACGCATCGGCCAGGCCGGCGGCACCCTGTCCGGTGGCGAGCAGCAGATGCTCGCGATCGGTCGCGCCCTGATGAGCCGCCCACGTCTGGTCCTGCTCGACGAACCGTCGATGGGCCTCGCCCCCATGGTCGTCCAGACCATCTTCGAGGTCATCGCCGAGATCAACCACGACGGCGTAGCCGTCCTGCTCGTCGAACAGAACGCCGCCTCGGCCCTGCGTATCGCCGGACGCGGCTACGTCCTGGAAACCGGCGAGGTCGTCCTCTCCGGCACCTCCGCCAGCCTGCTCTCCGACGACCGTGTTCGCCAGGCCTACCTGGGCGAGGACCTCACCCCCACCCCCTGACGCCCCCGCGGCGAAGGTCGGATCTCCCGGATCGGACGGGTGGCCACGGTCGTGCCGGTGCCGGTGCCGGTGCCGGTGCCGGTGGCAGTGGCAGTGGCAGTGGGGGTGGGGGTGGGGGTGGCAGCCGGGGTCCAGTCACGGCCGTCGCGGGAGTCGGTGCCGAAGCGGATCCCGGCGACGATCAGGGCGGTGAGCAGGGCGAGGATCGCGTAGGTCATGGTCCTGAGGATCAGGATCGGCGGACGTGCAGTCCATCTGTTTTTTGTGGGATAGACCGTTAAGCTGAGCTACATGATCGATGTTCGGCGGCTGCGGCTGCTGCGGGAGCTCGACAACCGGGGGACGATTGTCGCGACCGCGCAGGCGTTGCATCTGACCCCGTCAGCGGTCAGCCAGCAGCTGGCGGCGCTCGCGAAGGAGACGGGGGTGCGGCTGCTCGATCCGGCGGGGCGGCGGGTGCGACTCACACCGGCGGCGCAGGTGCTGCTGGAACATGCCGACATTCTGTTCGCGCAGCTCGAGCGGGCCGAGGCTGATCTCGCGGCGTTCGACGAGGGCCGGGTGGGGTCGGTGGCGATTTCGGCCTTCACGACGGCGATCTCCGGGATCGTCGCGCCGGCGCTGCTCGCGCTGCGGGAAAGCCGGCCGCGGCTGCGACTGTCGGTGACGGATGTGCCCGAGCCGGACTGTTTCGATCAGCTGCTCGACGGTGAGCTGGATGTGGCCATCGGCATCACTCATGCCGGGGCCCGGTCGCTGGATACACGGTTGTTGCAGATTCCGCTGGTGGACGATCCACTCGAGGTGGCCCTGCCGGTGGGGCATCCGTATGCGTCGGCACCGGAGGTTCCCCTGGAAGCGCTGCGGGCGGATGAGTTCGTTGTCAGTCGTCCGGGTACCGCGTGTCGGGAGGTGGCGCACGCCGCCTGCGCGGCGGCCGGTTTCGTCCCGCGAGTTCGACATAATGCGGACGACTTCGTCGCCGTCCTTACCCTGATTGCCGCGGGGTGCGGGATCAGCCTTGTTCCGCGGCTTGCCGGGCTGTCCTCCACCCCGCAGGTGGTGCTGCGTCCCCTCGCGGGTGCGACACCGATCCGGCCGATCTTCGCAGCCGTCCGCCGCGGTTCCCAGCAGGCCCCGCATCTGTCCGCCGTCCTCGCCGCCCTGGTCGCCGCCGCCCGTTCTCCCGACGCCGGTCCGGTGCCCGCATAGCTCCACAGAGATGCCGCGGTGTCCGGAAGCAGTGGGTGCGCCGTCCCGCGAGGACGTTGGACTGTACGGCCTCAACGTCGTGGTGGCCTCAACGTCGAGGTGGCCTTGATGTCGTGAGCGGGCATGCTGCCGGTCCGGTGGCTCGGGCAACAAGATGGTTCTGTCGTGGTCCGTGGATCGCAGGCCGCTGACCAAGGATAGGATGAGTGGGTGCTGACCAGGCTCGAGGTAGACGGGTTCAAGAACCTTCTGGGCCTGACGGTCGATTTTGGGCCGTACACCTGTATCGTTGGCCCGAATGCGGTCGGAAAGTCGAACATCTTTGATGCCATCGAATTTCTTTCGCTCCTGGCTGATCATCAGTTTCTCGAGGCTGCGCAAAAACTGCGATCGGTCGGGTCGCATGGCGGCGACCCGAGGTCTCTTTTCTGGAACCTGGGAGTCGGCGAATCTGCGGCAATGAAAATTGCCGTGGAGATGATTGTTCCACAGAATATAGAAGACGATTTTGGCCAATCTGAGTCACCGACCACATCTTTTCTTCGATACGAGGTTGAGCTCTCCTATCGGCCGACAGAAAATGGTCGAACAAGCTCGGGTGGAATATCGCTGGTGCGCGAGGAGCTGCGGCATATCAAGCTCGGCGACGCTGCCCAAAGGCTACGCTGGCCGCACAGCAAGAAGAACTTTCGTGATCGTACGGTATTTGGGCGACGTTCCGGATCTGCCTATATCTCGACCGAGATGGTCGATGGAGTGGGTACGGTCAAGGTCCACGCGGACGGTGGCAGTCGTGGCCAGCCACGCACCTCTCCTGTGGCCAGGGCGCCGCGGACGATCGTGAGTACCACAACTACCAGCGATCATCCCACGATACTCGCCGCGCGCCGTGAGATGCAGCAGTGGCGAATGCTGGCGCTAGAGCCTTCCGCCATGCGCTCGCCAGATCTGCTGACCGATTCTTCGCATATTCTGGCGAATGGTGCCCATCTCGCCTCCGCGCTTAATCGGCTTGCGGCGCACAACTCGGACAACGTCTATGCCTCAGTCGCCTCTGCCGCGGCGGCACTCACCGACGTTCGAGACGTCGTGGTCGACTTTGATCCGCGCCGTGAGCTACTGACGCTGAATGCCCAGCTCGGATCGGGGCCACTGCTACCCGCCCGGGCCCTTTCGGATGGAACTCTGCGTTTTTTGGCACTCTGTATCATCGCGCAGGATCCATCCTTCTCGGGGCTCCTGTGCATGGAGGAGCCGGAGAACGGCATCCATCCCGGTAGGGTGGAAGCGATGGTCAACCTGGTGCGAGACCTGGCGGTCGACCCCTTCTTCCAGCCAGGTGACGAAAATCCCCTCAGGCAGGTTGTCGTTAATACTCACTCACCATTCTATGTGCAGTACCAGAACGATGACGACATCATTCTTGCGGTTCCGGCCTCCCTGCTGCGAGACAAGCGTCCCGCCCTGACCGTACGGCTCGTACCGCTGGCTGATTCATGGCGAGCTCGTAGCGGAATTCCCTCGGTCGGTAGAGGTGCGATCGCCGAGTACCTGGAGCCGCGGCCCAACGGCCAGCTCACACTTGATCTTGATCGGGTCGGCTGATGTCAGGGCTGAGCACAATAAATTTCGTCTTCTTCCGTGAAGGCACTTCGGACGAAGGAATTCTCCCTCATCTGCGTGATCTTCTAGTGCGCGCCGGTGCACCTGAGGCACAAGGAACGGTTCGCCCTGAGCGTCCGCCCGTGACTCGCCAGCTCGCGGCGGTAGCGGCAGAGGCTGACCGACCGAACATGATCTTTGTTCACCGTGACGCGGACCGAGAAGGCCCCACCGCGCGCCGCACCGAAATAGCAGTGGCCGCAGCGGAGAACAGTGTGCTGGAACCGGTCGTTCCCGTCATTCCTGTCCGGCACCTGGAGGCTTGGCTACTGCTGAGCGAAGGCGAGATCCGCCGCGCTGTCGGGCGGCCCAGGGGGTCGGTTCCGCTGTCTTTGCCCAGCCTGCGGGAAATAGAAGAGAAAGACTGCAAGACCATCCTTCGGCGCGCGCTGGTGGAGGCTGGAGAAACCTCGGGTCGTCGACGTCAGAAGGCGTCTACAGACGCGGCCTTCAGTGCGTACCGGAAAGTTCTTCTTGAACGGCTCGACATCGATGGGCCGGTGCGTGAGCTGCCGTCATGGCGCGCGCTCGAGGCCGACATCAGGACTGCCGTTTCTCGCCTGATGTCGGCCTGATCCGAGGGTGGCTGAGCGCGTCCATCCGGCTGGTCACAGGGGAGAGCGGATGCCGTGACTCTGCAGGGCGCCGCGGGCGAGGGCGAGGGCGGCGGGTGAGGAGCCGATGTTGTCCTGGTCCATGAAACTGAAGGCGAACAGGCCGGCGGCGCTGAGCTGGCGGACCTCGTCACCGGTCAGCAGCACCTGCATGTCGGACTGCCAGGCGCTCTGCGACTCGGACTTGTAGTGGGCCAGCATGACGGGGCCGAACCTGCCGAGGGCGGCGGTCATGCTCTGGACGTCGGGGGCGCTGGGATCGCCACCCATCGCCTGGAAGCTCTGGAAGTCCGAGGCCCGCATCACGTCGGCGAAATAGGGCAGCAGGGATTTGCCGCCGCCGATGAGCGGATCGTCCCAGCGCTCCTGCCAACCACCCCAGCCCAGCGACACCCGGGCGTTCGGCGCCCCGGCGTGGAAGATCTGCATGGCGGCGAGGTACTGGTCCTTGAGAGTCAGGTAGTAGTTGGTCGTCTCGGCGCTGGCCGCCCAGGCATTGGTCTGGCAGGGGTAGGTCTGGAACTCGGTGAACAGCGTGACGTACAGGGCCGGACCGTTCGCGGTGCCGGCGAAGATCGAGGCGAGTTCGCGGGCGTCCGAGAGGAAGGCGCTCGACAGCGGGTACTCGCGGCCGCAGGCCTGACCGTGCGCGGTGGAGAAGGTGCCGGTCGAGCCGGTGCCGTCCAGCCAGACGATGAGATGAACACCGTGGCCCGAGCGGTACACCTGGGGAATCAGATCGAGCTTCCACTTGCGCAGGAAGCCGAGGTCGTTCGGGCCGTTGAACCAGGTGCTGTAGAAGTCGAGATCGCCGGCCAGCGGCGAGGACTGGGCGCTGTCGAGGCCTGGGCCCAGCCCGAACCGGAGCTTTCCCGCCGGTGTGGCCGGTACCGGGCGAATACTGTCCGAGAGGGCCTTCCGCTGGGCGTCGGTCGCGGCGGGAAGGCCGGTCATCCCGTGTTCCGACGTGCGCTTGTCGCCACCAAGCCCGCCCGTCAGATGACCGACGAGCACGACCGCGACGGCTGTTACCGCCAGCAGCGCAATGAGGGGTACCGCCAGATGTCGAAACCTCCGGCTACGCATCGAAACATTTCCTCTCGTGACGACCTTCCTATGTGGCGAGACAGTAACTGATCCGATACTTTGCGGAGCTGTATGGGCGGGATGGTCCGACGGGGACGGCGTGTCGCCGTGCCGTCCCCGTCGCGGGGTGGGGCTGTCGGAGGGTCACGTCGAGCCGACCGTGTTGTGTCATCGTTGTCACCTTCGTGGTTGTCCGAGGGTGGTATTCGGTGATCAGGGGGTACGTCCGGCGGCACCATGAACCGTCGTGATCGCACTACGAGACTCCTGGCCACCTGGCTTCGCATCCGGCGCCGTGGCGGCCCGGGCGCGTCCGAGCATGGCGGCGAGGCCGCCGTCGACAACCCGGCTGACCATGTCACCGACGGGGAGCACGCTCCCGGGGGAGCGGGCCGCGGTGCTGGAGAACGCGCTGACAGCGGGGAGCACGCCGCTGGCGGCGGGGCCTTCGCGGATGAAGGGGATGCGGGGGATGGGCAGGACGAGGTCGGTGACCTGATTCGGATGGTGGCCCGGGAGGGGTTCGGCTTCGAGGGGCTGCGGGATGGGCAGCTGGAGGCGATGCGGGCGGTGCTCGCGGGGCGGGACACGCTGTGCGTGCTGCCGACCGGTGGGGGAAAGTCGGCGGTCTACCAGATCCCGGCGCTGGTGCTGGCGGGGCCGGCGGTGGTCGTCTCGCCGCTGATCGCCCTGCAACGGGACCAGGTGCGACGGATCACCGAGCGGATGTCCACGCTGATCGGCCCGACGGAGCCCACGTCGGCCGCGGCGGTGGTGGCGAACTCGGACGCGGGCGCGGCGGCGCGCCGGGCGGCGTTCGACGCGGTTCGGCAGGGGCAGACCGAGTTCCTGTTCCTGGCACCCGAACAGCTGGCGCGCCCCGATGTCCGGGCGGCGCTGCGCGAGGCGAAACCGTCCCTTTTCGTCGTGGACGAGGCGCACTGCGTGGCGTCCTGGGGGCATGGGTTTCGGCCGGACTACCTGCGCCTTGGGCAGGTGATCGAGGAGCTGGGGCATCCGACGGTGGTGGCGCTGACGGCGACCGCCGCGCCACCGGTGCGCCGGGAGATCCGTGAACGGCTGCGGATGCGGGAGTGCGCCGAGGTGGTGAGCGGGTTCGACCGGCCCGAGATCAGCCTGTCGGTGGTGTCGTTCACCAGCGAGGAGGACAAACGGGCGAGCCTCATCGAACGGATCGCCGCCGAGGCGAAGCCGGCCCTGGTCTACGCCGCCACCCGGAGGGCCACCGAGGAACTGGCCGCGGAGGTCAGCGCGCTCGGCCTGACCGCCCACGCCTACCATGCCGGCCTGCGGGCGGCGCGGCGCCGGGAGATCGAGGCGGCGTTCATCGGTGATCGGTGTGACGTGGTCATCGCGACCACGGCGTTCGGGATGGGAATCGACAAGCCGAACGTCCGGACGGTCATTCACGCCGAGGTCGCCGATTCGCTCGATTCCTACTACCAGGAGATCGGACGGGCCGGCCGGGACGGGCAGCCGGCGCTGGCCTGCCTGTTCTACCGACCGCAGGACCTCGGGCTGCGCCGTTTCCAGGCGTCCGGCCAGGTCGACGAGACCGCGCTGCAGCGCGTGGCCGTCCTGCTCGGCCACGCCGAGGAAGCGGTGACGGCGCGTGAACTCGCGCAGGCCGTCCAGTTGCGCGCCCCGACGCTGAGCCGTCTGGTGGACCTGCTCGTGGACGCCGAGGCGGTCGTCGTCCACGATGACGGACGGATCGCCACCCACCCGGATGCCCCCGAACCGCGGGAGGCGGCCCGGCGTGCGCTCGCCGTCGCCGAGAGCCGGGCCGAGATCGACCGCTCGCGGGTCGAGATGATCCGCGCCTACGCCGAGACCCGCACCTGCCGGCGTTCCTTCCTGCTCGCCTACTTCGGCGAGTCGACCGGTCCGTGTGGGAACTGCGACATCTGCGGCGCCGACCGGCCCGGTGGACGAACCGCCTCCGCGCTCGAGGGACGGGCCGTCGATCCACCGGGCAACGACGCCAACGGCGGGGGTGCCAACGGCGGCAACGGCGCCAACGGCGGGGGTGCCAACGGCGAGGCGGAGACGGCGGCCCAGGAGCAGCCGTTTCCAGCGGGCTGCGCGGTGCGGCACGTGGCCTTCGGGGACGGGCAGGTGGTGCGGGTGGAGGGTGACCAGGTCACCGTGCTGTTCGACGGCGCCGGTTACCGCACCCTGTCGGCCGAGACCGTCCAACAGCGATCGCTGCTCGCCCGCGCCTGAAAGCACCGACGACGGGCGGCCCCGGACGGGGTCGCCGGTGGGGGGCGGGTGTCAGGGGGTGCGACCTTCTGGCTACCTTCGCCCGGTCGGCACCCTCGGGCCTGCACCTTGCGGTATCGGCGATTCAACAGTCAGTATCCGTCCTGTCCAAAAAATCCGGATAATTAATATTTCGGACATGTCGCGGATCGTGCGCTCGACCGAGGTGCCAGAGCGCTGCTGCGCACCGGCATGGTCGCGCGCGAGGTCAAGCAGGGAGGACCATGGCCGCACACGCGGAGCTGCAGATGAGTACCGCCCTGATCACCGGGGCGTCGTCGGGAATCGGGGCGGCCTTCGCCGAGGCCTACGCGGCGCGGGGAGCACGGCTCGTCCTCGCCGCGCCCGGCGAACCCCGGCTGCGCGAGGTCGCCGAGCGGCTGCGCCGGGAGCACGGCGTCGACGTGCACACCGTCGCCGTCGACCTGGCCGAGGAAAGCGGTCCGGACACGCTGGCGAAGGCCGTCGCCGAGATCGGCCTGGACATCGACATCCTGGTCAACAACGCCGGGTTCGGGAGCCGCGGCCCGTACCACGAGATCGCCGCCGAACGCGATCACCGGCAGGTCATGCTCAACGTGGTCGCGGTGGAGCGGGTCGCCCACCTGTTCCTGCCCGGCATGGTCGCCCGGGGCGGCGGAACCATCATCAACACGTCGTCGACGTCGGGCTTCCAGGCCGTCCCGTACATGGCGGTGTACGGCGGTTCGAAGGCTTTCGTGCTGCACTTCTCGATCGCACTGTGGGCGGAGTACCGCCGCCACGGTGTGCGGGTGCTCGCGTTGTGCCCGGGGCCCACGGACACGGGCTTCTTCGAGGCGCTCGGCTCCCGGATGTCCGCCGGTGGCCGGGTGCGTACCACCGACGAGGTGGTCGCCGCCGCGTTCCGTGCCCTGGATCGAGGGCAGGCCTATGTGATCGACGGACGGCTCAACTACCTCACGTCCAACGCCTCCCGGCTGCTGCCACGCGGGTTCGTCGCCCAGGTCACCGAACGGGTGCTGCGCCGTGGCTCGATGGCGATGGTCCGCTCGGCACGGGCCCCGCGGCCCCGCCGTCTCCTCGGCCGCCGCACCGCCAGCTGAGTCACCCCACCGGTGGGCACCGGCATCCGGGTACCCGCGCACCGTCGCCCGGTCCGCCTCCGGATCGGCGCGCCTCGGCCGCGGGATCGATCACCGTGGCCGAGGCGCCGCCGTCAGGGTCAGCTGTCAGCGGGCAGCGGCTGGGGTGACGGTGCCGGCTGGGGTGACGGTGCCGGCTGGGGTGAGGCCGCCCAGGTCGGCGACGAGTTCGAGGCAGCGGATGCGGTCGGACGGCTCCTGCGTGTTCGTCACCACCATGATCTCGTCAGCTCCGGTGGCGTCGAGCAGCGCGTCCAGGCCGGCGCCGACGGTCAGCGGCGAGCCGACGATGTGCGACGCGGTGAGGTTGTCGGCGGCCGCCCGCTCCTGCGGGGTCCACGGGTGGTCGGCGGCCTCCTGCGGCGACGGGAACGCCACCGGACGCCCACCGCGCAGGCGCAGCATCGCCAGCCGGGCCGAGTTGTGCAGCCACTCGGCCCGCTCGTCGTCGTCGGCGCACAGCACCGCGGCCGCGACGATCGCGTACGGCCGTTCCCGTCCCGGCGACGGCTGGAACGACCGCCGGTACAGCTCCAACGCCGGGATGGTGTTCGCCGAACTGAAATGATGCGCGAACGCGAACGGAAGCCCGAGCATCCCGGCGGCCTGGGCGCTGTAACCGCTGGACCCGAGCAACCAGATCGGCGGCACCGGTGCCTGCGGAAACGCGTACACCCCCCGCATCGGATGCCCCTCGGGGAACTGCCCGCCGGCGAGGAAGGTCGTCAGTTCCGAGAGCTGCTGGGGAAAGTCGTCCACCGCCAGGGGCCCCGCCGTGCGCCGCAGCGCCCGCGCGGTCGCCGGATCCGTGCCCGGCGCCCGCCCGAGGCCCAGATCGATGCGCCCCGGGAACAACGTGCCGAGGGTGCCGAACGCCTCGGCCACCGCCAGCGGCGCGTGGTTGGGCAGCATCACCCCACCCGACCCCACCCGAATGGTGCTGGTCGCCGCCGCGATCTGACCGATCAGAACCGCCGTCGCCGAGCTCGCGATCCCCGGCATCCCATGATGCTCCGCCAGCCAGTACCTGGCGTACCCCAGCCGTTCCGCCTGTCGGGCCAGTTCCAGCGACCCCTGCAACGCCTCGCTCGCCGGCACTCCGGAACCGACCGGAACAAGATCCAGAACTGACAGTGGTACCCGCCGAGTCAAAGACACGCCACGGTGCAACACCGCCCCCGCCGCCTCTCTTCCCGCCCCACCGGCCCGGGCCGGCTCCACCGTCCCACCGCCCCGAAACGTCCATGGGACGAGACGGACATGCTTCGGGCGGGTGGCCGCGGACAGCGGTGGCGCGGGGGTGGCGCGGGGAGCGTCAGTCGATGGCGGTGGAGTTGAGGTACTCCTCGGCGATGCGGTCGAGATCGTCGCAGGGATGGCCAAGGCGGGTGCGGACGCGGCGTCGGCCGACGAGCAGAAGGTCGAGCAGGAAGTCGGGGACGGGGGCGTTCTCGCAGCGGTGGTAACCCATGGTGAACCAGGTGTGCGCCTCGGTCAGGGCGTCGACGTGCTCCAGGGACTCGGCGACAGCCTCGTAGACGCCGGGATCGTTCGAGCGCGCGGACCGCAGCTCCAGCCGCAGCCGCGCGGCCTCCTCGGGCTGGCCGTCGCGCAGCAACGCGTCGTGCAGCCACACCCGGGGGTCGGGCGAACAGTCGCTGCCGTCGGCGACGGCGGCCCGGTAACAGCGGATCGCCTCCGACCAGTCGTCGGCGAGACCCCACTGGCTGCCGGCATCCACGAACAGGGAGGCCCGGGTCACCGGGTCGCTGTGTTCGGTGGTCCGGTCGGCGAGGGCTTCGAGCCTGGTGGCGGCGCCGCGGTGGTCGCTGTCACCGGCGGCCTGGTACACGATCTCTTCGACGTCCTCGTCGGTAATCATGCCCGTCATTGTGGCGGTCGCACGACGCGCCGCAACGGTGCCCCCGCGCCGGTCCGGTGGTACGCATCGGCGCCGGTCCGGCGGGGAAGTAGTCGATCGACCGCCGGCCGCTCCCCTGGCCGGCAGCGGCGGGAGGGCCGGATGGCGGACGAGGGCGCGGACGCGGGTGCGGGTGAGGACGCGGACGGCGGTGCGGTTGAGGGCGCCCGCGGCGACGATGCGGACGTGAGCGCGGACACGGGAGTGGGTGTGGGCGGGCACGAAGGAGGACGTCACGCGGTGGCGTTCGTGCTGGGCGGCGGCGGGGTGCTGGGGGCGAGCGAGGTGGGGATGCTCGCCGCGCTGCTGGACGCGGGTGTCCGCCCGGACCTGGTGGTGGGGACGTCCGTCGGGGCGATCAACGGGGCGGCGATCGCGGCGGAGCCGTCGGCGACGACCATCGGGCAGCTGACGCGGCTGTGGTCGGGGCTGGGAGTGTCGGACGTGTTCACCGGTGGGCCGGCGAAGCGGGTGGCGACGGTGATGCGGCACGGACATCTGCATTCCAACCTGCCGTTGCGGGCCCTGCTGCGCAGCCACCTGCCGGACACGTCGATCGAGGAGCTGCCGGTGCGCTTCCAGTGCGTGGCGGCGAGCATCGAACGGGCGGCGGCGCACTGGTTCGACCGGGGTCCGCTGGTCGAGGCGGTGCTGGCATCCTGTGCCGTTCCGGCGCTGCTGCCACCGGTGCGCATCGGCGACGAGCATTTCATCGACGGCGGCATCGTCGATTCGAACCCGGTGGGACGGGCGGTGGAACTCGGCGCGCGGACGGTCTACGTCCTGCATGTGGGACGGATCGAACGGCCGCTGCGACCGCCGCGATGGCCGTGGGAGGCGGGTCTGGTCGCGTTCGAGATCGCGCGGCGCCGTGGGTTCACCGAGGCGATGGCCCGGCTGCCGGCCGGGGTGGCCGTGCACGTCCTGCCGGTGGGTGAGGATCGGAGCGCGCCGCTGGTGCCGCTGCGTTATCGCTCGACGGGTGGGCTGGTCCGGCGGATTCGGCAGGCGGAACAGGCGACCGCGGCCTACCTCGAGGATGCCGCCGCCGGCCGGGTGCGCCCGGTCGACGTCGGCTGACGGGGCGCCGGCCGTGGATGTTCCGCCGTGGGCGGTCCGCCGGTTCGTGATCGATCCGGTGTTCGTGCCGGTCGCGGCGGCGGGGGCGCTGCTCGCCCTCGGTGTCGCCGGGCTCGGGCTGGTGGTCGCGCCGCTGCTGGACCGCCGGCTGCGGGTGGCCCGGGTCGCGACGCTGGTCGCGCTCTACCTGGCGATGGAGGCCGTCGTCCTGGTCAGTGCCGGGGTGCTGTGGCTGGCGCGGCCGGCGCTGGGACGGGACCGCTACGAGCGGGCGCATGTGCTCGTGCTGCGCCGCGGGGTGGGTCTGCTCGTCGGGGCGGCCCGCCGACTCGTCCGGCTCGAACTGGAGATCCACGAGCCGCCGCGCGGTCCGGTCCCGGACGGCCCGGTGCTGGTGCTCGGCCGCCATGCCGGGCCGGGGGACTCGTTCGTGCTCGTTCACCTGTTGCTCAGCCGCCACCAGCTGCTGCCCCGGGTGGTGCTGTTGGACTCGTTGCAGATGGACCCGGCGATCGACCTGCTGCTCAACCGGCTCGGCGCGTGCTTCCTGCGCAACGACGGCTCGCAGCAGGACGCCGCCCAGCGCATCGGCGCCCTGGCCGGACGGCTACGTCGCGGCGAGGCGCTGGTGATCTTCCCGGAAGGGGCGAACTTCACCCCGGGACGCCGACGGCGGCTGATCGCCCGGCTGCGGGCCCGCGGCCAGTGGGAACGCGCCGCGGTCGCCGAGGATCTCGACGCGGTCCTGCCGCCGCGACCGGCCGGGGTGCTCGCCGCCCTCGCGGCCGGCACGGTCGCCGCCACGATGATCGTGGCGCATGCCGGGCTGGACGAGCTCGCCACCCCCGCCGACGTGTGGCGGGCGGTGCCCTTCGGCGCACCCCTGGTGCTGCGCTGGTGGTGGGTGCCGGCGGCCGAGATCCCGCCGTCGGCGACCGGACGCACCCAGTGGCTGACCATGCACTGGGCGGTGGTCAACGCCTGGATCGACACCCAGCGTGCCACCGGAGGGCCGGCCGAGCCTGCCGAGCGGCCTGCCGAGCGGGTCGAGCCGGGTGAGCCGGAGGTCAGGAACGTCGGGCCATCTTGATGGTCTTCTCGAGTTCGGTGCGGTCGACCTCGGCGACCCGGCCGTTGGTCGGAACGGTGGGGATGTGCCCGCCGCCGAGGACCAGGTCGGTGGTGTGCCGCAGCCCCATGTCCTTCTGCTCGACGTCCAGGATGGCCTCTTCGACCCGGTAGAGCTTCTCGATCTTGGCGACCTTCGCCTCGACCTGCGCGGCGACGATGCGCAGCCGGCGTTCGGCCTTGGCCAGGCGCCGTTCGAGACGGCGGTCGACCAGGTTCGGCATCGGCTCGTCGCGCTCGGTCGGGTCGTGCAGGTAGAGCTCGACGGCGACGGCGACCAGCGGGATCAGCGCCTGGAACAGGATGACCGCACCGCCGGTGGTCTCCCCGGCGGTGCCCTGGCTGCGCACCAGCACACCGGCGACCGACAGCAGCAGGAAGATCGCGGCGGTCAGGCTCAGTGCCAGCGCGGACGAGCGGGACTCGACGAGCTGCTCGCGGACGTCCGGGTCCATCTTGAGCCGTCCGGCGTCGGCGTCGGCGAGCATCTGCTTCTGCGCCCGAGCCAGGATGGACGCCTTGATGCCGTGTGCGAGCGCCACACCGGCGATGAACACCGCGACCCCGAGCAGGCCACCGAGCCACCACTCCGGCCCGTAGCCACCGACGTCCGCGAGCACCGCGTACGACTGGGCGAAGACGTAGAAGTCCAGGGCGGCCAGCACGCTCAGGACGACCTTGCGGGCGGCCTCGGCCAGGGCCATCTGCGGGATGCGCTCCTGGACGCCGACGCTGCGCCACAACCGGCCCTGCTCGACCTTGTTCTTGATCAGTTCGCTGCGGCGCTCCCGGCGTTCGGCCCGGGAGTCGATCTCCATCCGCAGCTCGGCGATCAGCTCCTCCAGCGTGCGGCCGTCGGAGCGCACGGAGGCACGGACCTCCTGGACCTCGGCCTCCTCGAGGCTTTTGAGCACCTTGGGCCGGGTCTCCGCGCCGGCGAGCGCGACGTCGGCATCTCCGACGCGGCGGATGAGCTGCTTGGCCAGACGTCCTGGCTGGTTTCCCCTGCGCAGCACCGTTTCAGGCTCCTGTTTCCGTCATGAGTGGCATCCGCGCGGGCATCAGTCGATCGGGCGGGCGAAGGTGCCGCCGACGAAGCAGAGCATCGCGCAGACGATGCCCAGGACCGAGGCGACCATGGCCTCCCGGGCGCCCTGCTGCTCGTCCCCGGAGAACACCATGGTCAGCACCAGGGTGCCGACGCCGACGACGGCGCCGACCACGCCGAGCAGGAACCGGCGCTGGATGGTCTCCCGCGGCGGCAGCTGGGACAGCGCGTCGATCGGGGCGATCCGGCCGGCACGGGCCTGGTTACCGACGCGGCGGCGGATGTCGCGCAGTCGGAAGGTGTTGCCGGCGATGAAGAAGCTCACCGCGGTCACGATCATCGAGCCGGTCACCGACACGCGTGCGAACGGCGAGGACAGGGTGAGCCACACCCACAGCTCCAACACCGCCAACAGCCCCAGGCAGGTGAGGATGACCACGGTCGAGCGCATGAGCGCGGGGCTGAAGTGCTGGTCCTCCGGTTCGTGCAGGATGCCCATCGGTCGCCTCCTCGGCTTGGGTCCCACCCGGCCCGGAACGGACCTCGACGGTGGGGGTACAGCGGGTGATGCGATCGAGGCATCCGTCGGGTAGGGGTTGTCCTCGGGCGGCGGTCCTGCGGAGGCGGGGGGCAGTGGGCTAGTCACAGTCACTGCTGATCCGTCGGCACAGCTCACCCTTGAGGTAGCGGGCGAGCTCCTGCTGCGGGCGGTCCGCGCTGCCCTCGTTGACGCCGATGAAGCGGACCCTGGTCGCCCCGGCCGAGCGGATCTGCCCGGTCTCGAAGCACCGTTTCACCACAGCCTCGGCGATGGTGACCGACGCGGTCTTGCCGTCGACGTTCAGGCAGTCGGCCTGCCCGCCGGTGCCGAGCAGATCGGACCAGACCAGCGCGGTCACCGCGGTCGCCTTCACCCCGGGAGTGGCGCGCACCGTGGCGACCTCGTCGTTGATACCGGCGAGCAGCGGCGTGGCGCTGCCGGTCGGGCCGACCTTCGTGGACTGGACGACCTGGCTGATCTCGGTGCCGAGCGCCTTCGAGGCGGCGGCACGGTCCTTCTCCTCCCGGGCGCTGTTGCGCCGTTTGACCTGGAACATCTGATCGCCGTGGAAGCAGTCGGAGTAGATCATCGGGCCGCCGGCGGTGGCGACGAGACGGATGTAGGAGCCGTCGCGCAGCGCCGCGTCCAGGTAGGGCTGGACACGGCTGGCCACCCGGGTCGCGGTGGCCGCCGAGTTGTCGGTGACATCCAGCAGCACCAGCAGCAGCGGCGCCCCGTCCTTGGGGGTCTTCTCCTGGTAGATCTTGCAGTCCGGCGGCCCGGACGCCTTCGCCGTGCCCAGCAGGCCGCCCGGATCGCAGGCGGTCAACGCGGGCACGGCCAGCAGCGACACCGCGATCAGGGGTGCGAGCCGGCGGACCAGAGCGGCCCCGCGCGGTGGCCACAGGGCCCTGCGCAGGGACAGGCGGTGCGTCATCGAAGCACGATCTCCACTCGGCGTCGGCTCGCATCGGGGACGCCGTCCCGCGCGCCCTGCTCGCCCCGGCCCTCGACGTCCAGCACTGAGCTGGGAATGTTCTGTGTGGCCAGCCACGCCTCAACCGCCTTGGCACGGTCGAGGGACAGTTCCTGGTTGTCCTCGGTACGGCCGAGGCCGTCGCTGTAGCCGATCACCGATATCCGGCCGGGATGCTCACGCACCGCGGGCAGGATCTGCTCCAGTGCCGTCACCGCCTGTGGCATCAGCGTGCTGCTGTTCGAGTCGAACAGGTAATCGGAACTGACCGTCGTCACCTGGCTTCCGTCTGGCTGGGTGACGAACTTGCTCAGCGGTGGCAACGGGTCGGCGGCGACCGCCGGGACGGACCGGGTCGCGTGCGGGGCCGCGACGAACGACGCCCCACCACTGCCTGATCCACATCCGGTGGCGGCCAGCCCCACCGTCAGTGCGAGCGCGACACCCACACACATTCGGGCACCCGAAGTCGGGCATGGGCGGACAGCCGGACTGCCGCGCCTGAGCGTGGCATCTCCGGGTGCGCAGTGAGCGTGGTCCACGGTCTGCCCCCAACGGCGAATGCGGGGCTTACCATAACGGGGCCGTTCGGGTCAGCTCAGGACACCCGGGGGTGTTGTGCACGTAGTGGGGTGTACTGGTCCTTTGTTGGGGCCCCGGGTCGCCTCGTCACGAATATCGAGGTCGAGGGCACATAGGCGCCACGCTCCGGCCCCCACTGCCCCCAGGTCGCGGTCAGACCCGCCGGCCACTCGGGTTCCAGCAGGTCAACCAGGGTGAGTCCGGCCCCGACGATCTCCCGGACGCGATCACCGACGGTCCGGTGCGTCTCGGTGTAGACGGCCCGGCCGCCCTCGTCGTGCTCGGTGTAGGCCCGGCGGTCGAAATAGCTGTGGTAGATCCGAAGGCCGGTGTCCTCATCCGGTTCGTCCGGCAGACACCACACGAACGGGTGGGTCGTGGAGAACACCCAGCGCCCACCGGGACGCAGCACCCGGGCCACCTCGCGCATCAACGCGGCCGAATCGGCCACGAACGGGACGGCCCCGAACGCCGAGCAGGCCAGGTCGACGCTTTCGTCGGCCAACGGCAGCGCCACCGCGTCGCCCTGCACCAGCGGCACCTCGATGCCGGTGCGTGCCCCGAGCGCGCGGGCCTGGGCCAGCTGGCCGGCGGACAGGTCCATCCCGACCACCCGCGCCCCCTGGGTCCGCAGCCAGCGGGCGCACTGCGCGCCGCCGCAGCCGATCTCGAGCACGGTCCGTCCGGCCACGTCGCCGAGCAGACGCAGCTCGGACTCACGCAGCCCCTCCGGGCTCCAGCAGAAGTCGCTGTCGCCCAGGAACTCGCCGTGTTCGGCCTGGTAGTCGGCCGCGGTGTCGTCCCAGTAGATCCGGCTGGCGTGGCGAGCGGTGTCGGCGTCGATGTCGACGTAGCCGTAGGCCGGCGGGTTGCTCACAGGGTGCCCTCATGGTTGACAGCGGTACCGATCACGGCCCGGTCCTCGGCGACGGTGATCGGGGTGTAGACGACGGGAAGGCCGGTCTGCCGGTCGACGAGCCGGCCACGCCGGCTCTCCCCGACCAGCCGGGCCCGGCCCTCCAGCGAACGCAGGCTCACCTCACGGTCCGCCGGGCCGAACGGGCCCGTCCCGGCCAGACCGGCCTGGGTGGGGTTCTCGGTGGCGTAGACCCGCACGACGGTGCCCGGCACGGTCGTCCAGCGCAGCACCGTGCCGCCGAGGGTGGCGCGGGCCTCCAGGTCCAGCACCGCCCGTGGCCGGGCGACCGCGCGGATCACGACCTGGCTGGCATCCACCGGGGCCAGCGCGTCCGACCCGTCGGGCCCGACGACCCACACCCGGTAGCGGTAGACCGCACCCGGGGAGACGTCCGCGTCCACGAAGTGCCCGCAGACCCCCCGAAAACGCCGTTTGGCGCCCGACAGCGCCGACGACTCGGCGAACGTCCGCTCGATGACCACCTCGTCATGATCGGGCATCGGTCGCCACGACAGCTCCACCGCATCCCCCGACATGGTCGCCCGCAGCACCGTCACCGCCGGCGCCAGCACCCGCGACGGCGTCCGCGCCGCCGTCGAACGCAGCCGCCCGGACGCCCCCGCCAGCACCGCGACCACCTCGTGCCAGTACTCCACCCCGCGCGGCACCCCGGCATCCGAGAGCTCGGTGGCGGCCGTGATCCCCAGCCCGCGCTCGCGCCGGCCCCCCGGCGCGGACACGTCGGCGAGCACCCGGGACACGCGGTAGGACACCCCCGGGGTGACCGAGGGCTCCCAGCGCAGCAGCACCGCGCCGTCCTGCGCCACCCCGATCAGATCCGTCGGCGCCGCCGGCACGCCCGCGGCGGCCCCGCCCGCGTCGCCCGGCTGGTTCGCCTGCTCGCCCTGGTGGGCGGCACCCGGGTCGGCGGGGCCCTCCGGTTGGGCTGGGCTGGCTGACCCGGCTGGGCTGGCTGGTTCGTCCGGTTCGGAGCCCGGGTCGCTCTGGTAGGCCGACCGTGTCGGCGGAATGCCCCGGGTGCTCGGTGCCAGCCGGGTCGGATCGCCCTCCCGCAGGTGTGCGCCGGTGGGGTGTGCGCCGGTGGGGTGGGAGCCGGTGGGGTGGGAGCCGGTGGCGCCGAAGGGGCGGGTGTCCGTCCAGGGGCGCTGAGCGGCGGCCAGCAGCAGGTCACGGGCCCGCCGGGGGGTGATCCGTCGCTGCGGATCCTTCTCCAGCAGGCCGTCGAGCACCTCGGCCAGCGGGCCGGCGTGCGGCGCCGGTGCCGGCGGGTGCAGCACGATCGCGGCGAGCATCGCGCCGAAACTGTCCCGTTCGAACGGGGGCCGCCCCTCGACGGCGAAGTACAGCGTGCCACCGAGGCTGAACAGGTCGGCGTCGAAGGTCGCGGGGAAGTTGTTGAGCCGCTCCGGCGCCATGTAGAGCGGGGTGCCGAGCACTCCGGTGACGGTCAGGGTGGGATCGCCGTCGCCGGTGGCGATGCCGAAGTCGGTCAGCACGGTCCGACCGTCCGTCCCGATCAGCACATTGGACGGTTTCACGTCCCGATGGACGATGCCATGGTCACGCGCGGCGACCAGCGCGTCCAGCACGGCGAGCCCGACCCGGGCGACCTGCGCGGGCGGCAGCGGCCCGTCGTCGCGCACCACCTCGAACAGCGACCGGGACGGCACCAGCTCCATCACGATCCAGGGCAGCCCGTTCTCCAGGACGACGTCCAGGATCGTCACGACATGCGGGTGGCCGCGCAGCTTGGCCGCGTGCCGGGCCTCCCGCATCGCCCGCTCCACCCGGTCGGCGCGCTCCGACCCGGCGACCCCACCCGCGAGTTCGATCTCCTTCAGCGCGGCCTCGGTCTCGAGCACACAGTCGAACGCGCGCCAGACCGTGCCCATCGCGCCCGCACCAAGGCGCGCGAGAAGGCGATATCGACCCGCCACCACGCGGTCGCCTACCGGACCGGCAGCCACGACACCCCCTCGGCTTCGTCCATTCTCGCAGGCCAGCTTTTCAGGTGAGCGGGGAATGTCACGACCTGCGTCCACCCGACCGGTCAGGCAACCACAGATCGACACCGCCGACCCGGTCCGGGGCCTGACCGACCAGCCCCACCAGCAGGGTCCGCAGCTCACCTGTGCGCCGGGCCGGGCCGAGCACCACCGCATCCGGGGACAGATCAGCATAGGCGGCCCGGACCTGCGCCGAGCCTGCCATGCGCGCCCCCGAAACGGTGCCGTTGTCGACGTCGATCAGGGCGGAGGTCAGCGCGTCACTCGGCCCGTGGAACGCCGCGTGGCCCGAGGCGTCCGCGACAGTGCAGTAACAGCCGGGCATGACGAACCGGAAGTCGGCCCGCGCCTGCCACAGCATCGCCTCCGCCTGCTGCGGATGCGGATAGGGCACGACCAGCGTGGTCGCGCCCGCCGGGAGCCGCCGCACGCCGTCCCCGGTGAAGAACGCCGGGGTCCGCGCCGACGTGGTCAGCAGCTGCGCCGGCACGAGCGCCACCAGCGCGGCGACGGTGAGGACGCCCGCGCCCGTCCACGCCAGCACGCCCCGCGGGGACGTCCCCCGCAGGAACCCCGCCCGTGGGGACATCGCCCGCAGCGACAACGGATGCCGATCGGGTGTCCGCGAGCCCCCCGGCCGCCAGGACACCCGCCGAAGCCCCGACCCCCGCCGGGTCGGCAACTGGTCGAGGCCGACCGCGGTGACCGCCGCCGCACACAACATCACATACCCGGCGAACCGGGACGGCAGGGCATTGCGCAGCACCGGCACCCGCTCGCCGAGCAGCCAGGGCAGCCTGATCCCGGTCGCGTGACCACTCACATGCAGATGATCGCCCAGTGACAGCACCGCCATCACGATCCCGACCGGGACGAGGACCCGCACCAGCGGATGCCGCCGCGCCACCACCGCCGCACCGATCGCCAGCAGCACCAGCGGAACGCCCAGATAGCCACCGACCTCCACGGCGTTGCCGGTGAAACGCAGACTGTGCCGCACGGCCGCGTCCGGGCCGAACTCCTGCATCGGCGTCGGGGTGACGAACGTCCACAGGTCACTCACCGCGATGCCGGAGGGCTGGATCGACCCGTGCACGCGGCCGGCGCCGAAGAACTGCACCGACAGCGGCCAGGCGAGCAGCACCCCCGCCGTCACGCCCGCCACCGCGAGCCCCCGCACCGCCGGCCCGATCCGCGCCCGCACCAACCCCCGATGCCACGCACCCAACGCCACCACCCCGACCGTCGCCGCCAGCGCCGACGATGCGAGCACCTCCTCGCCGATCAGCGCCTGCGCGGCGACCGCGAGCCCGAGCAGCACGCCGGTCCGTCCCGGCGACCGCTGCCGCCGCACCCGCCCCTGTCCCTGCCGCTGCAAGTGTGGGTCGGGGACCAGAAGGTCGATCAGCAACAGGGCGAGCAGGGGCGGAAACGGCATGAACGCCAGATGCAGATGCCCGTACGAACTGCCGATCAGGTAGGGCCCGAACCCGTAGAACAGCCCACCGAGGGCCGCCGGCCCCACCCGCACGAACCGACGCAGCAGCCCGTACAGCGCGAGCGCGCTGACGACCGGCGCGAGCGTCAACAGCACTGTCAGGGCGAACACCGGTCCGCCGATCATGGTGATGGGTGTCGCGATCAGCGCGAGCAGCACCACCGGGGTGCTCCACAGCACGTTCGCCCCGTCCGGCGCGTTGATCTGGTGGGTGACGAAGGGATCAAGCCCGTGCGCGACGGCGTACGGCGTCCACCGCAGAAACCACGTGTACAGATAGCCGTCGTTTCCCCCGTAGGTCACCGCACCGGGATGCAGCCAGCCCGCCCGGAAGATCCACCCCGCCAGGACCAGGTACCCGACCCCCACCGCCAGCCAGGCCGGCACCCGCCTGATCCCCCATGGGTGCTGTCGCCGGTCACCATCCGCGGCTGCTCTCGTGCCACCGTGATCAGCGCCGGAGGGCGGCCTGGTATCGGACGGAGTGTCACCGGGTGGATCGACACTGGGCAGGTTGATACCGGAGCTGGTCACGAGACCCCCCTCGCACGTCCCACGATCACGGCGTGGCAATGGGGCGATGGAACAGCCGCCGTGCAGGACATTTCAGACGATAGTTCCAGCCATGGCCCGATCAACACACTTTCCGGCCAGTTGGATGCACAGCGTCATCCAGGAGACGGAGCGTGACTATCCGGCCGGAAGGTGCCACCTGGGTCGTACCCGGGCCGCCCCCGCTCCACGAGGCCTCGCCGCCCCGGCGGAGGCGCACCGGGCGAGGCCGTGTTCCACGGACCCCGCCGATGCGAGGCCGCATCGCGTGTTTCGGTGAACATCGGTCGAGCGAAGGGTGAGCTCAGTGCCCGGGGCCACCGCTGTCGGAGGGGTCGGAGTGAGGTGGCCCGGAGGTCGTGGTGGTGGGCTCGTCGAACCATTCCGCGGTGAGGGCGGCGAAGGTGCGGTAGCGCGCCACCGCGTAGTCGGAGGAGACGACGCCGTGCCTGTCGAAAAGGGCCACGGGATAGCCGCGCTCGGCACGGTAGCCGCGTTCGCCGATGATGATGCGGCCGCCGAGACGGACGACTCCGACCACGCAGGGTAGCGACGTCCAGGTGGGGCGGCGGGCGGCGGCGAGCAGCTCCGGGGTGCGCCAGGCGTACAGGCCGCACAGACAGTGCTCGTCGGGGATGCGCTCGTGCGCGACGGCGGGAGCGTCGGCGCGGGAGGGCTCCTCCGGGTGGGTGGTGGTACGCAGGCAGCGGGCCTCGGTGATGGCATCGGGGCGCCACAGGAGCATGCCGGGCGGAAACGGCGACCAGGGCGTCCAGGCGGGTCGTAGCTGACCGTCACGGTCGACGGCCCACTGCCGCCAGCCGAGCAGGCTCACCCGGGCACCGGCTCCGCCTCGGGCGTAGTGATCGGTGTGGCTGGTGTGGCTGGTGTGGCCGGGATGGTCAACGGTTCGGCGTCGGGAAAGCTCAGTGGCTCGTCCTCGACTATCCGTTCGGGCTTGCCCACGTCACCCATCCGTCCACGGTCGGCGTCGGGCGGCGTTCCGTCAATGGCCGGTTCGCGCCTGTTCGTCCATGTCTGTAGTTGACCGGGAGATGGGCTTCGCTACTACCGAGCCGGACGGACTCGGGTCGGTGAAACCACTGGTCAGAGGGGCAATTCGGGGTGGGGGCAGCGGCCGGGCAGCATGATCGGGTGTTGTTGGCGTCGGCTTGTCAAGGGCGGTGAGGGGGATGTGGGGGCTAGCGAGGTCGTGGTGTTCAATATGACCTTCACATAGCTATAAGAGGTGATTGTGGTGCCGGGATCGTCTGCGGCTGACCAGCTCTCCGTTTCCGTGCCCGCACCGGCGCCCGCGGGCGACGAGGCCGCGGCCAGGGGGGCTGGCGTCGAGGCCGTCGAAGGTGCGGCGGCGTCGGCGCACCAGATCGATCCAGCGGGAGGGGCGCCGGTGGGGGACGACCCCTATGAGGTCGCCGCGCGGCTGCTGTGGGCACGGGCGCTCGGTCGTGCGGGCAACGCCGCGGACCCGGCGGGCGCGCTGGTGGGGATTCTGCGCGACGAACTCGGCCTGGTGGTGCCCGAGCGCGATGTCCGTGCGGTGTCGACCCCGGCGGGGCTCGCGGATCTGCTGGCCGAGCGGCACGGCGACGCCGAACGCCATCCGCGGGTGGTGTCGCTGACCGGGCCGGCGAGCGGGACGCCGCTGTTCTGCTTTCCGGAGGCGGGGGCCCCGGCGATCGCGCTGCTGCCGTTGGCGCGGCACTTCGCCGGGCAGCGGCGCGTCCACGCGTTGCAGGCGCATGGCCTGGAGCGCCGCGGCCTGCCCGACTGGTCGGTGCCCGCGGCGGCGCGCCGGCATGTGGCGGACATCCGGCTGCTCCAGCCGAACGGGCCGTACCTGCTGGTCGGGCATTCGTTCGGCGGTCTGATCGCGCTCGAGACCGCCCGGTTGCTGCGGGCGGCCGGGCATGAGGTGGCGCTGCTGGCGCTGATCGACACCTACCTGCCGGGCACCGCCCGACTCACCCGGTCCGGCGCGATCATCCCGACCAGCCAGCTGGAGGGATGTCATCCCGATCGGCCCGAGGCGGTCCCGGATCACGAGGGGCGCGGGACGCTCGCGGCGGGGGAGGGGCCGGGGCTTGGCCCGCGGGTCGTGGCCGATCGGCTGCGCCAGCTCGTCGAACTGCCGCTGGCCGGGCTGGTCCGCTTCCGCGGCGCCCACCGTTACGAGGCCTTCCACAACCAGGGGCGGGTCCTGACGATGACCTACCGCCCGCGCACGTACGCCGGCCCCACCGCCGTCTGGCTGGCGGACGATCACGACGAGATCGAGGGGTGGCGCGGGGTCCTGACCGGACCGGGCGCGATCCGACGCATCCCCGGCGACCACCGGCTCGCCCTGCGCGAGCCGCTGCTCGGCCAGATCGTCGCGGACCTGCGCGCCGACCTCGCCGCCGCCGAGTCCCCGACCCGGCCGCCCGCGACCCGGCCGGCCGCGACCGGGTCGGGTCCGAGTGCGTCGGCGCCGGTTCGGCCGTCCACGGTCGGGGGCTGAGGGTCCACAACGTTCGCGGTTAGCTGATTCGCGGGCCCCCGCCCAGCGTCACCCTGGGGAAGTGACGCATCTCGCACGTTCGTCCCGCACTATGGAGGGGTGCACCCGGATGCTGTCCCGGATCCGGGCGGATGCATCCAGTCCGGGACGGAGGGCTCATGAAGGTCCGCATCGGGATCGGGTTCGGTGGGTTCGGCGGGGTGGCCCCCGGCGAGTTCGTCGCGCTCGTGGATCGGCTCGAGAAGCTCGAGATCGACTCGTTGTGGCTCTCCGAGCAGCTCTCCCAGCCCGCCGTCGCCCCGTTCGCCGGGCTGGGGTTCGCCCTCGGGCGGACCAGCCGGCTCAAGGTGGGCACGGGGGTGACCATCCTGCCGGGGCGCAACCCGGTGCTGGTCGCCAAGGAACTCGCCTCGCTCGCGAGCCTGGCGCCGCGTCGGGTGCTGCCCGTGTTCGGCCTCGCTCCGGGGCGGGACGCGGACCGTTCGGCCTACCCGGTGCCGGCGGGTCGGCGGGCGGCGGTCTTCGACGAGGCGCTGACCGTGGTGCGGCTGTTGCTGAGCGAACCGCGGGTGACCTTCCACGGCGAGTTCTTCGACCTTGACGAGATCGGTCTCGGGGAGCGGCCCGCGCGGCCACTGGACCTCTGGCTTGGCGGTGCGGCTCCGGCCGCGCTGCGTCGGATCGGCCGGCTCGGGGACGGGTGGTTGGCGAGCCTGGTCAGTCCCGAGCGGGCGGCCGCCGGTATCGCCGAGATCCGGGCGAGCGCGGCGGACGCCGGGCGGCACATCGATGATGATCACTACGGGCTGAGCCTGCGGCTGGCCTTCACCCCGCCGGATGCCGAGACGCTGGCGGCGGTGCGCCGCCGTGACCCGCGGGCCGACCCGGCCCGGCTGCTGCCGGTGGGCTGGGCGGCGGCGCGGGCGGCGATCGCCGAGTACATCGCCGTGGGCGTCACCAAGTTCGTTGTTCATCCGGCCATCGAACCGGGTGGATGGCCCGCCTTCCTGGATTCCTTCGTGGCCGAACTGGCGCCTCTGGAGAACTGACCCGGATCGACCCTGATCCGGGATCAGTCGCTCGCATTACTTAGCGAGCAATATTTTCGAGTCTCCCTGTCTGCGGCGCGGCCGGCATTGTCGTGGTGAGCGTGTGCGGCGGAACGGGCGCGGATCGGCGTCACATCTGCCGCACACGGAAGGTTTCGTGGAGCCTGGCCGGACGATGCATTGACGGCTGGTACGGGACTTCCCGTACCAGCCGTATCGGAACCAGCACCGATGCGACCTGGGGTCCGACGGCGACGTCAGCGTCAGATTTGCCGACAAGGCCACCGACAAGACCGCGGACAAGGCGTGCGGCGGGCGCGCCGGCAGTTCGCACGGGACGGTCGGCGCGGTCGTCCGCACCGTCACGGGCAAAGGTGTGTCCGCATGGCCACCGGCACGGTCGTGGGTGCGGCTGGCCGCACGCGGCGCCGGCCGGACGATCGTGCTACTTCCCTTGTGGCACAGGAGTTTCCGTGATGAAGTGGCGATCATGATCGGGTGGACGAGCCGGCACGTCCGGGCGGTCGCTGGCACATCCGGTGGTGACGGTGCGCGGGGGCGTCCGACCAGGAAGAACAGGAAACAGGAGGAGGGCGCTCGGGGCGTCCTGGTGATGGCTCCGGTGTTGTCACCTGGTCGGGGCGGCACCCCTGAGTGTCAATATGTGGCGAACCCTTCCCCTTTCTCTTCCTGGCCGCCACAATCGGCAGGAACGGTGAATGGTTGCGGGTGCAAACGGCTTGCCGAGCGGGACGGGCCCGGCTGGGCGAGCCGGTAACAGAGGCTGATAGGAGCGGTCGGTAGGAGAGCGGAACCGGGAGTGGGGCGCAGGTGGTCCGCGGTCCGATCCCGGTCGCATCGAGTCCCGAGCGATGATCTGAAGGTGGAGGGGGTACGGACCATGCGTCGTACTTCCGACACCGCAGGGCCCCAGGCGAGATAATCCCGTGCACACCGGCAGGCGTGCGGGTACCGGGAAAGGCAACGCAGGAGGAAACATGGAACGGGTGGAGCACACGACGGCACGGCCTCCGGCGCGCACTGATCGCCATGTGGTGGTCAGCCTGCGGGCCGGCGACGTGGCGGACCTGGCCGATGTGCTGGTCGCCGCCGATCTCGCCGCTCGCCTCGGCGCCCGCCTTGTGATGATCGCGACGATGGAGCGCTGGGCCCGGTGGGCTCGCTGGACGGCCGGCGTGTACTGCGCCTTCGGCGTGGAGACGGTCATGTGCGCGGCGCGGATCGCCGAGCAGGAGGCCCACGACGACTTCGAGGGCCGGCTGCGTTCGCTGCTCGACCTCGTCGGCGTCGAGTGGACGCTGGAGTGGTCCGCCGGCTCCCCGCGGCGTGCCGCCGTCCGCTACACCCGCCGCTTTCCGGACACGACCGTCATCCTGCGCCCCGAACGCCACCGCTGAGCCACCCCGCCGCTCCACCACGTGGCCGCCCGTCGGTGTCACCTGATCCCATCCAGGCGCCCGCTGCGGTACGAACAGCGGTGATGGCACGGGTGCGGCGAGCGTGGGGTGGTGGCGATGCAGACGGTCGACGTGGCGGTCGTGGGAGCCGGGCTTGCGGGTCTGTCCGCCGCGACCCTGCTGGCCGCGCAGGGGCTGTCCGTGGCGGTCTGGGAGGCCGCAGACGACGTGGGCGGCCGGGTGCGCACCGACCAGGTGGACGGGTTCCTGCTCGACCGCGGGTTCCAGGTGCTGCTGCCTGCCTACCCGGAGGTCGCCCGGCAGATCGACCTGCCGGCGCTGCGGGCCCGTCCGTTCGTGCGGGGGCTGCTGGTGCGCGACGGGGTCCGGTCGGTGTCGCTGGGAGATCCCAGTGGTGGCGTGTCGGCGCTGGCCGGTCTGGTGCCAGGACGGGCGCTGCGGGCCGCGGACCTCGCCCGGCTGGCCGCCCTGACCGCGCGGGACCGGTTCACCCGCCCCGCTGACCTGGTCGCCGGCCCCGACCGGTCCACCCGGGCCGACCTGCGGGCCCGCGGGCTGTCCGCGCAGGCCATCGACGGTGTGCTCGCACCGCTGCTGCGCGGCATCTTCCTCGAGGACGACCTGGCCACCTCGGCGCGGTTCTTCCATCTCGTGTGGCGCAGCTTCGCCGCCCGCCCGCCGGTGCTACCGGAGGGGGGCATGGGCGCGCTACCCCAGCAGCTCGCGGCCCGGTTGCAGCCGGGCACGGTGCGCCTGAACTGCCCGGCCGACATCGTGACCCGCACCGGGGTGCGTTCCCGCGACGGCGAGTCGCTGGTCGCGCGGGCGGTCATCGTCGCCACCGACGGGACGACGGCGGCCCGGCTGGTCCCCGGCATCGCCGAGCCCAGCTGGCACGGGGTGACCACCTACTACTTCCGGGCGGACGCCTCCCCGCTGCGGCGCGGGGTCCTTGTCGTCGAGGGGTCCACCGACCCGCGTCGACCGGTGCGCCCGGGCCGGTCCGGCCCGGTGATCAACACGGTGGTGCTCAGCGAGGTGGCGCCGTCCTACGCGCCGAGCGGTGCGGCGCTGATCGCCGCGTCCGTGCTCGGTGTTCCCGACGACGGCGACGCGTCCGTGCCGGGCCCGCCTGCCGACGCGGTGGGCGGGGTGGACGCCGACGAGGCGGCTGTGCGCCGGCATCTGAGCAGCCTGTACGGCACCGACACGGCCGGCTGGACGCTGCTCGCCCGCTACCCGGTGGCCCGGGCCCTGCCCACGCTGACCAGCCCGCACGTGCTGCGCCGGCCGGTGCGCACCCCGTCCGGGGTGTACGTCTGCGGTGATCACCGGGACACGCCGTCCATCCAGGGGGCGCTGTTCTCCGGGCGGCGGGCGGCCGAGGCGGTCCTGACCGACCAGGGTCTGGCGACGACGATGCGGCGGCGAGTTGTCTCGTAGCGCTGAACCTTGGCCGGATCGGCGCTACTGTCTGTCCTTCTGTAGCACGATGTTCACCCTGTGGGGTGGTTGAGCTGGAAGACGGTAGAGATGGCTTCGCCAGTGGCCTGCTGGACGCGGCGCCCGACGCGATCGTGGGTGTGCATGCGGATGGGCTGATCGCGCTGGTCAACGCCCAGGCCGAGCGGTTGTTCGGCTACACGCGGGAGGAGCTGCTCGGCCAGCCGGTCGAGATCCTGATCCCCGAGTCGGCCCGTGCGCTGCACCCGAGGCACCGCGCGGGCTATCTGCACGAGCCGCGGCCACGGCCGATGGGTCTGGGGATGGAGCTGGCCGGGCGGCGCAGCGACGGCAGCGAGTTCCCGGCCGAGATCTCACTGGCGGCGATCCAGACCGTCGGCGGTGTGCTCATCACCGCCGCCGTTCGTGACGTCACCGATCGCAAGCGGGCCGAGGCCAAGTTCCGCGGTCTGCTCGACTCGGCGCCGGACGCGATCGTCGGGGTGCTCCCGAGCGGGCGGATCACGCTGGTCAACGTCCAGGCCGAGCGGCTGTTCGGCTACAGCCGTGAGGAGCTGCTCGGCGAGTCGGTGGAGATCCTCGTCCCGGAGGCGGCGCGGGGCATCCATCCGGCGCACCGCACCCGGTACTTCGCCGATCCGCGGCCCCGCCCGATGGGTGCCCAGATGCAGCTGGCCGCCCGACGCCGTGACGGCAGCGAGTTCCCGGCCGAGATCTCCCTGTCGGCGCTGGAGACCGAGGACGGCCTGCTCGTCTCCGCCGCCATCCGCGATGTGACCGAACGGCTGGAGGCCCAGGCCGAGCGGGAGCGACTGCGGGCGCAGGCCGAACGCAAACGGATCGAGGCGCAGCTGCACCAGTCGCAGCGGCTGGAAAGCCTCGGCCAGCTCGCCGGCGGGGTCGCGCACGACTTCAACAACCTGCTCGGCGTGATCATCAACTACACCGCGTTCATCTCCGAGGTCGTCACGGCCGCCGCCGACCGCGGGGAGGAGAGCTGGGAGCCGGTGCGCCGCGACATCGACCAGGTGCAGCGGGCCGCCGAACGGGCCACCCAGCTCACCCACCAGCTGCTCGCCTTCGGCCGCCGGGAGGTCGTCCAGCCGCGGGTGCTGCACCTCAACGACGTCGTGCACGACATCGAGGACATGCTGCGCCGCACCCTCGGCGAACACGTCGAGCTGATCACCGTGGCGGCGAGCGAGCCGTGGGCGGTGTTCGCCGACGCGGGTCAGCTCGAACAGGTCCTGGTCAACCTGGCCGTCAACGCCCGGGACGCGATGCCCGGCGGGGGCAAGCTCACCATCGACACCTCCAACATCGAGATCCAGGAGGACCTCGCCGCAGGGCGCCCCGGCATCAAGGCCGGCCGGCACGTCCACCTGCGGATCAGTGACAGCGGGTCCGGTATGAGCCCGGAGACGGTCAGCCGGGCGTTCGAACCGTTCTTCACCACCAAACGCAAGGGCGAGGGTTCGGGTCTGGGCCTGGCCACCGTCTACGGCATCATCACCCAGGCCGGTGGGCACGCCGAGATCTTCTCCGATGTCGGCCTCGGCACCACCGTCAGCATCCTGCTCCCGGCGGTCGAGAGCGTGACCGTGATACCGGAACCCGCGTCCGAGACGGTGGTGCTCACCGGCGGTGAGACCATCCTGGTCGTCGAGGACGAACGGGCGATGCGCGAGGTCACCCGCCGTCTGCTGATCCGCAACGGCTACAAGGTGATCATCGCCGCGGACGGCCAACGCGCCGTGGAGATCGCCACGAGCCATCCCGCCCCCATCGACCTGTTGCTGACCGACGTCGTGATGCCGCAGGTCCTTGGCCGGACGGTGGCCGAGCTCGTATGCCGGCAGCGCCCGAACGTCCGGGTGCTGTTCATGTCCGGCTACGCCTATGCCGTGCTGGCCCACAACGGCACGCTCGATCCCGGTCTGATGCTGTTGCCCAAGCCGTTCTCCGAACAGGAACTGCTGGCCAGGGTGCGGGAGGTGCTTGACAGCCCGATCGAGCCCTGAGAGCGCGAACCCCGAAAGGTAGGGCCACTTCGGTCCCCTGCTGTCCACGGCCGCCCTGGGCGAGCGTTCTGCTACCGGTACGGTTGGCCAGGACGGATCCCGCCCACCGCGGACGGGTGCGGCGGCGAACCCTGGGGGGCGCAGTGAACGATCCGTCGACCGGGACATCCGCCGACGATGACGGCGGCGGCAGCGACGACGGCGAGGGCCGTTCCCGTGCCGTGCGGGTGCTCGTCGTGGATGACAACGATCTGCTCCGCGGTCTGCTCAGCCGGATTCTGCGGGCCGAGGGCTTCACGACCAGCGAGGCCGCCTCGGTCGAGGAGGCGCTGGGTCTCGACCCGGGCGCGCACGACGCGATCGTCGTCGACGTCCGCCTCGAGGGGCGGCCCGGCACCGACCTCGTCGCCGAGCTGCGGCGCACCACCCCGGCGCTGGTGCGCCGCTGCCTGCTGCTCACCGGCGCGCCCGGTCTCGACGAGCTTCCCCCGGACGTGCCGATGGTCGCCAAGCCCTTCACCGCCGACCAGATCGTGCGCGAGGTCCGACGCCTGCTGCCGACCGCCGCCACCGAACGCGGATGAGCGCCGGCGGCGCCGCAAGCGGGGCGCGGCCCGAGGAGCTGCTGCGGATGCTGGTCGCGTTGCAGGAACGCGGCCAGCGGGCGATGGCCACCCGGCTGCATGACGGCCCGATGCAGGAGTTCACCGCCGTCCTGCTCGAACTCGCCAGCGTGCGCCGCCAGCTCTCCGGCGCGCTCGCCGAACGGGTCGTCGCGATGGAGGACAGGCTGCGGGCGGCCACCCTGGAACTGCAGTTGCCGCCCGGTGTCTTCCGGCTGGGTCATGACGCGACCGACGCCCTGATCGCGGGCCTGCGCCAGCGGGTGGACGGCCTGCTCGTCGACCGGCTGGACACCGACCTGCGGCTGGCGGAGTATCCGCCGACCGACGCGGAGATCTCGGTGGTCCTGGGGGCCGTCCAGGTGCTGTTGCTGGCGAGCAACCCCTATGCCACCGGTGAGCGAGCCTGGCTGTCGGTGCGTTCGGGCCCCGCGGGGCTCGACCTGAGCCTGGGGGTGTGTCCCTCCGGTCACGAGCCGCCGACGGACGAGGCGCGAGCCGCCCGGCTACGTCCCCTGGCCGACGTGATCGGCGCCGACCTGTGCCACGACGCCGAGGCCGCCCGCTGGACCGCCACCCTCCACCTCGCCCGTCAGGCCACCGGCACCCCGACACACTGAGACGTGGGGTGTCAGCGGAAGGTCGTGGGGTGTCAGCGGGAAGTGGGGTACATCTCGCGGGGTTCGCGGTGCGCACGCTTGGCCGCGTACATGGCGGCGTCGGCGCGGCGGATGACGGCGTCCGGGTCGGGACCGTCCGGACCGGCGCCGCCCACGCCACGGCACCAGGCGACCCCGATGGCGGCGCGGATGACGATGGTCTGCCCGGCGACGTCCAGCGCCGTGGCGATGGCGCGGCGGGCGTTGTCGAGGACGGCGTGCACGGTGGCCTCGGTGGGCTCGGGCAGCACGATGAGGAACTCGTCGCCGCCGAGGCGGAACACGTCCTGCGGGGCGACGTCGACCAGCGCGACCAGGCGGGCGGCGATGGTGCGCAGGACCTCGTCGCCGACATGATGACCGAAGGTGTCGTTGACCGGTTTGAAGTCGTCCAGATCGATCAGCAGGATCGTGTACGGGGTGTGGCTGTCGGCCAGCTGGTCGAGGCGGTCGGCGAGTCCGGTGCGGCTGCCCAGACCGGTGAGGGTGTCATGGCTGGCCTGCCACCAGATCCGGGCCTGCAACTCGCGTCGCTCGCCGACCTCGTGGCAGGTCACCATCAGGTCGCGTCCGAGCGGGCCGGCGCGCCGGGCGGCCGCGAGGTCGAACCATCGGTGGTCGGCGGTGGCGGTGCACAGGCGGATGTCGAGCAGTGAGTCCGCGCGTGGATGCCCGGCGCCGCTGGGCTGCGCGTCGAGGTAGGACTGGACCGCGGCCCGGTCATCGGGGTGGACCAGGTCGAGCAGCGGCCGTCCGAGCAGGTGGGCGACCTGATGGCCGAGCAGGCCCTCGACCGCTGAGGTGAGGAACGTGACCTGGCCGGCCGCGTTGAGCACCACGACGATGTCATGGGACTCGTGGAGCAGGGTGGTGAGCCGGGCACCCTCCCGCCGGGTCTGCTGGCTCTCCCGCAGCAGCGTCCACGACAGCGCCACGACAGTGATGATCACCAGGGCGTAGACGACCAGGTCGCTGGAGGGATGCCCGGGCGAGGGCACCTCGGCCGTGCGACCGTCCTGGCGCAGGACCAGATAGTACGGCTGTGGCACCGACGGGACGAAGCCCACTTCGGCGAGCCCGCCGCCGCCTTCGGCCCGCAGCAGCACCTGCCGGCTGGTGCCCGGCTGGATCGGCCGCAGCTGGGCGGCGTCGACCAGCCTCCGGCCGACCAGGGTGTGGTCGGTCGAGATCACCGCGCGTCCGCCGCTGTCGACCAGCGCGATCGTGATACCCGGCAGGGACGTGCCGTCCAGGTCCGACGCCTTCGTCGCACCCGGCCGGGCCGCACCGCCGTTCGGCCCGGCATCCCGCCCGCGATCGGGCAGGATGCCCAGCGCCCTGCTCAGCTCGGCGATGGAGGCCCGGGTCAGCGCCCGGGAGAGCAGCAGGAAGGCCACGTCCTGGCCCGCCCGGCGGATCGGAACGATGCTGACCACCGAGATCTCGTTGACGTCCTGCTGGCTGCCCGCGGTCGGTGAGATCGGCACGTCGAGACCGGCCTGACGGGCGAGATCCCAGATCCGGCTACCCGGGCCGATCGGCACGGTCGAGCCGGCCGGGCGCACCGCCAGCGGCTGTCCGGTGAGATCGACGAGGGCGAGCACGACATCCGGGGTGGACAGGTCGGGACCGGCGATGGACTCCAGCGTGCGGGCATCGGCGGCCCGGTCGGTCAGCGACCAGGGCAACGCGGAGATCGGTTCGATCAGGTAGCTCGGCTGGTTCAGGCGGGCGACGAGCCTCGCCGTCGTGTTCGCCAGCAGCGTGGCCTGGTGGATGCGCTGGTTGTCGAGGCGGCGCTGGTCGGCACGTTCGATCGCCATGATGGTCACCGTACTGGCCATGATCATAACTGCCAGGACCAGCAGGCTGATCACACTGGGCAGCGCGCCGTAGGCCCGATGCGGCGCGCGGCCGGACAGGGGAACGGCCCGGCGGCCCTGCGGCTGCCGGATTCGTCGCGGACGCCGGCACCGGCGTCGGGTCCGCGATGGCCCCGAGACCAGGGTGGACGTCGCCGGGCCGCGGTCTGGCCGCTCGTCCGCGGGCCGTCCGGGGTGTTCGTGGACGCCGCGGTCCGGGTCCGCCCCGGTGAGGTGCGGGGCGCCGAGGTCGAGCAGGTCGATGTCGGTGGGTTCGATCACCGCGAAGTCGCCGACCAGGTGCCACACCTGTCGGGAGGTGGCCGGATGCGCGTCGGCCGCGTTGGTCGCGGGCAGCGCGAGACGTCCAGGGCCGACCTGTTTGGCCTGGTACATGGCCTGGTCCGCGGTCCGCAGCAGCGACTCGGCGGAGCGGGAACCGTCGGTGAGGGCGATACCGACACTGGCGGCGACCCGCACCGTGGTCTCCTCGTCGAGGCGGACCGGCTGCCCGACGGAGCCGATGATGCGGATGGCCGCCTCGGTGGCGGCGCGAACGTTCGCGCCCGGCAGCAGGATGCCGAACTCGTCCCCGCCGAAGCGGGCTCCGGTGGCCCGGGGTCCCAGCACGGTCCGTAACCGGACGCCGATCTCCTGGAGCACCCGGTCGCCGGCGAGATGCCCATAGGTGTCGTTCACCGGCTTGAACCGGTCGAGATCGACGAACAGAACCGCGAGAGATCGTCCCTCGTCGTCACCCTCGTCGTCGCCGACAGCCGTCGCCGCGGCCACCAGGCGATCCTCGAAGGCCGAACGGTTGAGCAGGCCGGTGAGGGAGTCGTGCTGGGCCTGATAGGTGAGCTGGTCGAGGAGCCGTTTGCGTTGGTCCGCGGCGTGACAGGTAATGATCATCTCGGCCGGGTGGCCGCGCGCGGGCAGCGGCCGGGCGGCCACGTCGAACCAGGCGACGTCGCCGGCAGCCGTCCGCAACCGGATGTCGAGTTCGGGGCCGTGGGCCTGGTCCGGGTGCTCGACCAGGCGGCGTAGCCGTTCGGCGTCGTCGGGATGGGCGAGGTCGGCGATGGGGCGCCCCACCCAGTCCGCCACCCGCTGCCCGAGCATCGTCTCGATCGCGGGACTGACGAAGATCATGGCCGTGGCGGGATCGGTGACGAGCACGATGTCGCTGGCCGCGGCGAACAGGGAACGCAGCCAGCTCCTGGTCTGACGGGCTGACAACGCGCGTCGCAGCGCGATGAACAGAACGCTCAGGATGGCCACCAGCGCCACGCACAACAGCGTCAGGTTGCGGCGATGCCCGCGGGAGCGCAGGTCGGAGTACAACGAGTCGGCCGGCTGGCGGAAGTAGGTGTAGTACCCCGTTCCCTTCTGCCGGGCGGTGATGTTGAGGACCTCCCCCTCGGCCTCCTCGGTGCGCCAGATGCGCGTGCCGCCGCCGGTGCCGGTGCTCGTGCCCGCCGGTGGGGACGGGGCGAGGTCGGCGGGGCTGATCACGCGGGTGCCGACGGCCGACGCGGTGGTGCTCGACAGCGCGACCCCGTTGGGGTCGACGGTGGACACGGTGCCCGCGCCCGCGCCGAGCAGGGCGGCGATGCCGTCACTGATGGCCAGGTGGACCTGTTCGGTGGAGATCGCGACCAGAACCGCCCAGGGCCGACCCGCGCCGATCGGGACGACCACGACCCGGCGCGGCGGCTGACCCGCGGTGATGACGGGGGACAGGCCGGCGTGCCCGGCCAACGCCGTCGGCCACGCCGCGCCGAGCTGCGCCACGTCCACCCGGGCGCCGGGCGGGTAGGAGGCGCTGATCCGGCCCTCGGGGGTCAGCAGGGCAAGCAGGTGGTTCACGTCGCCGGAGGCGGAGATCTGCAGACGAAGCAGCAGGTCGGCGTTGGCCGGATCACCCGGGCGAAAGGGCAGACCGCCCGCGGCGGCGGCCAACGACGTCGGCGACGCGCTCCCGGACTCCCAGCTCGCGAGTCGTTCGACCAGCGCCGCCCGGGCCGCCAGCCGCGCCGACTCCTCCCGACGCAGCAGATCATTGCCCAGGACGAGCGCCAGTGCCCCGAGGATGGCCACGGCCAGCAGCACCGCCGCGGGTTGCAGGAGGCGCGAGTGCGCGCGAACCCCCCGCTGACCACCGCGGCCATGCCTGATCATGTCCTTGCCCCGTCCGACCACGCCATCCGGACTCGACGGACCTCACCGTGAGTGAAAAAATCTATTAATCGGCCGAATGCATCCGATAAGGGCTGAGCATACGAGGTAGCTGTTCAGCTGGGGTCGCCGGGGGTGGCTGGTAGTTCGCTGGATCTTGTGTGTTGATCGTTCTGGTGGTTGTG